>DEQQ01000073.1 GCA_002360455.1 Saprospiraceae bacterium UBA3362
AAAAGTTTAGGAAACTTCTATTCTATCCATTGAACTATGAGACCTCAATTGAATTTCGAGACAAAGTTAATTTTTTCAAGAAATTCATCATAATTTCTCTCTGCCTTCGTTTTATTAGACTTTATGTCTTGAACAATTGCTTAATTCAAAGGTTTTTTTACTTGATCGACTTAAAAATTAATTAGAAATTCAAATAACTATGAAAAATGTACTATTGATTTTAACCGTTTGCTCATTATTTGGTCTGGCTTGTAATGATGACAATCATTCAACCGGAGTAAGTTATCATGCCGATTTACTTGCTCAGCCCGGATTTTCCGGATCAGGGCACGCTACAGCAGTATTGGTAGATTCTACACTGACTATTGACATTAGCTTTACAGGAGTGAATCCGGCCGAATCTGCTACTTTAGATGTTACAGGAGGTGGCACATCAACTTTAGGCAAGAGCATAAGCTCTCCATTCAAAACAAGTCTTAAAGCCAGTGCGGCTTTGATAGACAATCTGAATGCCGGCAAAGTTGCTGCTTCTGTAAGAACAACCAATGGTGGCATTGCCATCAAAGGAATATTGACAAAATAATTTCACCAATCTTGACGAATAAAACGAATTGTAAAGCATCCTAACTATCTCAAACTTGATTACTTAAAATTGGATTTCAAAAATATGCAAGAAGTTTATATTGTAGGGATTGCAAGAACACCGATGGGATCTTTCGGTGGTAGCCTAATGAGTTTATCTGCTGTTCAGCTGGGAAGTATAGCTATAAAAGCAGCCTTAGAAAGAGCCAATGTAGCAGCCAAAGATGTCCAGGAAGTGTATTTTGGAAATGTACTTTCTGCCAATTTAGGTCAGGCTCCAGCAAGACAAGCGGCTATCTCTGCGGGAATTCCCTATTCTGCAAACTGCACCACAGTCAATAAAGTCTGTGCCTCAGGAATGAAATCCATAAGTCTTGCAGCACAATCTATAATGTTGGGGTATTCGGATATTGTGGTCTGTGGCGGGATGGAAAGCATGAGCAACATTCCATACTACATTCCCAATGCCAGATGGGGCATGAAGTATGGTAGCTCAGAAATCATAGACGGCTTGCAAAAAGATGGTTTGACAGATGCTTACGGCAAAATGGCTATGGGAGTTTGTGCAGATGCTACAGCAAAGAAATATTCTATAGGCAGAGACGAGCAAGATGCGTTTACTGTCCAATCCTATCAACGATCTGCACAGGCTACAGAGTCCGGCAAATTTGTCAATGAAATTTGTCCGGTTACAATTCCAACTAAAAAAGGAGATCCAATCGTTATTTCGGAAGATGAAGAATTTAAAAAAGTTGATTTCAGTAAAATCTCGGGATTGAAGCCGGTATTTTCAGCAGATGGAACTGTAACCGCAGCGAATGCTTCTACGATGAATGACGGAGCTTCTGCTCTCATCTTAGTTAGTGAAAAAAAACTAAAAGAACTCAATCTAAAACCAATAGCTAGAATAGCCGGGTTTGCGGATGCAGAACAAGAACCGGAATGGTTTACTACAGCACCGACTTTGGCAGCTCCGTTGGCCGCCAAAAGGGCAGGCAAGTCCATGGCAGAAATAGATTTTTTTGAAGTAAATGAAGCCTTTGCTGTCGTTGCATTAGCCTTCTCTAAGGTCTTGGAAATTCCACAAGATAAGCTCAATTTGAACGGAGGAGCAGTATCTTTGGGTCATCCACTTGGCAGTTCAGGCTCGCGCATTGTATGTACTTTAAGTCAAATATTGAATCAACAAAATGGTAAGTTTGGTCTGGCTGCAATTTGTAACGGCGGAGGCGGAGCAACAGCATTGGTTGTTGAATCGATTAAGTCATAAAATTATTATAATTAATTAAGTCTCATTTGTTCATGAGTTTCCTTGTTCCACTAATGTTGATTTTGGCTGCTTTTTTGGGGATGGAGTTTATGGCGTGGTTTACACACAAGTATGTCATGCATGGATTCCTTTGGTCATGGCATGAAGATCATCACAAACCTCATCATGAGAAAAAAGGATTTTGGGAAAAGAATGATCGCTTCTTTTTGGTTTTTGCTGTTCCATCCTTTTTTTGCTACCTTTTAGGAAGTTTATTAGAAGAAACGAGATTTCTTTTATACATAGGAATTGGGATTTCAATTTACGGCATCTGTTATTTTCTTGTCCATGATGTATATATACACAGAAGATTTGATTGGTTTACCCATTTAGACAACCGTTATTCAAAAGCCATACTAAGAGCGCACGGTGCCCACCATGCTAAACAAACTAAAGAAGATTGTGAGTCTTTCGGGATGCTATTTGTAAACAAGAAATATTATGGTAATCGAGATAAAACCAAATCTTGATTAGTTACATTAATATGGATTTTCTTTTCTTCAATAACAACTATTTCTTCATATTCAAAATGAATTGCAGCATCGATATCAACTAAGAAATAGAGTTATACTTCAAAAGCCCAAAGGATTTCAATATATTTACCTACCTCCACCCATTCCTGATCCTTGTCCATCTCCTTCTCCCTGCTTAAGGTCATCATTGATTGCACCTTTCTTACTCTTTTTGGGTTGTTGTCCAAACTCCATCTTACCAAATCGATAGTCTATTGATGCTCTTACTCCCCAGCCCGCAAATTTGCTCTTTTGATCATAAACAAATTGCTTTGACTCGAAGTAGGAATTAATATTCATTTTGGGATGAAAAGGATTATCTACACCAATGCTGATTCCACCTTTCTTCTTCCACATTTCCTTACGCAATCCGAGACTGTACACAAACCAAGTAGCCTGCTGTCCCTGTGTCGTCAGCTTTGGGGAATTGTAAAATCCAAAAAAAGTTACACTCCAATTGGGGTTGAGATAGACCATTGCGAAGGCATTTAGGTTGAAGTTAACTCCATCATTTCTAACACCTGCAAATTGTTGGCTTTTGATTTTTTGATAGAAAACATTTGCGGTGCTGTTCAAAATAATTTTATTCAACCTGACTACACCGGCCGTAATGCTCATCCCACTGGACAATGAGGTGGCTAGATTATTATAGGTAGAGTTCACTCTTCCTAAGGAATCAATAAATCTATAATTATCAATTAAATCTGTAGTCGTCTTATAATACACTGAGCTATTGAAATTGATAAAATTCTTTGAGTACGAATGAGCAAGTTCAAAGGACTCCGTTAACTCAGGAGCAAGTGCAGGATTGCCATAGGAAATATTATTGGGGTCGTTAAAATTAATGTATGGGTTCAAATAAAACATAGAGGGTCTTTGAATTCTTCTAGAATAAGATCCTTTTATACTTCCGTTCTTCAGGTTATAAGAAAGCAAGCCGGAAGGAATCCAAGAACCATATCCATTTGAGAAGGTAGATTCGTTTTGTGTCTTTCCTTCTATTGCGGTTGACTCAAATCTAAGACCTGCTCTTGCCGTCAATTTTTTACTCAAAGGAAAGGTGAACTGACTGTATGCTGCCAAAACATTTTGGTTGTAATCGAACACATTGTCTCTGCTTTTATCTCTTAAGTAGTTCATCGAAGTAAAATTCAATGTATCATAATAAATATCAGAAAACACGGTTCTTAAAATCGTCTTTGCTCCAAGCTCAAGATTATAGTTTTTCTTAATAGGATGCAAGTAATCCATCGCAAAAGTCAACTCCTTATTATATCCTGCGTTAGGAGAATGTTCCACATAATTTAATACTGAACTCGAATCAAATTGATTCGTTTCGTAGTTGCTGCTTCGATTGCTGTAGGAATATTGAGATGAAATTGAAAATTCGCGATCTGATTCTTTAGAAAACGTTTTCTTGTAATCTAAATTGACATCTGCTCCCAAATTGCGATTGACAATACTTCCTTCTCTGCTGAAAGCTTCCGCAATACTATTTATAGTATTTCCCAAATATGTAGTAGAATTGTTATTGTTGGCAAATTGATGCACAGGAGTTCTCAATGAAAAAGTCAGACTGTTCTTATCGTTGATATCGTAATCTGATCCAAGTTGCAGAAACAGACCTCCACCATTATTGGTTGCTGTCCCTGATTGTTTGAGTATTGGATTTACCGGAACTAAGTAATTCTGACGGAAGGTATTAAATTCCGAATTTCCTCTCCAAAAATGACCTCCAATATTGGCATTGAAGCCTATTTTTCCCTGTCGTGAAGACAGATTGGTTCCTATAAAATTGGATCTTGTTCCTAAGCTAGCATTGATTGATCCACTTAATCCACGCATCTTTTTTGTTTTAGTAATAATATTGACAATGCCTGCTGTTCCTTCCGCGTCATACTTGGCTCCCGGCTGAGTAATTACTTCGACTTTTTCTATAACGTCTGCAGGAATCATTTTGAGAGCATCTCCTACATTGGTTGACATTATGCTTGAAGGTTTTCCGTTGATCAATATTTGAACATTGGTCGAACCACGCAGTGACACATTTCCTTGTGGGTCTACTGCCAACATTGGAGTTCTGCGCAATACTTCTGATGCATCTCCACCTTTTGTCGTCACATCTTTCTCTGCATTGTAAACAATTCTGTCTATTTTATTCTCGACTATGTCCTTGGTTCCTGTTACTGTAACTTCATTAAGACTTTTGGCTAATGGACTTAGGTAAATTTTCCCTAAATCATGAACTGTAATATCTTTATTAATCTTATAAGGGCCAATAATTTTGGTCTGATATCCTAAATATGAAATGACAAGTTCGTATTTCATATTTTTGAGTTCCTTGAATTTGAATTTTCCGTCGTCATCTGTAAGTTGGCCATCTTTTTCTATATCTTCTAATGCTTCTCTTAAAACTACATTGGCGTAGGTTAATGCTTGGTTTGTCAAGGAGTCTAAAACTACTCCCGAGATTTTACCAACACCGGGAACTTGAGCTGCTCCCATGCCACCGCCCATAACTTGAGCGTAAAAATTACAAGCTAAAAGAAAAAAGAAAAGGATACAAATGTTTTTCATCGGAATACTAATAATGGATTGTAAGTCTTATGCAATAAAATGATAAAAATAAAATTGCATGTTAATAAAATAATGAATTAATTCGATTTCACTTTTGAGTAGAATTAACGATTTGAGAGTCAAAGTAAGAATCAACAAATAAATCTATGAAATGATTCCTAAAACAATTCTAATTTTTTATTCCGACTAAATAAAATGCATGAGCCGGCCGGAGTGCTTGGTCGCGATGAAATCGCGACGGAGTGAAACGAACCACATAGGACGGCGACCCTCGCTGTTGCGAGGGTCATGCCCTACATATTTTCAAAACTATTTATTTTTTAGGATAAACCGGAGGTGCAGGTTCTTTGAAGGTTTTATTTTTTATTTGAGACAACATCAATTCTATAGCTTTATCCAATTGTTGATCTTCTCCGGCAAATGCTCTTGCAGGATCGTTATCGATCACAATGTCCGGATCTACGCCATGGCCTTCAATCTCCCACTGAGTTCCATCTACATCATATCTTGCAAATTCCGGTCTGTTCAAAAATCCACCATCTACAATAGGAAGAGTGCCGCGAATACCGACCACTCCGCCCCATGATCTTTTACCGATAATAGTGCCCAATTTATGTTTTCTAAATCGGTAAGCAAAAATATCTCCATCACTTGCGGACCACTCATCGATCAATGCAACTTTTGGCCCTACGATCTGCTCTGTTGGTTCAAAAGTTGGTGTGCTGTTTCTCATGCGAGTTACTTGCACAGGTTCTCTTCTCAATCTCTCGATGATATGAGGTGAAACATTTCCCCCACCATTTCCTCTATCATCCACGATCAATGCTTCTTTATCTAATTGTGCGTAAAAATGTTTTACAAATTCATTCAATCCATTAGAGCCCATATCCGGAATATGAACGTAGCCTACTCTTCCTCCAGTTGCTTTATTTACTTTTTCATAATTGGATTCTACCCAATTGTAATAAATTAACTTCTGCTCATCGCCTGTTGGAATTACCGTAACAGTGCGCGAACCTGACTCAGAAGGAGAAGAGTTTAGAGTAAGTTTGACCTGCTTGTCTGCTGTCCCAACGAGTAATGTATAAACATCTTTGACGGTATTGGTAGGAATGCCATTTACAGCTATAATGTAATCTCCGTCTTTTGCATTTACTCCTATTTCTGTCAATGGAGAACGCACTGATTTTTCCCAATTCTGCCCCTTGTAGATTTTTTGAATTTTATAATATCCGGATGCATCAGGAACGATTAGTGCTCCTAACAATCCCATGCTAATTTTTTCTGCTTTCGGATAGTCACCTCCTCCTACATAAGCGTGACCACAGTTTAATTCTCCTATCAATTCTCCAAGAATGTAGGTCAAATCTGTTCTATGATTGACATAAGGCAACAAGCTTGCATAATTGTCGCGCATCTTTTCCCAATCTACACCATGCAATCCCGGATCATAAAAGAAATCACGCATCTGTCTCCAACATTCAAAATAAATTTGATTCCACTCCGCCTTGCGATCTACCAATACTTTCATGTCCGACAAATTCAAAGAAGATTCCAAACTTGCTTTTCCTGAAGGGATATCAATAATGTAATAAGCTCCAGCATTATTGATCATCATTTTTTTATTATCTGCACTAAAAGAATATCCATTGGCTTCTCCAACTTCGGTTTCTTTCTGTGTATTCACATCATAGAAAAACAATTTTGGTCTATTTCCCATAGATGATTTTGTGTAAAACAATTTATCTCCTACAGAATGAAGGCCAAAATAATTTCCTGCGGATGTAGGCAGTTCTCCTATGCGAGAAATAATGCCATCAAAGTCGATATCCTTGGAAGGCTCTGTTGATTTTTTATCCTCTTTTTTCTCATCTTTTTTGTCTGTATTTGCTGCAGGAGTTTCCTTTATTGCAACCTCATCACTTTTTGGTTCGAAAATATTTTTAACATCTTTTCTCAAAGTAATGTAATAGATTTTAGACAGGTCAAAATAGGCATAATTCCACTCTACATTGTTATAGGAAGGATTAAAAGTTCTTTGGGAAATGAAATACAAAAATTTTCCGTCTGCACTAAAATGTGGAGCATAAGAGTCAAACCAACTTTCGGTCACTGTGTAATTTGATTTTGAGGACAGGGAGTAAATGTTAACCATAGCATTTCCCTTTCTGTTGGGCAAAGTATAAGCTAAATATTTGCTGTCCGGCGACCAATTGAAATCCCGAATTTCTCCTGCTTCAGAATAAATTACTTTGGTTACATTTTTGGATCCAACTTCCACGATATATACATTTTGATTTCGGTCACTGTAACTGAGGTATTTTGAATCCGGAGACCAAGCTAAACCGTACATATAGTTTTTGTTATTCTTCGTGATTTGGACGGGTTTGCTTTCTCCTTTTCCATCAATGATGTACAATTCATCTTCTCCTGTAGCATCAGAAATGTAGGCTATGTTTTTTCCATCAGGAGACCATACAGCATCTCTTTCATGAGCGCCGGAAGAATTGGTCAAATTTCTAACAACCCCATTTTTTGCCGGCACTGTAAAAATATCTCCACGAGCTACGAATACTGCTCTGTTTCCATCAGAACCTAAATCCCAATTCTCTACATAATCCTTTGCATTTACATACTTATTTCTTCCTGCAGCAAAATCTTCTTGAATCGAAATGGAAACTGCTGTAACTTGATCATTGGTCAAGTCCAATTTATGAATGACCCCTCCTTTTTCGAAAACAATGAATCGGTCTCCTAACGAAGGAAACTTCACATCAAAATCGGTGAAATTGGTCACTTTTTTAGTTTGTTTTGTATTGAGGTCATAGCAAAAAATATTCATTCTTGCATCTCTGTCTGACAGATAATAGATCTTGTTTCCAGCCCACATCGGGATGATATCTTGGTGTTTGTTATCTGTTATTTTGCTGGTTTGTTTTGTAGCAAAATCATAGATCCAGATCTCATCTGCTTGTCCACCGGTGTATCGTTTCCAGGTTCTAAATTCTCTGAACACTCTGTTGAAAGCCAATTTTGACTTGTCCGGAGAATACGAACAAAAACCTCCTGAAACGAAAGGCAATTGTTCCGGAGTGGCGGCATTGGTCTTGGCAAGATAGAGCTGCCCTCTCCAGTCATTCCATTCCTTCCATCTGGATCTGTACACAATGTTTTCATTATCTCTCCAGGTCATACAAAGATTATTGGGACCCATTCTGTCCGACACGTCATCGCGTCCTAGGGTTGCTGTGTAAGTCAATCTTTTTGGAACGCCTCCTTCTGCCGACATAGAATAAATCTCGCTATTGCCATCATATTGGCCGGTAAATGCAATAGTTTTTCCATCTGGAGAAAATCTTGCAAATAATTCCATCCCAACGTGGTTGGTCAATCTTCTTGCCACTCCGCCATTGACTCCGGCTGAATAAAGATCTCCGGCATAGGAAAATACTATTTTATCCCCGCTCTGAGTTGGGAATCTTAATAATTTGGTTTCTTGAGCTAATGCTAGATTGCTCAGGAAAATAGTAAACAAAAGAACAAACTTGTGCATATATGAAATATTTGAAGCAAATGTACGAAATTATTCGTAATGCAGCTAGATAAATAAAAATATTTCTATTGAGGTCTTCCAAAATCAACTACCCAATAATCTGCTACTTTGGCAGCCCCTAACTCTGAATAATCCCCCATAATATTCTTGCAATGACCGGGGCTTTGCATCCAAGCCTCAAAAACAGACTGAGGACTGTCAAATCCTTCCGCTATATTTTCTGCAAAACTTTTCCAGCGGTATCCTGTCTTTTCAATTCTTTGCTCTGTGTTGGAGCCGTACTTACCTCTGTGAGAAAGAATCTGTCTAGAGTGAATATCCTTGGCATGTAGGGCGGCTGCCTTCTCCAATTTGATATTCCAGCTCATAGGAAGGCCTTTCTTCATTCTTACTTTACCACAGCTGCACCCGGTAGAGCGTACCTTATTGATCAGATCCAGCAATTGCTTTTGATAAGTCTGAGGTCCTTGATTGCTCACATTGGTTTTTGGTGTTTGGAGGTTTGCATTAGAAACCGTTAAAGCAACTAAAAAAATACTCAGACTCAACTTTGCCACAATTTGCATAGACCCAACAGTTTTTTATAAAATAAATCTACAACACAAGCAGATAAATGAAATGTACAGACAAAAAAATGAACTGCTCGATTTACCCTAAAACTTACACTGGAACTTTCGAATCAATCCTTAATTGCCAATGATAAGTTTAACGATGCAATGATATTACATTGTATGCTACTCCAAAATATAATAATCAATATTAGGAAAATTTTAATATTCTCAGTGCAGTTCTTAGAAAAATAAATTAATCCCAAAGCTCAAAGCAATTGATAAAAAACAAGCTAAAACAATTAAAAAAAGAAATGGTCAATATCAAAACTTAATGTGAAGCCATTTGCCACTTTTGAGAACCCACCAAGACAAAATCCATTGAAACCCCCAAAACACAAGTTCGGCACCCCAGGCCCATCCCAATCCCAGAGACTGAGGATTTTTAACAGAGATATATACAACAATGAGATAGGATACAGTGCTAATAATTTGAATTTGTAAGCCCTTCATCGTTTCTCCTGTTCCACTCACTCCATTAAAAAATATGGTTGCGACAGAATACACCAACATGATAGGCAACAACAGCTTGAAATAAAAAATACTCTCATGAAATATCTTGGCTTCCTCTCCACCTAAAAATGGATAAAGTAAATGTTCAGAAAAAATCAACACCGGAAAGGATATAATAAATGTAATAACAAACGATACAATGGAAGAATGATAAACAACATTCAACACCCGTTGCTCTTTTTTTCTTCCTATCGTTTTGCTTACAATGGTATTGATGGCAGTCGAAAATCCCCATAAGGGAATTGACAATACAAGGTACACTACTCTAAGCAAATTGGAGATAGCAAGTTGTCGCTCTCCCAATTTTTCTACGAAACTAAAAAACAAAAACCAAGCTCCTATTCCTACAACTGATTGAATCAAAATCGGAACACTAATTTTGTAAATATGATTCACCCATTCAAGTTCGATTTGCGGAATGGATCGCAATTTAAAAATGTCCAATTTTCTATCAAGTAAAATATAGGCAAAGAAAACGAAAAATGCTATGTACTCTGCTAACGCACTGGCCAAACCTGCCCCAGCAATGCCCATTTCATGAATACCAAATTTGCCAAAAACAAAAATATAGCATAACACAAAATTACTGATGCCCAGTACCAAAGTATCAATAAAAATCATCATTGGTCTTGATATTCCCATATACAGGGCAACGATGGAAAGTCCAACAAAACTTATAGGCAATCCGTAAATACGATACTGTAAAAATGCATTGGATTTTTCTAAAATAATGGGAGACTCAATAAATAAAGATAAGATCTGTTTCCCAAAAAATTTCAAGCTAAAGAAACAGATCAAACTTAAGATCAGCTCAAAGAAAACAATAGCATAAAAATATTTCTTGACAAAATCGTAGGCCCGCTCGCCATACTTTCTTGCAATAAGAATTTGACCTCCTTTAGAAAAACCAAAAGAAATGGCAGAGATCACCAAATAAAAAACTCCGATAACCCCAACAGCTGCAAAATCATGTTCATTGTATCGATATAAAAACATGCTGTCTGTCAGTGCAATGATATTTTGTCCCGCACTGCCCAGCATTATAGGCAAGGAGAGAATTAATAGTTTTTTTGCGTTAAACCAAAATTCTTTCATCACGACATCTTAAAGCCTAAAGATAAATTAAAATACCCAACTTCAATTAACTTTTTTAGATCCACCTTGTTAGCCTTACAAATAAAATAAAATGTCTAAAATACACTATCCAAAACCGGATAAAATCAATAAAGAATTGCTCATGTTTGATGATCTCCGTATTGATCCATACTATTGGCTTAATGAGCGGGAAAATCCAAAAGTTTTAGATCATCTTCAAAAAGAAAATGAATACACCAAACAAATGTTGAATGATCAACAAGACTTAGAAAAAAAGATTTATGAAGAAATTATTAATAGAATTCCGGGAAATGATGAATCAGTACCCTATTTTAAAAATGGATATTGGTATCAATCCATTTTTCAAGAAGGTAAGGAATATCCTGTTTATACAAGATACAAAACTCCAGACCAAAAAGAAATTCTTCTAGACTTGAATGTACTGGCAGAGGGACATTCCTATTACCATGTAGCAACCCTCTCTGTAAGCCCAGACAATCAGTGGCTTGCTTATGGCGAAGACACCATGAGCAGAAGAATTTATACAATCAAAATAAAAAATTTACTGACCGGAGAAATGCTTACTGAGAGCATTCCCAACACCGACGGTGTTGCGGTTTGGGCCGATACAAACAGGCATTTTTTTTATGCTGAAAAAGACGATACTTTAAGAGAATATAAAATAAAAAGACATCAACTTCACGAGACAGCAGATCAAGATGTGGAGGTCTTTGAGGAAAGCGATGAAAGTTTTTATTGCCATGTTGGAAAAACAAAATCCGGAAAATTTATTCTGATAACATCAAGCTCAACATTAACTACAGAGTATCAATTCATCAGATCTGATTCGCCATTGGAATCTTTTACTGTATTCTTGCCAAGGGAAAGAGCTCATGAATATCATATAGATCACTGTCAAAATCAGTGGCTCATCAGAAGCAATGATCAGGCTAAAAATTTCAAGTGCTGCATTGCTTCAGAACAGCAATACTCAAAATTGGATTGGAAAGAATTGATCTCTCATCGAAGTGATGTGATGATTGATGATGTGGAACTGTTCAATGATTTCGTAGCGATTTGCGAAAGAACAGATGCAATGACCAGAATATGTATTTATAATTTTCTTGGAGATCGAGAAGAGATTGCGTTCCAAGATGAGGTCTATTCTGCTTCATTGGGAATCAACCCTGAACCTGATGCTCGCAAGCTAAGAGTTCATTGTCAATCGATGAAAACTCCGGCTACAACTTACGATTTTGAGCTTGATCAAAAACAACTAAAGACCTTGAAGGTGCACAGTCCTAAAGGTCAGTTTAATCCTGATGAGTATTATACAGATCGAATTTATGCTACTGCACAGGACGGCACCAAGATTCCAATCTCTATTGTAGGAAGAAAAGAAATTCAACACAAACAAAGTCCACTCTTACTCTATGGCTATGGATCCTACGGCATCTGTATTGACCCTAGCTTTAGTCTATCAAGAATCAGCTTATTGGATAGGAATTGGAAATTTGCAATAGCCCATATTCGAGGAGGTGAAGAAAATGGAAAAGAATGGTATGAAAACGGAAAGCTACTGCACAAGAAAAACAGTTTTACAGACTTCATCGATTGCGCCCAAGAATTGATCCGACTGAACTTGACCGATGCGCAACAACTTTGTGCTTACGGTGGAAGTGCAGGAGGATTATTACTCGGAGCTGTCGCCAATCAAGCACCTGAGCTTTGGAAATCCATGGTAGTTGCAGTTCCATTTGTGGATACTTTGACTACCATGTTGGATGATTCTATTCCGCTCACAACAGGAGAATATGATGAATGGGGAAATCCAAATCTTAAACCGTATTATGATTATATCAAATCCTACTCACCCTATGACAATGTCAAAGCACAAGACTATCCTTCTATGCTAGTAACAACCGGATTCCATGATTCACAGGTCCAATACTGGGAGCCTGCGAAGTGGGTCGCAAGACTGCGTGAAATGAATACTTCAGCCTCCACTTCCATTCTATTGCATTGCAATCTTGAGACAGGACACGGTGGAGCATCAGGCAGGTACAAGACTCATCTTGAAACGGCAATGATCTATGCGTTTTTGATTCGTTCAGTAACACTTAGATAGCAATTGTATATCTATCTAAAATGAACTTAAATAGACAATCTTGATTTGCTCGAAAACCGGTCTCGGTTGTGCAATAAACGGAAACTGAATCCCCAAGGTACTACTACAGGCTTTATAGTTGTGCGAAGATGAATTTATAGCATAAAAAAACAAAGATAGCAGGAAAGTCACAAGCTAAAATAAACAAGCCGCTTGGTAGCGGCTTATTTATCTAACAATAATCAGAATAATACTGGTTATATAAGAACAGGGATTATCGACAAATTTGAATTTTCTTATTGATTTTGCCAAACTCTGTATTTACCACAAGGATATAAAATCCCGGAGTTACAGCGCTTACATCAATCATAAGTTGTTTTGCTTGAGTTGCATTGGAAGTGGATATTAATTTACCATCCACAGCTGTCAATCGATAGGAAACTAGGTTATTCTTACCGTTAAGCTGCAAGGTTAAAAACTCTTTTGCAGGATTAGGATACACAAGAAGCTTGCTTGGATCCAAACCATCATTGTCCGCTTTTTTGAGCCTGACATATTTTGTCTGATCCGGCATCTGCAGTAAGCTTCCATCCTCTTGCATTACTATAATATTCTTAAAGTAGAAAGGAATCAATCTATCCTCATCACCCCTAAATGGATCTAAATCATCTTCAACAATGCTTTTAATCACTTCTACACCACCATGACCTGACACTTTTCTTGCATTCGATCTTACGCCTCCGCTCTCCAAGCGACCATCATAAGGCTTCTTAAACATATTGAGGTAGCTCACTCCTGAAGGAAACCAGTCTTGTTTGTAAAAATCAACGCTCAAACTGGGCTCATAAATTACATCGGTATTGTAATCCAGCTCATAAGAATAGCCGGAGATATTGATAGCAGGATATTCCTCATCTCCCAGTCTAAGTTCTATTAATACCACATCTCCACTGTCCACATCCGGATTGAGAACCACAAAGTCGATTGGGAAATCCCCTCTCTCATACACCGGTTCCGGAACAAGGGAATGTGTTTTCTTGTAATTATTGGATACTGCAGTGGTGTCAGCCTTATTAACGATTCCGTTACCATCGGTATCGGCATGCTTGAGATTGGCAAAAGAGGACATCTGAGTATTGCTCCAATTGTTGACCGTACTGGCTCTGTAGTTTGATCCTCCATACACTCTTGCAGTTCCTGCCGCACCCAGATTGTATCCAAGATGCAATAAATCTGTCATATTGACCTCTCCATTGAGGTCCACATCACCGGGCCATACACAGTCTCCTACGCACTGCTTCACGCAGTTGCGACTTTCGTCAAGAACTGTCACAGAACAGTCTGCTGTATAACAGTCAGAACCTGTAATGCAATAATCAATGGTAAAGCTCTCCGTCAATACAGTATTGAGAGGAGGATAATAAATCAAAAGATTGTACCCGATAACCTGCCTACTACAGCCAAAATTTCCATAAGTAACCGTAAGGGTATCCCATCCAGGATAAAACTTTACACTGTCTGAGCTGGAACTGAAATTGTAAGCGTCCACAGGGACCGAATAAGATAAAACAATCGGTTGATTTTTGTGGGTTTTAAATTCGTAGGCTTCTGTGGTTCGTGGTTGATAATCTCCTATCAACAGGGTCACCGTAGTTTTTTCACAAACACCACTTGGACAGATTTTATAACTAAAGGTCTGAATTCCTTCAAATCCGGCTTCAGGAATGTACTCAAACAGTCCTGTGTTATTTAACTTGGTCAACTGCCCTTTTGCCGGAGCCTGATCTATTAGGACAGGATGAAGTTCAAGTATTGCCCTCACATCATTAGCTCCCGCATCAAAAACCAAGCTTGTATTTTTTGAAGTCGAAAATTTGTCCGGACTTAATTTATTTCCGGGTTCATCCTGAGCCAATACCTTGATATAATAATGGCGAATCAGTCCCGCTTCAGAAATCACAAGAGAGTCTTCCCCATTAAAATCACGATCCGGCTTATAATTTATACTCAAGGCTGAGATATCTACCGAGCCGTGTTGAGCTTGAACATCTACTGTGGGGTTCATTAAATCATGATCAATAGGCAGTTCATGATCTTCAGGCACCATCAAGAACACATTTTTTGAAGCCTCCCTGTTGGCAGGGTCAATGACCGAAACTGTGATAACTCCTGATGCACACTGTCCCAGGTTATCACAAACCTGATAATTGATGTGAGCAAAACCTTCAAAATCGGTTTCAGGGGTGAATTTAATTTTATTTCCGGCTATTTTTGTTGCCGAACAGGCCGAATAATTATTAACATTGGCCAGTGAAATCGGATTATTTCCGGAAATTGAACTGCTGTCATTGAGCAGTGGCTCAATAATCTGATCGACAGAATTCTTTTCTACCTGTATAAAATCGGACCTTGCTTCAAGATAAGACTCTATGTATTGAAAGACAAAAGAAGCATATTTGAGCACTCCTGAGGCATCTTTTCTATTTTTATACTGAACGACTACGGTGTCATTGCCAAGAAAATTGGAACTCGGAGTATACTTTAATTCATACTTTGCATTGGGCAATTCGATAAGTTCTGCAGTACCGTAGGCAGAGCTGTCAATGAATTTTGCAAAATAGCAGGAATAAAGATACTGTGAATTGGGGGTGTTTTGAAGCAGTTTGACTACTTTATAAGGTGATTGAGCCAAAACCTGCCCAAGCCAAAGAAATGGCATTAAAACAAGATAGATTCTTAATGGCATACCAATACTCATATTGGCAAAGGTACAGCATCGCAATCATATTTAAAACATTTATATGAATATTTTTTTTGTAAATATATAAAAGAAATTCAATATGTTGCGTACTGTATTGATATATAAAAGTATATAAATTATGTTAATAATGTATATGACATTAAGATTTTAATGAAAAGGTTCCCTCTATGGAGTCAATAAGTTTTGGACAAAAAAATGAAAGGCTGCCTGTTTGCCATGATGAAGCAACAGGCCTTATTTTAACAGCAATGTTTTATGGTTTGGGCTGCGGTTAATAAAATACAAGATTTTCCAACTAGAGCAAATTCAGAACTTTATGCAGCTTATCTACTGAATACATTTACTTACTTTCATCAGAAAAAGGTTTAACTACTACCATGCAATAGAAACAGAGAAAATTAGGCTATCAGAAGATTTGGTTCACATTTTTGTTTTAAGCAGATTGCCAAAAAAACAGATACACATCTCCCAAACACATCAAAATTGCTATAATTTTGTTTATTTGAGTAAAATGAAATCAGATAATAAAAATTAAATCTTTGCCTAAACAAAAATTTATGCAGATTTCAACTCCGACAACAGTTAAACAACAGGATATCCGCGACTCCAAGTTATTCTATTTTCTGGACAATCTTTCGGCAAGAGAATGGTCCAGATTTAGAAAATTTATTGAATCTCCCTATTTTAATGTCAATCCTCAGATCATCAAATTGATGGATTATTTGGAACTCTTGATCAAAGACCCGAAACACAAATCACTATCCAAAGAACAGATATGGGATCTCATCTATAATTCTGCCCCTTATGAGGATGCAAGACTCCGAAAACTGTTTACCGATTTTTTGGACCTTGGAGAACATTTTCTTGCCCAGGAAGTCTTTGAAGAAAATCCTCTGCATCAGGCCAACTATTTGATGCAGGCTGTGCATAACAGACAGCTTGAAAAAATGTACAACAGTGCAGCCAGCAAGGCTAGAAACATGAGTGCTAAACAATTTTTTAAGCCGGCCTCCTTTTACTATTATCAATACGAAATCGAAAAAAACCTGTATAAACTTCAAAATATTGAGGTCAATAGAGGGAAAAAAGATAATATCAACAAACTCGACTTCCAGAATGCGATCCAATCTTTAGATGTATTTTATATTTCTGAAAAACTAAAAAATTACTGCTCACTACTCACCTGGACCACCATAGTAGGGATCAAGCAGGAGATACTATTCATTGATCAAATTATTAAAATAGCAGAAGACAGTTACTACTCCAAATTTCCTCAAATTTCCATTTACCTCAACCTGTATTATACATTTAAAAACGAGAATGATGAACAATACTATTTCAATTTCAAAGAGTTGATCTTTAAATTTATAGATATTTTCCCCAATGAGGAAGCCAAAGAAATCTTGGATGCAGCACTCAATTACACGGTTCGAAAATCGAATAAAGGAAATTTATCATTTCTAAAAGAAATGTACAATTTATATATTTTCTCCATTAATAAAGAATTTATCTATATTAACGGTGAGTTGACTCCTTGGTCTATGAAAAATATCGTTACTGTTGCTCTACGCTTGAATGAATTTGAATGGACTGAGAATTTTATCAAAGAAAATTCTGATCGAGTGAATATAAAATTTAGGAAAAATATTATCAACTATAATTTAGCTAACTTGTATTGGCACAAAAAAGATTTTGGAAAAGTACTCGAATTAGTCCAAGAACTGGAGTTTGATGAAATAAGCTATAGTCTAGGGGCAAAACTATTTGTATCTTCCTCATATTATGAGCTCAAAGAACTCGACGTTTTAAGTTCATTTTTAGAGAGCTTCAGAAGTTTTTTACAGCGCAACAAAAACATATCCGGTATCAAGCGAGATCCCTATTTGGAATACATTCGATGTACTAAAAAATTAATCGATCTGCAAAATGCCGACGACAGTAAAATTTTAAAATTCAAGGAAACCCTAAGCCAATCCGAGGTTACCGCCAAAAAATGGTTAATGGATAAAGTCCAACAATTATTAGACTGATTCCTATCTTCCTATTAATATTGATCAAAATCATAAATCGACCTAAAGTGAAATATCAACTTGTCATAGCATTTCTTATTGCATTCTGTTCATGCAAAGAAAAAGCCCTTCCTGTTTTGGGTCATCACATCTATGTGGATGGCAAAGAACAGATTCAAAAAACGCCCGACTTTTCTTTGTTGGATCAAAATGCTCAGATTATCAACAAGGATTCTTTGCAAAATCAAATTCACATTGCAGATTTCTTCTTTACTTCTTGTCCGACAATCTGTCCAAAAACCATAAGAAGCATGATGGAACTTGAAAAAGAATTTGGAGATGATCCTCGAGTAAGTTTTCTATGTTTTAGCATAGACTACAAAAGAGATTCCTTGCAGAGAATACAGCATTATGCTTCCAAGCTTGGAATAGAAAACCCAAGATTCCATTTTCTTGTCCCTAAGGACAAGCAGGAAAACAAGAGAATTGCAGATGGATATATGAGTACCGCGCTTGATGATGAGTCTGCACCGGGCGGCTTTGATCACAGTGCCTATTTACTATTGGTAGATCGCAATTTTCAACTCAGATCCTATGCTGTAGGGACCGACCCTGAAGATGTAAAAAGGCTAGCCAAAGACATTCACAAACTGCTCAAAGAGTGAATATGAAAATATTTATATTTGGAGTATTCTTGATTTTCACTTTATCCTTTTGCCAATATTCTACACAACCTTTCAAGGAAGGTAAAGTTGCCTATGATTTTTATTGCGCACCCTGTCACGGTACGCAAGCAGAAGGATTATCCCATCTGTATCCCGGACTCCTTGATACAACTTATATCCGCTCCCATCGCACCGAGCTTAATAATTGGATCAGGCAGGGAATTTCTTCAGCACAATTGAGGCATGGACAGACCGAAATGCCAGAAAACAAAAAACTCAATGATATCGATATTGTCAATATATTAAATTATTGCAATCAACAATTTTGGCATTTGAAAGAGGAGTTTCAATTGACTCAATGAAAGCGTTTATGCATGAGCTTTCAAGAAAAAAAATGCATTAGAATAATACAGTGAATGCTAAGAGTCGTGAACCATTTTTTTAAATTTGAATTTAAGATTAATTATACCATTTTATGCATATTGGAAAAGCTTATACCTTCAAAGAAGTAATCCTATGGACTAAGCGGGATATTATTTTTCTCATCTTTATCTCAGCTATCCCTACTCTGCTGTACCAGATGTTTCATTGGCGTTGGCTTACACTGCCTTGGCTGCCGATAGCCTTGTTGGGTACTGCCGTTGCTTTTGTGGTGGGTTTTAAAAATAATGCCTCCTACGACAGACTTTGGGAAGCGAGAAGAATTTGGGGGTCCATCACCAATTTTAGCCGGAGCTGGGGCATGATGGTGAGAGATTACATCACCAATCATCATGCAAAGATGCCCGTTTCGCAAGAAGAACTTAATCTAATCCACAAAGAATTGTTTGATCGACATTTTGCTTGGCTTACTGCTCTGAGATTTCAACTCAGGGAAACAAAAAATTGGGAGGCCATCAATCTTCCCCACAACAAAGAATACCGCAACAGATGGTTCAGGGTAGATGAGCAAGATCGCACATTGCCTGAGGCCATAAAACCCTATTTGAATCAAGAAGAATATGAACTGGTATTGACCAAATCCAATAAAGCCACACAGATCATTTCATTGCAATCCATTAGATTAAAACAACTTTTGGAGCTAGGATTTATTGAAGATTTCCGGCATATGGAACTGGAAAAATTATTGGTTGAATTTTACAATCAGCAAGGTGCAAGCGAAAGGATAAAAGGTTTTCCCTACCCAAGACAATTTGCCAGCTTGAATATGTGGTTCATCAAAATATTTGTGATCCTATTGCCCTGTGGAATGCTTCAGGAGTTTGAAAAATTGGGAGCAAGTTATATCTGGCTTACAATTCCTTTTGCAACCCTTGCAGGTTGGATTTTTACAACCATGGAAAGAATTGGTGAAACCAGCGAAAATCCATTTGAAGGTAGTGCTAATGATGTTCCTATTACGACCATCAGTCGCAATATAGAAATTGACATGAAAGAAATGCTTAATATTCAACATGGACTCAAACCTATCGAGGTACAAAACAATATTTTAATTTAAAACCTGCTTATGAAATTCGAGAAAATTTTTCAAAATAACGAACAATGGATTGCCGAAAAACTAAAAGTGGATCCTGAATATTTTAAGAAACTGGCTCAAGGCCAGAGTCCGGAATTTTTATACATCGGTTGCTCGGACAGCCGTGTTACTGCTGAGGATTTGATGGGAGCCAATCCGGGAGAAGTATTCATCCATAGAAACATTGCCAATATGGTGATCTCCATAGATCTCAACATGATGTCAGTTCTCAACTATGCAGTACGTCACCTAAAAGTAAAACACATCATCGTATGTGGACACTATGAATGTGGCGGTGTAAAAGCAGCTATGACTCCCGCAGATATGGGCATACTTAACCCCTGGTTAAGAAATATCCGAGATGTGTACAGATTGCATCAAGAAGAGTTGGATTCGATTTCGGATTCGTCAAAAAAATACAACAGACTGATCGAGTTAAATGTGCAAGAACAGTGTGTCAATCTGATCAAGACGGCAGCCGTGCAAGAGGCCTACAAAGAAAGAGGCTTGACAGTTCAGGGATGGGTCTTTGATATTCACAGCGGAAAGATCATTGACCTCAAGATCGATTTTCCAAAAATTCTGCAAGGAATTATGAAAATCTATGATCTCCATTATTAACTTACAATCATTTATAATGCAATGTGATTACTTATCGACAAATAATAATAATAATAATAATGATAGCTAATTCTTTGTGAAAAATTTGAATTGAACAATCAAAAAAAAATTATCAGAACAGATGAAAATTGCAATTATCGGAACAGGAAATGTAGGTGGAGCATTGGCGACCAAATGGGCCAAAGCAGGACATACCCTTTATCTTGGTGTTAGAAACTTGGAAGAATTTAAAGGAAAAGAATTATTAAAAAATCCAAATACTACAGCTCTGTCTATACAAGAAGCTGTGCAAATTGCCGAATTGATTCTGATATCAACACCGGCTCCAATGGCTGTGGAAGTGACCCAATCCTTGGGAGACACAACAGGTAAAATCATCATAGATGCAATGAATATCGTAATGGGAAGAGGTCCTCAAGGATATTCCAACACAAGCAAAGCGATTTTGGATCATACTCAAACTAAAGATGTCGTAAAATGCTTTAACTCGACCGGTTTTAACAATATGGAGAATCCGAATTACAATCAGGAAGCTCTCGATATGTTTGTAGCAGGAGATAGTGAACGAGCAAAAAAAGCAGCAATTCAACTTGCAAAAGATGCAGGATTTGCTGAATGTTACAATGTGGGTGGAAATGACAAATTCGAACTCATGGAGCAGTTTGCTTTTTTCTGGATTAACTTAGCCATGTTTCAATCTTATGGAAGAAATATCGGCTTCAAATTATTGAAACGATAATCTTCAAATTGATTACAGGATTAGCTATTTTGATTTGGATTTAGGGATCCATTGGAATTGTAAAAATCAACTCTCCTTACACATTAGTTCCAAATTCATGTTATACCGATTCAATTCTCATTCCCATAGTAAACAATTGTTACGGATGAATTTGAAATCGAATTTGCTCTATTCTCTCTACCAAGCTGAATCTTTTTTGAGGAATCTCATTTTTGGACTTATTTTTGTACTTTGTTTTAGACTATAATATAAGGAATTATGGGATTTGTTGATGAGCTGAGATGGAGAAATATGCTTCATGATATGACTCCCGGAATTGAAGATTATCTCAACTCCGGAGTAAGAAGAGCCTATATAGGATTTGATCCAACAGCTCCATCTCTTGGTATTGGAAATTTTGTTCAGATCATGATATTGGCTCATTTTCAGCGAAGCGGCCATCAGCCTGTTGTGATCATAGGGGGAGCAACGGGTCGTATAGGAGACCCATCTGGTAAAGACAAAGAGCGCGACCTCAAAACAGAAGAAGAATTAGAACAAAACATCCAAGCTCAACTAAAGCAGATTAAAAAATTATTGAATTTTGAAACAGGAGAAAACAAAGCCCTACTAATCAATAATTATGATTTTTATAAAGACATGACTGTTTTGCATTTTCTTCGTGATGTAGGAAAAAATGCATCGGTCAATACGATGCTGGCCAAAGAATCTGTAAAGAGAAGACTGGAAACCGGAATCTCCTATACTGAGTTCTCCTATCAATTATTGCAGGCTTATGATTTTTATTGTTTGTATAAAGATCATGATTGTCGAGTGCAAATGGGAGGTTCTGACCAATGGGGAAATATTATAGCCGGGACTGATTATATCAACAAAAACATTTCGGAAGCCCAAGCCTACGCACTCACGACTCCATTACTCACCAAAAGCGATGGAAAAAAATTTGGAAAAACAGAAGAAGGAAATATTTGGTTGGATCCAAATTTAACCTCGCCTTATCAATTTTATCAGTATTGGCTGAATGTGGATGATGCAGATTTGAATAAGCTGTATCGCTATTTTAGCTTTCTTAATCAACAAGAGATCGAACAATTAGAAAAAGAATACAAGGACCAACCCAATACCTTAAAAAGAATTTTTGCAACCGAACTCACTTCACGCTTGCATGGCGAACAAGTTTGTAAAAATGTTGAGTCGGTAACCGATATTTTATTCAATAAGAATTTGAGCAGTGACAAGCTTAAGGAGATGAATGAAGATGTGTTCAAGCTTTGCTGTCAAGAAATTCCAAGCTATTCTTTGCCATTTGAGAGCATCCGGCAAGGAGTTCCCATATTGAATTTATTGGCTGAGCAAAGTCAGATTTGCAGTTCCAAGTCTCAGGCAAGGAGAGCTATTCAAGGAAATGCAATTCAGATCAATAAAGACAAAATATCCGATGCCGAAATGATAATTTCAGCAGATCATTTTATACATGAGAAATACCTGTTGGTAGAAAATGGAAAGAAAAATAAATTTATTCTCCAAATCATTAAACCATAGCTTACTCAAGTTTCAACCCATATGAGATAAATCAAAATTGAAAGTGCCCATGAAATTCAATGCCCGTAAAAGACATCGAGAAATTTTTACCAAAGGCTCTGTAGGGATTAAATCAGTAATTCCGACAGATCATTTCGCACTAGAACAGGCAGCAAAGAAGATGCTGGGAAAATCAGAATTTGATTACATTGCTACCGGAGCCGGTATTGAGCAAGGAATGAGCAATAACAGAGCTGCTTTTTTGGATTACAAGTTGATTCCTAAAATGGCTAATGGCTGTTCTGACATTTCTTTGAATACAACATTATTTACAAGAGAACAAATCCCTGCTCCATTTCTTTTTGCTCCGATAGGAGTTCTAAAATTGGCTCATCCTCAAGGAGACCTTGAGCTTGCCAAAGCAGCTCGAGCATCAGGAATACCGATGATTTTTTCCAATCAAGCCAGTTATCCCATGGAACAATGCACTCAAGTATTAGAGGGCAGTCCACATTGGTTTCAGTTGTATTTCAGCAGGTCCAATGAATTGGTGGAGAGCTTTATTCATCGAGCCGAACAAAGTCAATGTTCTGCAATAGTTCTCACATTGGATACCACGATTTTAGGTTGGAGAACAAGAGATTTGGACAATGCTTATTTGCCGTTTATTTATGGACAGGGTATTGCTCAATACAGTTCTGATCCGGTTTTTCTCAGATTGATGCAAGAGCAAAAAAAAGCATCGGAAGAAAAAAATCCTTTTAAGCTTAGGAGTCTGGCCCTACTCCATTCGATGATTCAACATTTTCCCGGACCATTTTTCAGTAAACTAAGATCAAAAGATCCTATAAAAGCCGTAAAAAAATTTATTGAAATTTACTCAAGGCCCAATCTCAATTGGGAGGATATTTTATGGTTGAGAAATCAAACCAAACTTCCATTAATTCTCAAAGGAATCCAAGATCCTCATGATGCACAAAGAGCTATTGACATGGGCATCAATGCCATCATTGTTTCCAATCACGGAGGAAGGCAGGTAGACTATAACAGAGCCAGTCTACATTCACTGATAGAAATACGAAAAAAGATTGACTCTAAATTCCCACTTCTATTAGATTCAGGAATTCGCACAGGCACAGATGTTTTTATAGCTAGAGCTTTGGGTGCACAGGCCGTATTACTGGGCAGACCCTATACCTATGCATTGGCATTGGGAGGTGCAGAAGGCGTGTTGGAGTATGTAAAAAATATTGCGGCAGAATTGGAAATTACTATGAGTCTTTGTGGATGTCAAAACATCAATGACATTACTCAAGATTACATTCAGTATATAGCCGGCAAATAAAAAATTTCATTTTTTATCCCCTTATAAAGGGACCAATGATTCTATTGATTGTTAGATTGCAGATCCATTTTTAGTTGATTTTCTTGCTCGATTTTCTGTAAAGAAAAAATAAAATGATGCTTCGTCAGAACATTTATCTTTGCAAGGTATGCAAAATTTAGTTTTCCTATTATTATTCATCGGCATGACTGCACTCCATTCACAAGAATTAAATCAATGGCAATTCAAATCCTCTTCGGACACCATTTGGAGATCCTTTCATTTTCCTGGCAATTGCTTTACGGCTTTGCTTGATCAAGGAATGATAGATCATCCTTTTTGGGGAACCAACGAAACAAAACTACAATGGGTTGGTCTGAAGGACTGGGAATTTAAAGCGATCTATACAGCTGATTTGTCGGTAATGAATTCAAATCATATAGAACTAGTTCTTGATCGAATTGATACTTATGCAGACATCTACTGGAATGGGAATCTACTTGCATCAACAGAAAATGCTTTTAGAACATATACATTGGATATAAAAAAATACATGCTTGAAGGAAAGAATGAACTTTACATCTATATTCATTCTGCGGATAAAATTTCTGCTGATCGTTATTCAAAACTCAAAACAAAACTTCCCGGAGAACAAAGAGTCACAACGAGAAAACCGCAATATCATTTTGGCTGGGATTTTGGTCCAAAATTAATCAGCTCAGGCTTAAACGGAACCATTCATGTTGTGAGCTATTCTTCCCTTCGGTTGGATGAAACATTTATTGCCACAAAGAACATCACAGGCCGTAATGCAGAGTTGGAATTGTTCTGTTTAGTACAGAGTGATCAGCAGCAAGATGTATCATTTGATCTTTTTCTCAATCAGCAAAAGTTTTCTTTTGTAAGCTCTGTAAAAAAAGGCAGGAATGAACTAAAACTGCCCTTTGCATTTACAGATGCCAAGCTTTGGTGGCCCAATGGATCAGGCGACCCTTATCTGTATCACAGCCAATTGGAGTTAAAAACGGAGGGAATAATCCAAGCTAAAAAAACTTGGAAAACCGGAATACGAACCATTGAACTTGTACACGAAGCGGATAGTTTTGGAAAATCATTTTATTTTAAAGTGAACGGAGTTTCCATCTTTGCAAAGGGAGCCAATTACATTCCACATCATATTTTTCAAACTTATTCTCCTAATGACAGTACAATATCTTATTTAATAAATGATGCAAAAATATGTCATTTTAATATGCTTCGAGTTTGGGGCGGAGGCAACTATGAGTCAGATCGATTTTATCAATTGTGTGATGAAGCAGGAATTATGATATGGCAAGATTTTATGTTTGCCTGTGGGATGTATCCTGGCAGTCAAAGCTTTTTGACAGAGATTGCAAAAGAATCCGAAGATCAAGTTTTAAGATTATCCAAGCATGCATGCATAGCCTTATGGTGCGGCAATAATGAGAACAATGAAGGTTGGCATAGATGGGGTTGGCAACTCACGTTGTTACCCAAAGCGAGAAAAAGATTGTGGAGAGATTATGAAGAAGTCTTTCACAAGATCCTTCCTCTTACTGTACAACATTATTCGAACTCGAATTCTTACTGGGCTTCATCTCCATTGTACGGTAGAGGCGACTCCAAATTTAAAACCGAAGGAGATGCTCACGATTGGGGAGTATGGCATGATGAGATGCCTTTCTCTTCTTTCAAAGAGAGGATACCGAGGTTTATGAGTGAGGCCGGATTTCAGTCACTGCCGCAATGGAGTACGATCCAAAGCATAGCATCAGAAAATGAAATGGACTTGCAGTCTGAAGCATTGTTGTCACACCAAAAACACCCACGAGGAAACAAGCTAATTCAAACCTACATAGAAAGAGATTTTCCAAAAGCCAAAGGATTTAAATCATTGATTTATCTCAATCAGCTGACACAGGCAGAAGGTATTGGGATGGCCATTCAAGCCCATCGAACATCAAAGCCTTATTGCATGGGAACCTTATACTGGCAATACAATGATTGTTGGCCGGGCATCAGTTGGAGCAGCAGAGATTTTTATGGAACATGGAAAGCCTTGCAATATTATACCCGACGACTTTACAAACCAACTCAATATTTTCTTGAGTTAAAAGAAAATGCTGTGGAGCTCATTTCTTGCTCCGAAGAGTCGGAAATAAAATCAAAAATATTGAACTGGAAACTGGAGCAAATGAATGGAACCCTATTGGCTCAAGACAGTATTAAAATATCTTCACAAAACGATAAGGCAATCAGGCATACACTCATCAATGATATAAAGAAAATTAGTGGAGTTGAGGCCGAAAATTGTTTACTCAGTGTATGGGATGGAGAAGAAATTGTATCCACCCTTTTTTTCGAAGAATACAAAAAGCTGAGACTTAAAAAAACAAAGGTCAACATGATTCTTACACCCATAGAAAAGGATACAGTTACTTCTTCAGATAGAACAATTTCCTTGGCCTATCATTATCTTTTGGAGCTGAACTCTTCGTTTTTTGTAAAAGCTTTTTCGATCGCTGAATCTAGATCTTTGGTAATTGAAGATAATTTTTTTGATCTGTTTGCCAATAGGCCTAAACGCATTGTGCTCCATTCCGATTCTGCCGATCTTAAAGTGGAGGATTTGGAAATCTTGAGCCTGAATGATTTGATGGATTGATATAGGCTTTAGCTCATTTTTTTTGCATGAGGAGGCTGGAATGCGTCCCGTAACACGGGACGGTGCAAGGCACCGAGCGAACAGCGAGCATGGAAGACTCCGACCCCGCAGGTTGCGGGGTCATGCCCAAAACATATTAATTATTTGAAGCATATATTAAGATCGAATACTAAATTTGATGTTATCTTTGCACTGCGTCGATAAGCACAATTGTATGATGTCTGCAGCCACCAAAGAAACAGCTAAAAAATTAGGATTAAGTGAAGCGGAATATGACCGCATAGTAGAAATCCTGCAGAGAAAACCCAATTTTACGGAGTTGAGCATTTATTCTGTGATGTGGTCTGAGCATTGTTCGTATAAAAATTCCATTCAATATCTTAAAAAGCTCCCTCGATCCGGAAGTAGATTATTGGTGGAGGCCGGAGAGGAAAATGCCGGTCTGGTGGATCTTGGAGACGGCATAGCCTGCGCATTTAAAATTGAATCTCACAACCATCCTTCTGCCATAGAACCTTATCAGGGAGCGGCGACGGGAGTGGGAGGTATTCACAGAGATATTTTTACAATGGGAGCAAGACCCATAGCGGCATTGAATTCATTGCGTTTTGGTGATCCTGAGTTGGCTCATACTCGACATTTAATGCGTGGTGTGGTGAAAGGAATAGGCAACTACGGAAACTCTTTTGGAGTTCCGACTGTGGGAGGCGAGGTCTATTTTGATCCTTGTTACAACCAAAATATTTTGGTCAATGCCATGTCTGTAGGGATTGTTGAGGTAGGAAAAACCATATCTGCTCGTGCAGACGGACCGGGAAATCCGGTCTTTATTGTAGGATCGGCAACAGGAAAAGATGGCATACATGGAGCGACTTTTGCATCAGCAGATTTGACAGAAAATTCTTCTCAAGATCTTCCCGCTGTTCAAGTAGGAGATCCGTTTCAAGAAAAATTATTGTTGGAGGCTACATTGGAGGCTATTGCCACAAACCAAATCGTAGGGATGCAAGATATGGGTGCTGCAGGCATTACCTGCTCCACATCTGAGATGAGTGCCAAATCCGGCACAGGGATGAAAATTTGGTTGGACAAAGTTCCTACACGACAGTCCAACATGCAAGACTGGGAAATTCTGCTTTCTGAGAGCCAAGAAAGAATGTTACTGGTGGTCAAACAAGGCGGAGAAGGAGAGTTGCAAAAAATATTTGATAAATGGGATCTTGAGTGTGTTCAAATAGGAGAAGTGACGAACAGTGGGACACTTCAATATTATATGAATGGAGAGCTGCGCGCCGAAGTTCCTGCGCACAGTTTGGTCCTTGGAGGAGGTGCGCCGGTGTACGATAGAGAATATTCCAGACCAAGCTATTTTAATGAGATTGCCTCGTTCAATCCAAGCTCAATTCAAGAAAGTAAAGACATAAAATCGCTTGCAAAAAAATTGATTTCTTCTCCAACCATTGCTTCCAAAAAATGGGTTTATGAGCAGTACGATAAGATGGTGAGGACGGGAACTATGACTTCTTGTAAAACAGCAGATGCCGCATTGGTCAAGCTTAAAAATTCTAACAAAGCATTGGCTCTCACCGTAGATTGCAATTCTGCATATGTTTATCTTGATCCTTATATTGGAGGAATGATTGCGGTATGTGAGGCAGCAAGAAATATTGCCTGCTCCGGAGGAAAGGCTGTGGCCATTACAAACTGTCTTAATTTTGGAAATCCATACAACCCTGAAGTTTATTGGCAGTTCGTACATGCCCTAAAAGGAATGGGTGAGGCTTGCAGAGCCCTTGATACTCCTGTGACCGGAGGCAATGTTAGTTTTTACAATCAAACCGTATTACAAGATTCTGCAGAACCTGTTTACCCTACTCCAACGATAGGAATGTTGGGAGTATTGGATGATGCAAGCAATATGACGACTATAGATTGGAAAAATGAAAATGATCTTATTATCCTCTTAGGATCTCAGTCTCAAGAAATACAATATTGCGAATATATCAGACAGATCTTTGGAGTGAAGCATGCTCCGGCTCCTTATTTTAGCTTGGATGAGGAACTCAAATTACACAAAGCAATACATCAATTAATAGACTCAAAATTAATTGAGTCTGCTCATGATGTATCCGAAGGCGGATTATGGGTAAACTTGATGGAGTCCAGCATGGAGGCCATGATAGGAATCGATATCCGATTGCCCGAAGGGTACAGAAAAGATATTTATCTATTCAATGAAGGACAGGGCCGAGCAGTGGTAAGCATCAATCCGCAAAAGTTGGAACAGGCTCAAAACATACTTAACCAACTTGCTGTTCCCTATTTTCAAATGGGCACAGTCG
The DNA here is from genome assembly GCA_002360455.1 of Saprospiraceae bacterium UBA3362. Taxonomy (GTDB): domain Bacteria; phylum Bacteroidota; class Bacteroidia; order Chitinophagales; family Saprospiraceae; genus Vicinibacter. Next base: position 29,041 of record DEQQ01000073.1, read on the forward strand.
GAGGAGATGCCATCGTAATTGATGGAGAGCGATGGGAATCTGTAGGCGAATATGTGGATTTGTATCAAAATTCCCTTGGCCATTTAATGGAATCTAATTAAAAACAAACTATAAAACTATAACCATGATGAAATCATATCTATTCACAATCATTGCCTTATTTGCAATGTTCGGTTTGATGTCTTGCGGAGGAAAATCTATAGGTGGAAAAATTACCGGAGCGGACAACTTAGATGTAAAGTTAAGCAGAATTACATTGGATAATTCTTCGGTTGATCTTGGTACCTGCAAGGTTGATGGAGGATTTTTTAAAATTCCGTTACAAGAAGGTTGGAAGCCGGGCTTGTACAGACTGGCCATAGGACAGCAGCAAATTCTTTTTGTACTTGACGGAACTGAGAAAAAAGTTGAGATCAATGGAGATTTGAATGATCTGCCGCAGGGTAAATTTGAAATCAAAGGCTCGCCTGCATCAGAAGAAGTCAACGCAGCCTATAAAAGTTTGTCCGGAGGACAGTCTACAGCGCAGGATGTAACCAAGTTGATAGAAAATGCCAAACATCCACTGGCAGCTGGTTTGATGGCCGTTCAATTTTTGGGAGGCAGACCGGAGTATCTTGACTTCCATAAAAAGATATTGGCCAAACTGCAACAGGACTACAAAGAATCTGATTTTGTTACAAGCTACAATGGATTCTTGGGTCAACTGGAGCAGGCCGTTGCTCAGCAGAAGATGGAAGAAAAAGTACAGGTAGGAATGCCGGCACCGGAAATAGAAGATGCATCTCCAAAAGGCAAGACCTACAAGCTATCTGAGCTCAAAGGAAAAATTGTTTTAGTCGATTTTTGGGCCAGTTGGTGTGGACCCTGCAGAAGAGCAAATCCTCATGTTGTAGATATGTACAACAAATACAAATCTAAAGGATTTACAGTATTCAGTGTTTCGCTTGACGGTGTAGATTCGCGAGTGAGTTCTACGATTACAGATCCAAAACAATTGAAAGAATTTTCTGATCGCGCCAAAGATGCTTGGATTAATGCTATTGCAAAAGATGGATTGATCTGGGAAACTCATGTAAGTGACCTAAAGAAATGGGAAAGTGCCTCTGCCGCAACTTATGGAGTAAGATCTATACCAAAAACTTTTCTATTGGACAGAGAGGGCAAGATTGCCGCTGTAGATCCAAGAGACAATCTGGAAGAAGAGATCAAAAAATTACTCTAATTTAAATTCGATATAAATTCTGAGACCTCAGGTAAAAAGGTGAACTCCTTTTTGCTTGAGGTCTTTGTTTTTTAGAGCTTTTTCTGATAAAGCAAAGAACACTATTTTTGTTGAATAAAATTTCAATTTGAGTTTTTTTTATTCCTTGACTGTTTGGTAATGATTATCGGAGAGCACATCATTTCTATTGATATTTTTATAAACAGGCCCATTGAATTGTTAAAATAATTCGATTTTAGATTAAAATAGGTATATTTTCATTCAAATTTGATGTATGGGTTGTGAAACCTTATGATCAGAGATCCTTATATTTTAATAATGCCTTATATAATATTCAAAGTATAAATAAATATGTGATTAAACATTAAATTTTTCGAGTTTAGATTTGATTCTATGGCAGGTAAAATGGCATTCATCATTTTGCTTCCGATACTTTGTTTCTCTCAAGGAAAATGGAACGTTATTACTCAGAACCCTTATTGCTCATTTGATGATATCGCCATGTCTGAGACCGGAGAAATCTTTGCTTCAGTAGCAGATAGAGATGTTGTTTTTGCAAGCAAGGATTTGGGGAAAAGTTGGCGCCAAATTCCAGGTACTGAGAAACAAGTTCCTCTATCCTATTCTCATTTCTTAGGTTTTACGGGTACTCAATTGAATAAAACCATTATTTGGATTGGAAATACCTATAACTTAGTATTGAAGAATGACAGCTTTATTGTGCACCCAAATCAGCAATGCCAAAAATATTATGTTCGTGACCCGCCTCTGTATGACCATCGGGGTAATTTTTTGGCGAATGCTATTTCCTCATTGCTCATATACGATTCCAGTTTGTGTAATTATTCAAAATTAAAGACAGGTAATCTTGTCAGCCAATTGTTTGCATATCCCAAAGGAGTATTTGGTATTGAATATACAAATAGTGGTCAGAACCAAATCGTTTCTTATGACATCGAAAATATGACCTCGAGCTCATTGAGTGAATTATTACCTTTTTATCCTAATGAAATTCTTCACATTACCGCTCAAGGAATTGTGTTATGGGCGATAGGCTCCATATTGTACAGATCTGTCGATGGTGGCAAAGTTTTCGAAGAAGTAAAATTGAGCCAAGACAATGGCCCAACCGGTCAAATACTGGGAATCTATAATACTCTCAATCTTGATGTTTTAATAAGGACAGAGGCCGGATTTTTTTTAGCCGATTCCTCATGCCTTTCTTATACCTATTTGCATGCGCTTTCAAAACAGGTACCGAAAAAAATAATTAAATTGATCGCGAAAGATAGCATATCGGCAGTTCTATTGGCAGACCAGAAAGATAATTACAGAGAGATGTTTACTTTTTCATCTGCTGCCGGATGGCAGGCCCAAAGCACAGGCTTACATAGCTATAGGATTTCCAATCTTATCCAACTTTCTAACGGAAATCTGTGTGGAATTTTTTATGATGAAGAAAATTTGTACAGCATTTCTAAAAATGAAGGATTAACATGGGAAAAATTTACACATAATTCTTCTGCAGTTATACGAGTTTGTAATGTGAACCAGACTACAGATGTCATTATAACAGAGGATAAGAAGCTGTACATCAGTTTTGATCAAAACAAAAATTGGAAAGACATAACACCCACAGCCACTAGACTGTCTTGGGAAGTTGATTGTTTCAGTGATGGAAGAATCATTTGTACTGTGCAAAGCCAGTTCAACACAGTTGAAATCTATATATCTACAGATTATGGAGCTTCTTGGACAAAGAGAGCCAATATTCAAAATTTTAAATTGAGTCCTAGAAATTTTGAGGATAAAGGAAATCATTGGATCTTATCATCCTACAATGATACGATATATAAAAGTATGGACAATGGCTTCAACTGGGAGGTTGACAGTCGCTTTATTGATCTTTGGGATGTTTGGGATATAAAAGTAGAAGAAGATGGTACCATCTTGGTAACAGGTAGATCCCGTAAGGATAGAATTTTAGGAATCTACATCTCTAGAAAAAATCAACCCTTTAGTTTATTATCTCCTGATCTCAAAGACGCTTATTATCTTATGTATGACAAATACTATCCTGACATTCTCGCCGTAAGTCACGAAAGAGGAATCCTGAGAGTGGATGTGAATACCGGCAAAATTAAAACAAAATATAATGAAGGCTTGCCTATATCCATTCCCGGAAGAGTGTATATGATTATTGAGGGCCTTGTTTGGGATAAAGAAAATCAGCTTTATGTGTCAATACTAAATGATAATGTTTATAAAAACGAGTCAAAATTCATTACAAAGGTTGAACCTGCCGGAACACAAAAATCATGTGGAAAATTGATGTTTCAAAAGCAAAGATTGCAATTTGATGGCAACTATCCTGAATTTACAAATGACAGAATGGAGGTTGAAATTTCTGATGCATTAGGCAAAATTATTTTTAGAACCATAGCAACAGGCATTCAGTTGCAAACGGGATTGGAGTTGCCATCAGTGATAAACGGAATATTTTTTGTAAAAGTGTATAATAGAAACAGCCGCTGCCTGTTGACTCAGAAAATTTTAGTTCTTCAAGAACCGTAAGAAACAAAACTAGTCTTAGCGTTTTTTTGACAATGATTATTGAATAAAAGTTATACAATAAAGGAATTTTATTCACTACTCTGTCGGTAAAATTATAATTCGATATCTAGCAAAAACAACATTTCAGTGATGGAGAAAATTATCTGCCACGGTCATCAACCAAACTGCTGAAGATTGACCAGCTTAAAATATTCTCCTTGATTGGACAATAATTCTGTGTGAGTTCCTTCTTCTATTATTCTTCCTTCGTTCAATACATAAATTCGATTGGCCTTTTGAATCGTGGACAATCTGTGTGCAATGACAACAGCCGTTCTGTCTTTCAATGCTTCGTCCATTGCCTTTTGAACCAACTTCTCCGATGCAGAATCAAGTGATGAGGTTGCCTCATCCAAGACCATAATGGATGGATTGCGATATAATGCACGAGCTATGGTGAGCCTTTGTTTTTGTCCTCCACTGAGTTTCACTCCGCGATCTCCTATGTTGTAATCCAAACTCTTGTCTCCGTCTTGGACAAATTCCTTGGCATTGGCAAGCTCCAAGGCAGACCACACCTTCTGTTCATTCTCTTTCTGTTCACCAAACAAGACATTATTTTCTATACTGTCATTGAATAATATTGCTTCTTGAGTTACAATGCCTATAAATTTCCTGAGGCTTTCGATTTTAATCTTTTTGATGTTGACTCCATCTATCAATATTTCTCCTTCTTGAACGTCATAAAATCTAACCATCAAATCGACCAAGGTAGTCTTCCCACTTCCCGAAGCTCCTACCAAAGCAATTGTCTCTCCTTTTTTTATTGTGAGATTAATATCTTTAACGACATAATCTTGAGCGCCGGAGTATTTGAAACTTACATTTCTAAAACAGATTTCAGAGTCAAATGAATTTTTCTTCACAGCGTCCACTGCATCGGTAAGCACAACTTCGTGATCCAACACCTCATTAATTCTCCTTAGTGCAGCGATGCCTTTTTGAACATTGAAGTAAGAGGCAGATAATGTTTTTGAAGGTTCTATTACACTAAAAAAAGCGTACAAAAAAGCTAAAAAAGAAGAAGCCTGCATCTCATTGTTGAACACCAATCGCGCACCAAACCACAGCAGAACACTTACTATCACTATCCCCAAAAACTCCGACATGGGCGGAGCCAACTCTCTTCTTCTGTGAATCTTCACCACAAGATCTCTGTATTTATTTAATATTGAACTGAATCGATTGATAATATAATTTTCTGATCCAAATGCTTTGATCACTCTTATCCCTCCCAAACTTTCTTCTTGTACGGCAACCAATTCGCCAAATTCAGATTGAGCATCTATTGCATTTTTTTTTAATGTTCTAGAAATTCCTCCAATAATAAATGAGGTAACAAAAAGCAATATCAACACAAATAAAGTCAAGGAAGGACTTACATAGAGCATAAAAGCGATACTCCCCAAAATGATCAAAGGGTCTTTGACCCAAGATTCCAATGTGGACAGCAGAGTCCATTCTATCTCGTGAACATCTGCCGTCATCCGCGCTATAAGATCTCCTTTTCGTTCTTCCGAAAAATAAGATAAGGGCAGAGCTAAAAACTTCTTGAATAATTTCAATCTGGTGTCTCTTACAATGCCCGCTTTAATGGGAGCAACAATATAAATGCCTGCATATCGAGCCAGATTTTTAAATAAAAAAATTGCACAGATCAAAATGCAAATGGAGGTGATTGCATCCGACTTGGACTGTCCCGCCAGCCATTGAGAAAAATGAAATTTAGCCAACTGAATGTAATCCATCAAGCCATGAAATTGGGCCGGAGCTTGTGCATCAATGGATTTTTGTAAAAACAACATTTCGAATAAAGGCTGTAAAGCCGGAATACTAAAAACAGTAAATATTGCCGTAAAAAGATAGCAAACCAAATAAAGAATAATGCTGCCTTTGTATTGTTTTACCTGACTTATATATTGGATAAACTCCTTCATTGACTAATACTGTACTCAGAACAATAGCCGGTACAGGAAGTTAAATAATAATGCTCGAAAGTTAATTTATTCTTTCTCTAATTTGAAGTTGGCCAAAAAGCCGGTATGAAAGTTCCCTTTTCGGAAATCTTCATTCTTCATCAATTGCTTATGGAACGGAAGAGTTGTTTTGATCCCTTCTACTACGAATTCATCTATAGCTCGTTCCATTTTGGTTATACATTCTTCTCGAGTTTGCGCTTTGCAGATCAGTTTCGCAATCATGGAGTCATAATAAGGCGGAACACTGTAGCCGGCATAAACATGAGTATCTACACGCACACCATGTCCTTTTGCAGTATGCAGGGAAGTAATTTTTCCCGGACTTGGTCTAAAGTCAGCATAGACATCTTCAGCATTGATTCTGACTTCGATGGCATGCATCGTGGGATAATAATTTTTTCCGCTTATCGGAATTCCAGCGGCCACTTTTATCTGTTCTTTGATCAGATCATGATCTATAACTTCTTCGGTTACCGGATGCTCAACCTGGATTCTGGTATTCATCTCCATAAAATAGAAATTTCTATACTTATCGACCAGAAATTCTACAGTACCAACACCCTCATAATTGATCGCCTTTCCGGCTAAAATTGCAGCCTCTCCCATTTTTTCTCGCAACTCATCAGTCATAAACGGAGATGGACTCTCCTCAACCAACTTTT
>DEQQ01000075.1 GCA_002360455.1 Saprospiraceae bacterium UBA3362
CAAACTATTTCAATAGTGGAGCCACAGGAAGAAGAGTGCCAAGAGCTTTGGGTTGGAACTGCATAGATGATGTAAACGATCCCAACTATGGGCATCCAAGTCCTGATCCAACATACTATCCTGCACATAAAAACTGGTCAGCAACAAATCCATTATGTTGGGGACCGGATCAACATGTAATGTGGATAGGAACAGGAAGACCAGAATCCGATTGTAGGAATTTGAATACTCTATACAAGGATACAAAATTTGATTTAGCGAAGCCCGGTTGTGATGCAGGAGAGGTAGGATGCTATAAGATATTGCGTCAGTGGACAGTAATGGATTGGTGCACAGGCAAAATAGGAGGTCATAATCAAATCATCAAAGTAAATGACACCAAGGGGCCACAGATATTATATCCGGATTCAATAGTAGTGAACATGGATGTATGGTCTTGCACTGGAACCTGGGAAGTAGCTCCGGCCTGGTTGACAAGTTCTTGCAATAGTGAATTGCATTATAGCTTAGAGATACCGGAAGGAGTAATAAGCGGAAACGAGACAAGTGGATTTATAGTAACCGGATTGCCAAGAGGATTGACAACAGCAAGCATAATAGCAGAAGACTGTTGTGGCAACATAGTAAAGAAGAATATCCGATTGAATGTGATAGACAACACACCGCCTGTAGCTGTTTGTGATGAACATACAGTAGTTACCTTAACAGGAGGAGTAAGTCCCGGAGAAAACATTACTAAGATCTTTGCAGAAACCTTCGATGATGGCTCGTTTGACAATTGTTCTCGCCATGTGTACTTCAAAGTAATCCGAATGGAAGAACTAAGAGGAACATTAAATGGAGACCTAAGAATAGCACCAAACGATAACCGAGTAAGCTGTAATGGCTTGAACGGAGATGATTTACCGGATCCGGTAATATTCCCGGGCAATCAAGTATTGTTTGATGACTTTACGAAGTTCTGTTGTGCAGATGTGGGCAATACCATTATGGTAGTATTGAGAGTATTTGATGTAGATCCGGGAGCAGGCCCAATCCATCCAAACAGAATGGGAAGATCAGGACCGAACTTACAATTTGTAGGTGATTTGTTTGGACATTTCAGCGATTGTATGGTAGAGGTAGAAGTGCAAGATAAAGTACAACCAACATTGATTCCGCCACCAAACATCGTAGTAAGCTGCTGGTTCTGGTATGATTTCGAAGCATTGAGAAATCCATTGGATCCAACCTTCGGTAGAGTAGTAACAGACTTAAGCCAAAGAGCAAAAGTTAAAACCACAGACTTAGTATGTTCAAGATATTGTGTACCAAACACATTACATAACTACCCTGGCCCAAGCGCAGGTGCAGTGCCGCCAAACTTACCGGCACCAAACATCGCATGCAATTACTACAACAGTTTATACAATCCAGCACATCCGGACAGTAAATATGAGTTAGTATGGGGATTTGATGGCTATATTACAGCAGGCTGTAATGCGACGGTAACTGTTACACCAAATGATGATAATGTGAAGTGTGGACAGGGAGTGTTGACAAGAACGTTTACAGTAAGAACAGCAGGAGGTGCGACCTTGAGTCGTCAGCAAACCATTTGGATTGTTGACTGCGATCCATTCTATGTCAATGGAGCGGATTATTGCGATCCAAATGATGATATAGATTGGCCAACTTGCATTAGCCCAACATTGCCCGGAAGAGTAGAGCTTGATGGCTGTACAGCAGACTTAAGCCCTGACAATCCGAGATTGGGAAGGCCAAGAGTAATGAACAATGCAGATGATAACTGTGCGTTGATTGCGATAGAGTACAAAGATGAAACCTTTACAATCGAGCCAGATGCATGTTTGAAAGTAATCAGAACATGGACAGTAATAGACTGGTGTCAGTACGATCCATCAAGAAATATATTGACAGGAAGATGGAGTTACCAACAGGTGATCAAAGTAAGAGATAATGACGATCCTGTAGTAAGTTGTACAATGGGAGATTGTGAGCCTGCGGTAAAAGATCCGGTAACAGGAATTTGTTGGGCTCATATTAATTTGAATGCAACAGCAACAGACAATTGTAGTCCGGAAGACTGGTTATTCTGGGAATATAAGATAGATCTATATAATGATGGAAAAGGAATTCATTCAGGAAAAGATTTGGCAGTAGGCTCATTGACTAAGAAGCAATATGATAACGGAGAAACTCCATTATTCAATCACAATCCATATACTGATAGCCAAGGAAATCCATTCAATGCCAGTGGAACATATCCAATAGGAGTCCATAGAATCTATTGGTACGTAGAAGACGGCTGTGGAAATATAAGTGTATGCGACAAGCTGTTTGAAATCAAAGATTGCAAAGCACCGACGCCTTATTGTCATACAGGAGTCATTACAACAGTTATGCCAAGCAGCGGTTGTATAACCATTTGGGCAAAAGACTTCAATGTTGGAAGTTTTGACAACTGCACAAATTCAGCAGATCTGAAAATGTACTTTGATGATAACAGCAGCGATAGCATGCAAATCTGTTGCGATCAGTTTGAAAGCAATAAAGTGAATGAAGAATTGATCATCAAAGTAAAGGTATGCGTAGAAGATGAAGAAGGCAATAAGGATTGTTGTACAACCACTTTAGTAGTTCAAGATCCACAAAACACTTGTCCAAACGTAGGCTCAGCCAAAGGCAAAATTACCGGATTGGTAAAAACATCAAAAGGAGCAGAAACCAGCTTGGCAGATGTACAATTGATCAAAAACGGTCAGATGATGAAGGAAATGGTGACTGCCGGAGATGGTCAGTATAGCTTTTTTGATATTGAATTGTACAAAGACTATACAGTTAAACCTGAGAGAGATGACGATCCACTGAATGGAGTAAGTACAGCGGATATCGTTAAGATCCAGAAGCATATTTTGGGTCAAAGCAATATCACAGATCCATACGAATTGATTGCAGCCGACGTAAACAAGAGCAACAGTGTAACGACAGCAGATATATCAGAGATAAGAAAATTGATCTTGGGAATAAACAACAAGTTTAGCAAGACCCAAAGTTGGACAATGATCCCTTCAGATTATGTGTTTGCAGATCCTGAATCGCCATGGTCATATCCTGTAAGCAAGGAGTTGAAGCGCATGGATCAAGATAAGCAGATCGACTTTGTAGCCGTGAAGATGGGAGATGTAAATGGCAATGTTAGAGCTAGCTTTGGTCAGACAGGATCTTCCAGAAGCAATGGAGAATTGAATTTGGAAGTAGATCAACAGGAAATGGAAGCAGGAGAAACCTACAAAGTATCCTTCAGATCAAAAGACTTCAGCAATATCACAGGCTATCAGTTTACATTGAACTTTGATGTTAGAAGCCTAAGTTTTGAGGGAGTAGAGCCGGGTGCATTGAACACAACAGAAGCAAACTTTGGAGTTGCGAAGGTAGATGAAGGCAAATTGACAACAAGCTGGAACTCAAACAAAGGAGAAACAGTAGATGGCAATACAATCTTATTTACAGTAGTGTTCAAAGCATTGAAGAAAACAGAAATAGATCAAATCTTAGGAATCACAAGCGACATAACAACAGCAGAAGCATACAACACAGAATCAGAGACGAAGTCTGTGAGATTAGGAGTAAGATCTAAGAAAGGAGTTGTAGAGGCAGGATTATTTGAGTTGTATCAAAACAATCCAAACCCATTCAACAAAGAGACTGTAATAAGTTTCAGATTACCGGAGGCCTCAGCAGCGAAATTGACAGTGTATGATGTAACAGGCAAAGTGATCAGAGTATATGAGCTAAAAGGAGTAAAAGGCGTAAACAATGTGAAGATAGAGAAAGCAGAATTGAATAATATCAATGGTTTAGTTTACTATCAGTTGGATGCAGCCACATACACCGCCACAAAGCGAATGATGATCAGCGAATAAAAACCCAGGTCATCTAAATTCTGACATTTAATAACCAAAATAAAGGAAGCCATGCAGCTCAATACTGCATGGCTTCTGGATTTTAAGCGGTATGGATTTTATAAATACTGTAGCTCATGCTTATTTTTGAATTTGATATTCAAACGGATATTTAACTTTTTGTTTTTTAATGGATTGTTGGCTTATTGAACTATTTATATTGAGATAATGTTGTATAGTCAAAGTTTTAATAAACCAATTCTAATTTTTTGTTCAAAGAAATTATACAATTTTAGTATTAAAAACACAATGATTAATTAATGTGGAGCTAAGTGAGTGAACAGTTTCTTTAAAGCATAGAGTAATAAATTTAATTTATATAAATATATTTAATATGGCAATTGAATTTACAGATCAAAATTTTCAGTCCGAAGCAATGGCGGATAATACTGTTTCTGTTGTGGATTTTTGGGCGCCATGGTGTGGCCCATGTAGATTAGTATCTCCGATTATTGATGAATTATCCGGAGAATACAACGGCAAGGTAAAAATCGGTAAGCTAAATGTAGATGATAACCCTCAAGTTTCTTTGCAATTTGGGATTAGAAGCATACCAACTATTATGTTTATTAAGAACGGCCAAGTTGTAGAAAAACATGTTGGAACAGCTACAAAGGCTAATCTAAAATCCAAGATCGACTCAATGTTGTAAAAGCAAAATAAATTTATAGCCTTTTTAGTAAAGGCTATAAATCTTTTTATCGAATGAGTTTTTTTGATCAATTTCCGGTTCAGGCTTTAAATCATTTGGAATTACTTGCGCAACAGGTAGTTGAAGGATTTATTATTGGTCTTCACCGTAGTCCATTTCATGGGTTCTCAGTAGAGTTTGCAGAACATAGGTTGTACAATCAAGGTGAATCTACTAAGGATATGGATTGGAAAGTGTATGCAAGAACAGATAAACTGTTTGTTAAAAAGTATGAGGAAGAAACTAATTTGAGATGTCAAATCGTTTTGGATGTATCCTCATCAATGTATTTTCCGCAAGAAAGTTTATCGACAGGTCTCCTTTTGAATAAACTAAAATTCTCTTGCTTGGGTGCCGCCTGCTTGATGAATGTTCTTAAGAAACAGCGAGATGCATTTGGCTTAAGCTGTTTTGATGAAGCAGTTCGAGAACATACACAATGCAAGTCAAGTACTACACACTATAAATTGCTGTTGTCTCATCTAGATCAATATATTCAAAATGAAATCCTAAATCGAAAAACTTCATCTATTGCAGCTCTGCATGACATTGCAGAGCGAATCCATAAAAGATCATTGGTTATAATTTTTAGTGATTTATTCGAAGATCAAAGCAGACTTAATGATATTTTTGAGGCAGTACATCACCTTAAACACAATAAACATGAAGTGATTTTATTTCATGTAATGGACAGAAAGAAAGAACTTGAGTTTGATTTTGATAATAGACCATATGAATTTGTAGATATGGAATCCGGAGAAAAGATTAAGCTTCAGTCTAATCAAATTAAAGAAGTTTATTTTAAAAGTATGTCCGATTTTCAAAATCAGATCCAGTCAAAATGTATTCAGTATAGAGTAGATTACATTCCCGCGGATATTCATCAAGGATATGAATATGTACTTCAATCTTTCTTTGTAAAAAGAAAAAAAATGATTATTTAAAAATTTTTTATGCCTAAAATTATTCTAAGTAAAATCCCTACTAAAGCACCAAAAACTGCAGATAAAAAAAATTACGAAAAGAAAACCGATGATCTCGTTAAGAAAATAGGTGAGCTTTCAGAAAAATTATATGCTGAAAGGAAAAGCAGTATTTTGATTGTGCTTCAAGGTATGGATGCCAGTGGTAAAGATGGAGTTGCAAAACGTGTATTCAGGGATTGCCCTCCATTAGTTGTAGATGCATATGCTTTTAAACGACCAACAGAAGAAGAGTTTGCACATGATTTTTTATGGAGAGTTCATCATCAAACTCCGGCTAAAGGTCATATTAAATTATTTATAAGATCTCATTATGAAGACATATTAATCCAGCGAGTCCATTCTTGGATTGATGATAAAAAAGCTGCTCAGCGCTTGGATGCTATCAATCAATTTGAAAAAATGCTTGTAGAGAATAATGAAACTACAATCATTAAGTTTTATTTGCATCTTTCTCATGATCGCCAAATAGAAAAATTGGAAGAGCGAAAATCTGATCCCACTAAGCAATGGAAACATAATGATGCAGACTGGGAGGAAACAAAGTTGTGGGACAAATATATGAGATATTACGAAGCAGCAATTAATGGAAGTGAACAACCTTGGGTTATTGTGCCTTCTGATCAGAGATGGTACAGGAATTATTTTGTTGCCCAAAAAGTATATGATGTATTGAATAAACTTAAACCAGAATATCCTGCGCTGTTAAATGGAGGAAAAACTAAGAGTTGATAAATGGTTGTGGGCAGTAAGAGTATTTAAATCAAGAACCGTAGCAACAGATTCTTGCAAAGCCTCCAAAGTTTCAATCGGTGATCATGTTTTGAAGCCATCAAGTTTGGTTCATGTTGGACAAACAATCTGTATTAAGAAAAACGGATTTAGTTTTCAGTTTAAAATTTTGAAACTTATAAGCCGTAGAGTTTCAGCTTCTCAGGCAATACTTTGTTATGTTAACATCACACCGGAAGAAGAAATGCAAAAATATAACACATGGTTTATCGGAAAAGGTTCGGCAGAAAAACGGGAGAGAGGCACCGGGCGACCCACGAAAAAAGAACGCAGGGAAATTGAGGAGTTCAAAGATGATCTACTGGATTGGGAGGATTGGGAATGAGAATTTGTGATGGTCGGAATGAACTAGTTGAGGCATTTTTTTTTTTTTTTTTTTTTAATTTGGTTCGCTGACGTTGAATAAATTTTTTATCCTTTGCAAGATTATTCGTTAACCAATATTTATTAAGTTAATATTTGTTAAATTGAGCTTAATGGATTGGATCGTTTGCATTTTATTTAGAGCATATCATTTCCATTTTTATTACCTTTGTATTATCAATTTACAAACTATAAATTATACAAATGATGAATACAAATTCATCTCGTTTAGAAACGTTTGGAATTAAAAACCCAAAGGAGATTTTTTTTAATTTGAGTCCTGATCAATTAATAAAGGCTTCCCTGGAAAGGAATATGGCAAGTCTTTCAGATACCGGTGCCTTGGTAATTTTTACCGGTGAATTTACTGGAAGAAGCCCTGAAGATAAATTTACAGTAGAAAATGAAATAACAAGGTCAACTGTAGACTGGAATAAATTTAATAAGGCTTTTCCTCAGGACAAATTCGATCAACTTTATTTGAAAGTTTGTCAGTATTTTGATGGTAAGGAATTATTCGTACAAGATAACTTTGCCTGCGCAGATGATAGATACAGAATTAGTGTAAGGATCTTTGCAGAATATCCTTGGAGCGCACAGTTTGCCGGTAATATGTTTATTAGACCATCAGAAAGTGAATTGGATTCATTTATCCCTGATTGGTGCATTTATTGTGTGCCCGGATTCAAAGCGGATCCGGCCTCAGATGGAACTAGACAAGGAAACTTTTCCATTATTGATTTCAAATCAAAGCGAATCTTAATTGGAGGTAGTGGTTATACCGGAGAAATAAAGAAATCAATTTTTACAATATTAAATTTCATTTTACCTGTAGAACATGGCGTTCTGCCCATGCACTGTTCTGCTAATGTGGGTAAAGACGGCGTTTCTACAGTTTTCTTTGGATTGTCTGGTACAGGTAAAACCACTCTTTCTGCAGATCCTAATCGATTTTTGATAGGAGATGATGAACATGGCTGGACTGATAAAGGCGTATTCAATTTTGAAGGAGGTTGTTATGCAAAAACAATAGATCTCACAGAAGAAAAAGAACCGGATATTTACAGAGCTATCAAAAAGGAAGCTATTCTTGAAAATATTGGTTTTTTCGAAGGGACGAATAAACCTGATTATTCCAATAAAAAAATTACCGAGAATACTCGAGTTTCATATCCTATCCAACACATTTCCAATGCATTAATCCCATCCTTGGGCGGGCATCCAACTAATATTTTCTTTTTGACTTGCGATGCTTATGGAGTGCTGCCTCCAATTTCTAAGTTGACTACAGGACAGGCAATGTACCATTTTATTAGTGGTTACACTGCTAAAGTTGCGGGCACAGAAGCCGGAGTTACAGAGCCTAAGGCCACATTTTCTGCATGTTTTGGTGCCCCGTTTTTGCCTTTGCATCCAACCCAATATGCTGATATGTTGGGTACAAAGATTGAACAATATAAACCAAAGATTTGGCTCGTTAATACAGGGTGGACCGGTGGGCCATATGGAATAGGAAGTAGAATGAAATTAAGTTATACCAGAGCCATGATTTCAGCAGCTCTTAATGGGGATTTGGATAAAGTTAATTTTATTAATGACAATCAGTTTGGTCTTGCTTATCCGGAGACTGTTCCAAATGTTCCTTCAGAATTGCTTAATCCAAGAAATACATGGTCGTCCAAGGAAGAATACGATGCGAAAGCTAATTTTTTAGCCGATTTGTTTATTCAAAATTTCGAAAAATACAAAGCCAGAGCGTCAGCTGAGATTTGTTCGGCTGCTCCTCGAAAAAAGTAAGTTAAATATCTATTTTTGCACTTTGGGTGCTTAGCTCAGTTGGTTTAGAGCGCCGCCTTGACAGGGCGGAGGTCACTGGTTCGAATCCTGTAGCACCCACTTGAACTTTCTTTTTATTAATAATGTTATTTTAGCTCGTATTTGAGCTAGGAAAATCATGTCAAAATTTATTGCTTTCACTTTTGTACTGTTGTTTATTTTTTCATGTAAACAGGAACAGAAAAAGACTGATGAAGATCCCCTTCTAATTGTAGATCAGTTATTCGATGTTCCGTCAAGGAAGAATTTTTTGGATCAAATTCATAAAGACGATGCTCATTGGAGAGAATTGTTATTGATTACAGACAGACATATTACCAAAGATTCTCCTCAATATGATAGTTTATTTCAGAATTTAATGAGAACTGATGAGCTGAATAAAAAGAAAGTGGAAACTTATCTTAAACGATTTTCTTATCCTGATGTAGATACATTCGGTGTTCAAGCAGCATTAACGCCTTGGTTGGTAATGCACCATTTTTATCACGTCCCTACAAAAGAAAGGTACATCCCATTGTTTATGAAAGCCATGCAAGATGGAAATATTACAACGATGGACATGGTTTTCTATCTCAATGGAATTTATAATCTTAAAAATAAACATTTGATAGAGTTTTCGGAAAGCTCAACTCCTTCTGAGAAATTAAAAATAGTGATGGATAGTTTGAAGATTGTCTTCTAAGGAGGATTTCGTGTGTTGTTAGTTTTATCCTATATAATCGAATTTGCATTTTAAGTTTATAGATTGAATAGAATATTGACTTTTTTTACTAAAATTCTTATTGGAAGATAATTAATACTTCTTTATGAAATCAAATTTCTGTGTTCAAAAAATAGTATTGGTATTTGCATTGTTATCAATATTGATTTGTGCTTTTTCATGCAAGATGGACAAAGTAGGACAGGCTATAGTGGATGATGATCCTCATAGTTATTCAAATCCTAAAGATTGCAAAGTGAACCATCTTTATCTTAATCTGATTCTTAATTTTGATCAAAGAGTAATAGAGGGTGTTGCAGAATATACTCTTGCGAAGAGTCACCAAGACAAACTGATATTGGATATAATGGATATTGATATTGATTCGGTTTATATTGAATCTAATAAATCAAAAGAAATCACAAATTTTCAGATAGGTCAAAAAGACAGCATTCTTGGATCTGCATTAACTATAGATCTAAAAAAGGAAACCCAAAAAGTAATAATAAAGTATCGAACTTCTAGAGATGCCATGGCATTGCAATGGTTAGATACTGTTCAGACCGGTTCTAAGAAAATGCCTTTTTTATTTACTCAAAGTCAAAGCGTTTTTGCTCGTTCTTGGATCCCTTGTCCTGATGGGCCGGGAATAAGATTTACGTATTCAGCAGATATAAAGGCTCCAGCGGGCATGATGGTAGCTATGAGTTCACAAAACAGTATGCAAATCAAAGATTCCGGTAATTACCATTTTGAGCAAACCATTCCTATTCCAGCTTATTTAATTGCATTGGCAGCGGGAGATTTTAAATTTAAGTTTATAGGCAACCAGACCGGCGTTTATGCAGAACCTCATATCATTGATAAGGCTGCTTATGAATTTGCAGATCTTCAAAAGATGCTGGAAACAGCAGAAAGCCTTTATGGAAAATATCCCTGGGGTCGTTATGATGTTTTAGTTTTACCGGCAAGCTTTCCATTCGGAGGAATGGAAAACCCTATGCTTACATTTGCCACTCCTACAGTGATTTGTGGAGATCGATCTATGACCTCATTGCTTGCTCATGAATTGGCTCATTCATGGTCAGGAAATTTGGTGACCAATGCTACATGGAATGATTTCTGGCTTAACGAAGGATTTACTACCTATTTTGAAAGCAGAATAATGGAGGCTATTTATGGAAAAGAGTATGCAGATATGTTGAGTCTATTGGGATTTCAAGATTTGAAGAATACCATAAAAGAACATCAAAATGACTCAGCAACATGTCTTAAGGCCCATTTAGTCAATCCGGAAGATGGGATGAGCGATATTGCTTATGAGAAAGGGAAGCTATTTTTGCGATTTTGTGAAGAGCGATTTGGACGGACCAATTGGGATGCTTTTTTAAATCAGTATTTTAGTTCATTTCAGTTTCAATCTATGGATACAGAAAAATTCAGATCTTTTTTACATAAAAATTTAAACCCTGCCGGAAGCCTTCGTGATACAATAGATCAATGGTTATACAGTCCTGGAATGCCTGAATTTGTACCTGCTTATTCTAATTCGAAATTTAAAAGGGTAGAAGAAATTATAACTCAATGGCAGAATACAAAGAACAATTCTATTTTGGTTGATCAAAGCTGGTCAACTCATGAGTATTTGCATTTTATCAGACATCTTCCCAATAATTTGGATCAGGGAACCATCGAACAGTTGGACCAATTATTGAGTTTGAGTACAAGGAACAACTCTGAGATTAATTTCGCTTGGTATATATTTTCATTAAAGAATCATTATGTGAAACATGTTGACGGTAAAATAAAAGAATTCCTCCTATCTATTGGGAGAAGAAGATATGTGCTTCCGATTTACGAAGAAATGATCAAAACGGGTCTTAGGTCCAAAGCCTTGTCTATCTTTCAAGAAGCAAAAACAATGTATCATCCCATCACAAAGAGATCTGTGGCTGCAGCATTTCAAGAAAAAATATGATGTTGATAAATCTTAACTAATTTTGCAGCAATAAAATTTTTAAAAATTATATTAAATAAAATGAAAAAGTTATTGGTTATTTTAGGTATTGGATTGACATTCAATATATTAGCTCAAACAGATCTTTCCAAACCTCAGCGATTTGATTACGGTAAGATGTGGACCTTTGAGAATCCTCCCAAAGCATGGTTTAAAGAAGCTTATGGATTTGAGCCAGGAGATGATTGGTTTGAGGATGTAAGAAAATCTTCTTTGAGGTTTGCTTCCTGGTGTTCAGCTTCCTTTGTTTCTCCTAATGGTTTGATCATGACCAACCATCATTGTTCTAGAGATGTTGTAACCCCTCTTCAAAAAGAAGGAGATGACTTTGAGAAAAATGGTTTTTATGCAGCCACATTGGAGGATGAGCGTAAAGCCGAAGGCTTGTTTGTTGAACAACTAATCATGACCGAAGATATATCTTCTAAAGTATTGGCTCAAATGGACAAAGCCAAAGACGACACAGAACGTGCATTATTCAGAGATAGTGCATTGGCTCAAATTAATAGAGAGTATGCCATGAAAGAAGGTTGGCAAGGATTGAGATTACAAACGGTTTCTTTCTATAGTGGCGGTAAGTTTTCGTTGTATGGGTATAAGCGATATTCGGACATTCGTTTGGTTTTTATTCCTGAGGCTCAATTGGGATTTTTTGGTGGAGATCCTGATAATTTTACTTTTCCTAGATACAATTTAGATTGTACATTTTGGAGAGCCTATGATGAAAATGGTAAACCAGTAAACACTGCTTCTCATTATTTTAAATTCAATACAGATGGTGCAAAAGAAGGTGAACCTGTATTCGTAATTGGAAATCCTGGTTCTACTGAACGATACCGAACTACAAAGCAATTGGAATATGATAGAGACATTAGATTTCCTGCGCAAATTGCATTGTTAACGAATAGACACGATGCCATGCAAAGAGAGTATGATAAAAATCCAAATGTTGATTTGCTAAATGATATTTTTGGTTTGTCAAACAGTATGAAAGCATTCAATGGAATTCTTGGAGGATTGAAAAATCCTGCACTTATGGCTCGTAAAAAAGCAACTGAAGATGAAATAAGATCTAAGACCAAATTAAAAGGTGAAGATCCTTGGAATGAAATTGAAAAAGTGTTTTCCCAGATTAGAAAATATGGCCCCTCAACAACCTTAGCAGGTCCCGGTGGAATAAAAGGTTCTGTAGTTAATTTAATGTATGCCTTGACAAAATATGAGGCTGCATTGGATAAGCCAAATAATGCTGCAGCTTTAGATAAAATAAAAGCTGAAATTAAAGAATTGGCAAAGTCGATCAACACCCCAAAGGAGAAAGAATATTTTGCAATGTATTTATCCGAACTGAAGCAATTTGAACATCCGGATTTTAAATATATTGATAAAGTGTTGGATGGCAAGTCTCCACAGGCAAGAGCAGAGAGAATAATTGATAAAACTGATCTTACAAATGAGAAAGATTTAGAAAAGTTATTCGAAAAATCGGCTGATAAATTTAAAAAATACGATGACCCGTTATTAGATGTAGCTCGGATCATTTGCCCTAAATATAACGAAGCAGTAAACGCTTTCCAATCCAGTACTCCAAGAAGAAGAGCATTGGAAGCTAAAATAGCCAACAACGTATTCAACGTAAAAGGAACAAATCTTCCTCCTGATGCAAGTTTTACATTAAGAATATCGGATGGAGTAGTGAAGTCATATAACTACAACGGCACAATAGCGCCGATAAAAACAACTTATTACGGAATGTATGACAGATATCACTCATTCGATGGCAAATATCCATTTAGTCTTCCTGCAAGATGGAATAACCCGCCACAAGAGCTGCTTCAAGCTCCAATGAATTTTATCTCTACAAACGATATTATAGGAGGTAATTCAGGTAGTCCAATAATCAATTCTAAGAAAGAAGCTGTAGGTTTGATTTTTGATGGCAATATTGAATCATTGCCCGGCAATTTCATTTTTGATGAGACTGCAAATCGCGCTGTTTCAGTTCATGCCGGAGGAATGTATGCTGCAATAAAATACATCTATCGTGCAGATCGTTTAGCTAGTGAATTAAGTGGAAAATAAAATGCAAAGAATTATGAAATTTATTTTTAATATTCTAGTAGTTATCTTGTTTATTGGAATTGGTTGTACTCCAAAACAAACTTCAATAAAGGGATTGGCAGGATTACTTGCAACAAAAGATTGTAAAGGCAGTTGTGCAAAAATAATGGCTTGTGAAGGCAAGGAAAAAACAATTGAAATGCAATTGGTAGGCGACAATATCTTGATCTCCGGTAATACTCTATTTGTAAGAGATCCGGATAATTATGAATATACATTGCGTATTGATTTTGGAGAAAATATTCCTCAAGATAGTTATGCTGATGCTAAGAATTTGAAATATAAAAGAATGATTGTAACCGGAACTATTGAAGGTTATGACATGTATGTTCATGAAAAATGTGTCCGCTCTTATATTGTGAAAGTTGTAAAGCAGGAAAATTTTAAACTAATGGAGAACTAAAAATGACATAAGTTTAATATAAAAAAGGCAGGAAGAAATTTCTGCCTTTTTTATTGTTTTACTTTGTATAATCAATTTGCTTTTTCGTTTTTAGTAAGTAGAATTCATCTCTATAGTTAAAATAAAAAGAACTATACCAAAATTCTTCAGCTATTGGAATCAGAATCTTTAAATACTAAAGAAATAGAATTAACACAATGTCTTGTATTTTTTGACGTAAATCCTTCTCCTTGGAATACATGTCCAAGGTGACCGCCACAATAATTGCACACGATTTCTGTTCTCAATCCATCTGCATCCGGTATTCTTTTAATAGCGCCTGGCAGCTCATCATCAAAGGAAGGCCAGCCACAATGGGAGTCAAATTTATCGCTCGAAGAATAAAGTGGTTTGTCACATTGTTTGCAATGATAAATACCGTTTCCTTTATATGAAGTGTATTCTCCCTTGAAAGGCATTTCAGTGCCTTTATGCAAAATAACATATTCTTCTTCTTTGCTTAATTTTCTGAATGCATCAGACATAAGTTAGTTTGATTTAAGTTTAGCTGCAAACTTCTGCCTCATTTTTAATACCTTAGGCAAAATAACGATTTGGCAATAACCTTCAGATCCATTGTCTTTGAAATAGTTTTGATGATAATTTTCTGCAGGATAAAAAGTTTTTGCTTGAGTAATTTCGGTCACAATAGGGTCATCCCATATTGTTGGTGCCATAGAATTTTTTGATTCCTCTGCTTGTAATTTCTGTTCATTGGAAGTGTAAAATATTGCGGATCTATACTGAGTTCCCCTGTCTGCACCTTGACGGTTCAACGTAGTGGGATCGTGGGTTGTCCAAAAGATTTCCAAAAGCTCATTAAAACTTATGACTGCAGGATCAAAGACGATTAAACAGGCTTCCGCATGACCTGTATTTCCTGTGCAAACCTCTTTATATGAGGGATTTTCTTTGTCACCGCCGATATACCCGGAAACTACTTTGTTCACTCCTTTGAGGTCTTGAAAAACAGCCTCAACGCACCAAAAACAACCTGCTGCTAATATGGCAGTATCTGTTTTACCTTGCAATTCTGTAGTTGTATTTTTTGGCTCTTGATTCATTTCATTTTGGGTAATATTATTTTTCGTTGCAGACGTGCTGCTGTTACAAGCATTGAGACTGATAAGAATGCATATACAATTCAATATAGATTTCATGAACATATCAACAAAGTAACTTCTTTAGAGTTCATTCTGTACTAACATCAGATTTTATAGACGATAATAGGTTAATACTTTTTGTTATATGAATTATATTGTTAATGTAACGATAATTCAAATATGATCTTCTAAGAATTAGTTTATCTTTGCGTGGTCACAGAAAATGTTTGTGATTAATTTATTAGATCGCGGGGTAGAGCAGTTGGTAGCTCGTCGGGCTCATAACCCGGAGGTCGTAGGTTCGAGTCCTGCCCCCGCTACACTTCCTAAAAGCCTTGCATTGTATGTGAGGCTTTTTTAATTACACAATAAGCCTATTTTTGGTGTGATTATTCGATTGCTTACATGATCGCTTCTATCCTTTAAGTAAATTTCATAAGAAATTGAATCCATTCCATTGACCGGAACACAGGGAGGTGTGTTTTCGAGCAAGCAACAACTGGTATATATTAAAATTCGCATAGTGCCTTGGATTGGCTTTCCATTAGAATTTGGAAGCTCCGGAAGTTTATAGCTGTCTTGTATTAGTTGAGTTCTCCGATCAATAATCACCAGATCTCGATCACTACTGCTGTTAGAAAAAGATAAATCTCCGTCGCCATCTTCAAATTCTAATTCTATATAAATAGAATCTTGATTAAAGCTGCCTTGTTGCATTTTGGTTTTAGAAAGGGAAACGAAATTTATTCTAGGGATAATAGAAATAGTGTCATTGTTGTTGCAGGAGAATATTAGTGCTACAAAAACTAAAGCTAAAGTTGTCGTGACTTTAGTATGTAAAAAATTAATTTTCAATTGATCTTAACTATTTTATTTAGTGATATAATCTTATTCATTCATTTGTATTTGTTCCATCTTTTTTGGAGAAATTCATTAAACTTATCTTCTATGGCGTTCGATTTGGGTTGGTAGAAAATACAATCAGTCATGCCATCAGGCAAATATTGTTGGTTAGAAAATTCATTTTCATATTGATGAGAATATTGATAATCTTTGCCATAGTTAAGCTGCTTCATCAAATTAGTGGGAGCATTTCTTAAGTGTAAAGGCACCGGTAAGTGGCTGTATTCCCTGGCTGTTTCAAAGGCCTTTTCAATTGCCATGTAAGCTGAGTTGGACTTGGGAGAACATGATAAATAGATACACAGTTCGGATAATAATATTCTTGATTCCGGCCAGCCAATCCTGTCAACTGCTGCTGCAGTCGCCTCGGCCAATAACAAGGCATTAGGATTTGCAAGTCCAATGTCTTCTGCTGCGAGAATTAGCAATCTTCTCACTATAAATCGAACTTCTTCTCCACCCAATATCATTCTTGCCATCCAATAAAGCGCTGCATTGGGATCAGAACCTCTGACAGATTTTATCATAGCAGAGATTAAATCATAGTGTTGCTCTCCGTTCTTATCGTACAATGCAATATTCTGTTGGACTAGTTGTGTTATTAACCGGTTAGTGATTTCAATTTCAGCGTTATTCATTGTGCCAACCATTTCCATGATGTTGCAAAGTTTTCTTGCATCCCCGTTAGATAATTTTATTAATGCCTCGGTTTCATTGATTCGAATGGTTTTATTTCTGAATAACTCGTCTTTTGAAATGATCTTATATATTAATTGAATAAGATCATTTGAGTCAATTTCTTTGAGAACATAAACCTGAGATCTTGAAAGCAAGGCAGAATTTACCTCAAAGGATGGGTTTTCGGTTGTGGCTCCTATAAGAATAATTATTCCTTTTTCTACAGCCGCCAATAAGGCATCTTGCTGGGACTTATTGAATCTGTGAATTTCATCAATAAACAATACAGCCGATCCGTGATTCATGAATCTTTGTGATTCTGCTTTTTGAATCATTTCTCGCACATCTTTGACTCCTGCGGAGACAGCACTCAGATTGTAAAATGGGCGATTACAATGCAGTGCAATTATTTGTGCTAAACTGGTTTTTCCAACTCCCGGAGGGCCCCAAAAAATCATTGAGTGGATATGTGATTGCTCTATCTGTGACCTTAGTATGGCATCTTTACCCACTAAGTGAGTTTGACCGACAAAATCATCAAAAGATTTTGGGCGCATTCGCTCTGCCAGAGGGATCATTCTTTATCTAATTTCAATTTTATAGGGCAATCTCATCTGGACTCCTGTTTTTGCACTGATATTTTTTAATTCTTGATAATACGGATAAAATTCTCCTAATTCAGTACGCAAAAAATATTCTTTTACTGCCTGTTTCGTCTCAGAGTCTTTATTCTGAAAACGATCTATAAATTTTTCAAGTGCTTCCTTTTGAGTTGGATACTCTGCCACCCTGAATCGATCCAATGAAGCCATGCGAGCTGCACAATTAATTGCATCTTTTAGTTCGCCAATTTCATTCACCAGACCTATGGATTTTGCTTTTGGTGCAAGCCAAATATGTCCCTGTGCAATTTCATGAACTTTGGTTTTATCCATCTTTCTTCCTTCCGATACCACTTGGAGAAATCGATCATAGGTATGGTCTATATTGTTCTGAATGATTCGACCTTCATTATCTCCCCATGAATGGAATAATGAAAATTTGGTAGCCATCGGACCTGTACCAATGGTGTCAAAGTCGACTCCAATTTTTTGATCTGTCATAGTGCTCAAGTTGGGAATCATGGCGAACACTCCAATAGATCCGGTCAGACAATGTCTGCTTGCAAAAATTGAATCTGAATGACAGCTTATATAATATCCACCGGATGCAGCGTAATCACCCATACTTGCTACAACAGGCTTTCCACTTGCTTTTATCAAATCTATTTCATGCAAAAACTCATCAGATAACCCCGCGGATCCTCCTGGAGAATTTACTCGTAATACTAAGGCTTTAATATTTTTATTTTTTCTTATTTCTCTTAGTTGATTGATGTATTTTCTTCCAATTTCACCCTCTCTTCCTGCATTATCAATAATATCACCTTCCGCATACAAAACGGCTACCTTATTTTGAATACTATAATCTTCACTGGGTAGATTGGCAAAGTATTCTGTTGGATTGACTAATTGCAACTTGTCATCAGCTCCAATGCCAATTTTATTTTTCATCCAAAGAATAGCATCGGTCTCGTATGCAATTTCATCTACAATTTTATTTTCTTTAGCCTTTTCCGGAGAAGAGCTTTTGTAAAAGTCAAAATCTGACTTTAGGGCTTCCACAGATAGTTTGCGAGAATCCGCAACCTGCTGAATATATTCTTGGTATTGTGAATTAAGATACTCTGATAACTGCTCGCGATTCTGTGTTGACATTTTTTCTAGACGAAAAGGCTCTGTTGCACTTTTGAACTGACCAGCGTAATAAATATTAAATTTCAGCCCAATTTTTTCCATAAGTTCTTTATAAAATGGGATCGAAGCTCCAAAGCCTCGCATTTCTGTAAAGCCAAGTGGGTGAATCAAAATTTGATCTGCAACAGAAGAAATAAAATAACTGTTGTGATCTAAATAATTGTGATAGGCAATAATGAATTTTCCCGAAGCTTTAAAATCATTTAATGCATCTCTGATGACTTTGAGTGAAGACAATCCATGCTTTCCTTGCGGATTAGTAATATAGATACCTTTTATTTTAGAATCGGTAGCAGCAAAACGAATTGCTTTTGCATAATCATGAATCCCTAAAACTTTTTCTTCATTGAAACTCAATCCCTCCATAGGAATATTGTTTGTTTGTTCGGGAAGCGAGGCGGGAATGGATATTTTCAGTACTGACTGTTCTGATATGCTCGTGGAGTTCTTAAAGCTCTTGCTTGCGAAAGAGCCAATGACTCCTAGTGAAACAAAAAAAATAAGGATTAACGCCAAAAAGGTTCCTAAACAAGAGGCAAAAATAAATTTAAAGAAATCTTTCATGTGATAACGTCTAAATATTAACTTCAAGGTTAAAATAAAATTCTAATATGATGTATTCCGGGCTGATATTCTTGTTTAAAAAGATGTTTGATCTCTTCATAATGTCTTTTATTATTAAGAAAATCCATATTTTCAGCATCTACTATTAACACAGGAATGAGAGTTTGTGTTTTAAAAAATTCAAAATACATACTTTGGATTGAATCTAAATATTCAGCATGGATTTCCAATTCATACTCCCGTCCTCTTTTTTGAATTTGTTCAAGTATTTTATTCAATGGTCTATGAAGATATATAATTAGTTCCGGTCTAGGAATCGAAACAGCCAATTGCTGGTAGATTTTATGAAAAAGCTTAAACTCTTCTTCCTGAAGATTTGTCTTTGCAAATAATAAACTCTTAATAAGGCTGTAATCGGCTAAATGAAAGTCAGTGAATAAATTATTTTGCAATAATTGAGATTGGAGTTGCTTCTGCCTTTCTGTCAAAAAGAATAATTCCACTGTCAACGAATATCTGGCTGGATCTTTATAGAAATATTCCAAAAAAGGGTTGTCCGCAAATTCCTCCAGAATAAGGTTACAATTTAGTTCTGATGATAAAAGTTGACAAAGAGTAGTCTTGCCGGCTCCAATATTTCCCTCAATGCACACATATTTGTACCTAGATTGCGTCTTCATCTAAAAGAATTACTTCGTTTTGGTCTTCGCAAAGATCATACAATTCTTCAATACTTTTATTTAAAACCGGATGTATTTCTTCTCCTGCTATTTCCATTAACGGAATTAGACAAAAATTTCTCAAATGCAAGCGCGGATGCGGAATTTCTAGGACGCTATTTTTAAATTGGATTTGATCATAAAGCAAGACGTCAATGTCTATTTCACGAGCTTTGTTTTTACTTTTGTCTGTTCGTCCCATATTTTGCTCAATTTGTTCTGCAACGCGAAGACATTCTTCCGGATTTAAGCTTGTTTCGAGTAAGATTGCTTGATTGTAGAAGGGGTCTTGATCATCAATCTGCCAGGGTTCTGTTTCATAAATATGAGATTTGCAAATCAACTTTCCCATCTGATTCTGCAGCAGCTTTATAGCATTATTCAAGTTGTTTATTTTGTTTCCGAGATTGGTTCCTAATAGCAGATATAATCTATGTTGTTGTTTATTCATAATGTATAAATTTCTTTGTGCGAATTGTTTTACCGTCGTGCAAACTTGCAAAGTATATGCCTGATCGAAAATTGGATAAGCTTATTCTATGTTTTGCTTGGGAACCAATTTTACTATGAAACACCTGTTTTCCAGACGAGTCAAAAATATTCAAACCGGCAGTCTGTGATGCTGTTTCAAAGCAATTTATATGGAGTTCTCTATCAATATATTGAATTTGAAAACATTCACTTCCTGGATCAGAATTTGTATTTGCAGATTCCCATTGAATCTGCAAACAAGATCCGTGTTCAATTTCTGCAATTTGAGCAATACTGGCTATAGTAGCCTGAATAACTTGTTGCATAAATTTCATGTTCAATAATTCAATAGAGTCATTCGGAGTATGGTAGTTTTTATTTCTAAAATTGGCTCCATCCGTTATCATCAAAGCCGGAATATTTTTATCCCAGAATGAAGCGTGATCACTCCTTCTTAAATCTTGAGCTATTGTCCCTGTTCCCGGCACCTCGAGAGAAATGACTCTTAGCTCAGGGACAAATTGGGCTGCCGACTGTGCAAAAGCATCCTTTAGCCATTTTGAATTTGTATTTCCTGTATTGGTAATAAAATCTCCCCTGCGATTATTCTGTATTACCTGGTTGTATTCATTAGGAAAAAGAATATTAAAACCCAATGGAAGGTCTTGAGTATTTTCCTTATCAGAATAGTACCCAATCATTTCGTAATTTAATACCGCTATAATGCTGTCTCTTTTATTGATTTGATTATTTATATATAGATTGCTTCCTATAAGTCCTGCCTCTTCCAAGTCAAAAAAAACAAATCTTACCGATTTTTTAAAACAGTAAGTAGTCAATGATTCAATAGCTTCCATAACACCAACTACACCGGAAGCATTGTCATCAGCGCCCGGTGACTGGGAAAAACTATCGTAGTGAGCATCATTGATTACGATTTGTCTTGGGGATTCTGTGCCCCACATATGAGCTTCGAGATTAATACAATCTAAAGATCCTATTTTTGAGGTATAAGTTTTTAATTCAATTTTTGACTTGATGAAATTACTCAGAAATTCTCTTGTGCTCGCCAAAAACTTGGGATCAGATACGGCGTTTCTTCTTCCTGATAACAACTTAAGTCTTTGCTTAATTCTGTTGGTGTCCACGTTTTGAATTAATTGGCTCAGGTCCATTTTGTGGGAGTCTTTGCATGAAAGAATGATCTGCATTGAGCTTGGAACACCGACCGAAGGATTGAACTCAATGTCAATCCTTTTCTTCTTGCCATCAATAATTACTGTGCCTATATCTCCACTGATCTTGTTGGGCAAAATAGGATTGTACAATGAATTCGATTTTGCATCATATAAAGTAAGAATAACCTCAGAAACTTGATCATCAGGATCACTGAGATTGTACTCTATAGATAGGGTATTGCCTGACTTTACAGGTTCGTTATGCAATGATATTTTTGGTTCTGTATTTTGAGCTACAAGACCTGAGTAAAAAAATAGGTAAACCCAAAATAAACTTCGATTTATAATGTGAAGATTGCTTTTAGAAGAACACAGCAAAACTCGTGTAAAATGATTATCCATAGATAATTTCGTGTTTAACCCTTTTTGATTATTAATTTAATTTATCAGGAATTTAAAAAAGCCTTGAAGAATGGATCAAATATATTTATAAATTATAAATTCGAAGTTCTTTAGGATAATAATTTTTTAATTTCCCCTGAATGACTTTAGCCCAACCCAAAACGGCATCTTTATAATTGACCAATATCCATTGATAAGATCCTCTGACTTCTTCATGGTAAAAATCAATAGCTCTCAGATAGTTTTGAGCTTGTTCTAAATTTAAACTGATGGCCTCTTGTTCATTTCTATCCTGCAGAAAACTCATCGATAGCGAATGATGCGGAATCCAATCTTCTCGTTTGAACTGGCCCAAATGAATTCCATAATGGCATGTCTTGCATTTGAATTCTTGAAGTTGAGTCGCCATTTGGAACAAGGGTTCAGAAGATGCTATCCAGCTCTGTTCTTTTTGCATATAGGCCATTGGCACCTTCATTTTAACCGGACAAGATGCACTTTGAGATAATTTTAGCTTGTTTTTATTGGGTTCTTTTTTTCTTTTTAATCCTGTATATCTCATAACACTAAAACTAAATCCTTCCCCTTTACTTAAATGGGGAAAACATCGATAGGTCTTTGTTCCATGGTCATGGATGTTCCATTGTTTTGGAAAATCAATTTCGATTTGTTCAAAAGGATACTCTTGGGTCAATTGGCGAACGACATCTTCATTTTCTTGTAAATTAAATGTACATGTAGAATAAATTACAATTGTGCCTTCATGACATAATCCTGGAATTAATTTAGTAATTTCTGTTTGTAATTTAAAACAATGATCTATTTTATTTTGATTCCATTGCTCTATTGCATCCTGCTCTTTTCTCATCATTCCCTCACCGCTGCAAGGGGCATCGACCAAGATCAAATCATAAGTTATTCCGGTAGAGCTAAGGTGAGCTATCGTGGCATTGGTAACAATGCAATTGGAATAACCCCATCGTTGTATATTTTGCCTGAGTGATTCTGCTCGTAGTCCGTTGACCTCGTTGCTATGAATTAATGCATCTGCACCTAATACATCACATAATAGAGTTGATTTCCCTCCAGGCGCTGCACAGGCATCCAATGCCTTAGCATCTTTTGGAAAATCAAATTGTTTGATAATATATCCAATAAGCATTGAGGAAGCTTCTTGAACATAGTAATGACCTGCATGATGATAAGGGTCCAAAGTAAATTTGGGTCTTTCATCCAAATAGTATCCACCAGAATGCCATGCTATTGGTTCTGTTAAATGAAGCTCGTGATTCGATTTATAAGGATGAAGTCTTACAGAAGTTGTCGCCACATCGTTCATGGAGGCCTTGAAAGATTCTATTTGATCCTTCAACAATGGCTTTATTTTTTCAATCAATGAACTAGGTGGCTTTACTGACATAGTTTTTTTAATTCGGAATTATTAAAAATAATGGAATCGACTCGTTTAGAAACTTCAGGGTCAACATTCAGTTCCGGTGCATGATGAGATTTTACTCTGGCATCTATAATTAAAGTATTCGGGCAACCCCAATGCTTATTGTTAATAAATTCTTCAATCCCATGAATATCATGTGAAGGGTTGCTTCTTGTAAAACACACCCACAGAAAGTTGGAGTAGTCTCGCATACAAAAATCAACATCGTCCACAATTACAATTAAAGGAATTTGATTGTGGTATTTTTTATTTATTAAAGTTCCAAGTTCATTAATTTGAAATTTTGTATTTGTATAATTTAAAAATGAATCAATTTGCAAAAGTAGAATTCCCGGCTGTTTTAATGCAAATGCTATAATTGCTTGTTGTGATAAAAAAAGATCAGAAGGAATTTCTTTCAACAACTTTCGTTGAATTGGCCTGTGACAAGCTATGATTGCTTTTGATCCTGAGTTCCATCCTTCTCCTGAATAATCTAAAGTATCAATAGTAGTTTGGGTTTGAAAATGAATATCGTACCTCCAGTCAATTCGCTGTAGAATATAATCAAAAAATGAGTTGACATCATGAGTGCTCAGATCACTGTTATCGACATTGCTGCTTATCCATAAATATTTTGCCAAGGAGGTTTGTCCTTTTCCAAGCAAATGATTGGCTTGAATTAAAATTTCTTCCGGCTTTTGATTTCTAAACGGCATATATCTCTCACTGCCTATGGCCAATAACAAGGGATGAACTCCGGCAACATCAACAGCATGAATTTCTCTTATCCCGGGAAATTCTGTTTTCCCTATTTCTTTTGTAATTTGATGTATCAAGTATCCAAATGAACTGTCTTCTTGTGGAGGTCTTCCTACTACTGTCGCATGGAATATGGCGTTCTTTTTATGAAAAACATGATCAACCAGAACAACAGGGAAGTTATGTGTCAAGCTATAATATCCTAAATGATCTCCAAAAGGTCCTTCCGGTTTTAGATTGTTTTTGTCCACAACTCCGGTAATACAAAAATCAACATCAGCAGGTACGAAAAAATTATTGTGCCAATAGTAGCGATATCTCCTCTTGCCCAATAGTCCGGTAAAAAGAATTTCACTCATTCCTTCCGGTAATGGAAATATAGATGCCAAAGCATGAGAAGGTGGACCGCCAATTCCAATACTAATTCTGAAAGGAGCCTCCGTTTTTTGGTACATACTTTGATGAATGCCTATTCCTCTATGCAGTTGATAATGCAGTCCTATTTCTTGATCTTGCAAATAATTGTTTCCACTTAATTGAATTCGGTACATCCCAATATTGGATAAACTTAATTGTATTGAGCTTGGTGGGAAACTGATAACCTGAGGCAATGTAACAAAGGCGCCGCCATCGTTTGGCCATGATTTGATCTGTGGTAAATCAGAAATTTTACATTCATGATTTATCAAGTCAGAGGAACTGATTTTTTTAGGATAAGAATGTAATCCGAGTCCAATAGCTTTTAATGACTTTACGGGTTGGGTCAAAAAACTCATTGGATCAATTTTAAGTCTAATTAAATGCTCCAAAGATTCTATACTATCTCTGAAGATGTATTCTGATCTTTTGGCTGTTCCATAAACATTTGTTGCAACTCTAAATGAACTTCCTTTGACTCTCTCAAAAAGTAGGGCCGGGCCTTGGTTACTGTATACTCTTCTTTGAATTTCTGCCAATTCTCCTTGGGGACAAATTTCTTCTTTTATCCTTATCAGTTCTGATTGTTTTTCAAGGTCAAGCAGACAAGATTCTAGACTTGAATAAGACATGATGTACCAAACAAAAGCCTTTTGAAAAAGATGTTCAAAAGATTAATAATTTACTGCCGGAAACAAACATTTTTATATTCTCATTTTTAGCTAAAGTAGGTTTTTATGAGATTCCTTCAGTAATCATTTGAGCAATCTGATCTCCTATAGATAGCGAAGCGGTGGCCGCAGGGGAGGGCGCGTTGCAAATGTGGATCATTTGCTTTGCTTTTAAAACAGCAAAATCGTCCACCATATTACCGTCTCGATCAATGACCTGTGCTCTAATTCCGGAGCTGCTTTCAGTTAAGTCCGTTGCCACAATTCCGGGGGTCATTTCTGAGGCTTTGAAGGCAAAATAGTGTTTGGAATAGTTTCTAAAATATTCAGTCAAACCTACATTCCAATGTTTTCCTATTAACTTCCAAAAACCTTTATAACTCAAGATCGATTGGAGATCTTTCCAATTGATGTCTTGGTTTGCATAATTCTCACGATCAAAAGCTAAAATAGCATTGGGACCTAATGTTTGTTGCCCGTTCATGAGTTTTGTATAATGTATACCCAGAAATGGGAAATTGGGGTCAGGAACAGGATAAATGAGGCTCTTTACAATTTCTTTCTTGTTCTCGTTTAAATAGTAGTAAACTCCTTTGAATGGGATTATTCGATAAGGGCTATTTATTCCGGCTAAGGCACAAATTCGATCGGATTGGAGTCCTGCACAATTCACCAAAAAATCTGCTTCATACAAGGACTCATCCTCGCAAGCTACTCTCAAAACTTGATGAACAGAGTCTATTGCAATGGCTTTTTTATTTGTCAAAACTTCGACTCCTTGTCCTTCCAAGCAAGAACGCATCTTTTGTGAAACCAACTTGTAATCTACAATTCCGGCCTGTGGGACATGTATTGCGTATTTGGACCTTACATTAGGCTCAAGGTTTTGAATTTCTTCTTTTTTCAGAACTTTTATGTTCTTTAGCCCATTGTTAAGTCCATTATTGTAAATTTGATCAAGTTTGATTTTTTGTTTCTCATCATTGGCAACGATGAGTTTACCAATTAATTGATAGGGTATATTTTGTTCATCGCAAAATCGAAGCATCTTAGCATAACCTTCAGTGCAATTTTTAGCCTTATTTGAGCCGGGCTTGTAATAGATTCCAGAATGGATTACACCGGAGTTATGACCACTTTGGTGTCGGGCTACATCATTTTCTTTTTCGAGAATCACAATTTTTACATCTGGCAATTTCTCATGCAATTGCATGGCTGTTGCCAGACCGACAATACCACCTCCAATGATTACAATTCTCTTTTGCATTGAAAAAAACAGAACAAATAAAAAAAGCTTCCCATATTGAGAAGCTTTCTTGATTTTGCGGACCGGACGGGACTCGAACCCGCGACCTCCGCCGTGACAGGGCGGCATTCTAACCAACTGAACTACCGATCCGTTTCCTCATTTGGTAAATGAGACCGCAAAAATAAACAAGGTTTTTATTTTTCATATCATTTTTCAAAAAAATATAATATTTCCCTCAATCTCTGTACGAAAAACAGATTTATAGGCTATTTTAGCAGCTGTTTTATAATCCATTTTCTAACGGCATAATGCCATAACCCGCTGTCTCTATGATATTTATGGAGTTTGAAAAGCCTCTTGAGATTCTCTATGATCAGTTAGAGAAAGTTAAAAAAGTAGCTGAAGAAAGTGATATTGACATGAGCGAAAAAATTGTTGAGATCCAACAAAGGATTGAGGCAAAGCGATTGGAGATTTATTCCAATCTCACCGGCTGGCAAAGAGTTCAGTTGTCAAGACACCCTGAGAGACCATATACGCTAAATTATATTAACGCCATGTGTGAGGAGTTTATCGAAATGCATGGAGATCGATACGTAAAAGATGACAAAGCTATTGTAGGTGGTTTAGCCAAATTAAATGGTCAGGCGATTATGATCATTGGACATCAAAAAGGTCATTCGACAAAGCAGAGGCAGTTTAGAAATTTTGGTATGGCTAACCCTGACGGGTACCGTAAAGCCCTGCGATTGATGAAGCTTGCAGAGAAATTTTCTATTCCTGTAGTTACTCTGATCGATACTCCCGGAGCTTTTCCCGGCATTGAAGCAGAAGAAAGAGGTCAGGCAGAAGCCATTGCCAAAAACCTTTTCGAAATGTCCCAGCTTAAAGTTCCCATCCTTTGTTATATAATAGGTGAAGGAGCCAGCGGCGGTGCATTAGGAATAGGAGTAGGGGATCAGGTTTTTATGCTGGAAAACACATGGTATTCCGTCATCTCTCCGGAATCATGTTCTTCCATCCTGTGGCGATCTTGGGATTTTAAAGAAAAAGCTGCAGACGCATTGAAGCTCACTGCAGATCATATGGCAAAGTTTGGTTTGATTGATGGTATTGTTCAGGAACCTGTAGGTGGAGCTCACTCAAATGCTGAGGAAATGGCTGCTTCATTGAAACAACATATTCTAGATCATTTAGAAAAACTTTCAAAAATAGATTCGGACCTACGCGTAACTCAGCGCATTGAGAAATATGAAAAAATGGGTCGTTTTCAAGAGGTCGAATAAAATCAATTATTATGGATTATCAATTTCTTAGAGGCACAGGAGTCGCTCTCATTACGCCATTTACGAAAGATGGTGCTGTAGATTACCCAAGTTTAAGGAATATCATTGACCACTGTATAAGAGGTGGAGTTGATTATTTGGTGACCATGGGTACAACCGGAGAAACTGTTACATTATCAGCGCAAGAAAAAAAAGAAGTTGTACAATTCACCATAAAACATTGTGGCGCTAGAGTTCCTGTCGTAGTTGGTGTTGGTGGAAATAATACACAAGAATTGATTGATGAACTTAAGAGTTTGGACAATAGCGGTGTATCAGCAATCCTTAGCAGCAGTCCCGCATACAATAAGCCATCTCAAGAAGGAATATATCAACACTACATGGCTTTGGCAGAAGCAACAGATTTACCTATAATCATTTACAATGTTCCGGGAAGAACAGCAAGCAATATTACCGCAGAAACGAGCTTAAGGTTAGCCCATTCTTCCAAGAAATTTTGCGCTATCAAAGAAGCTTCAGGAGATCTTACCCAAGCTACAAAAATTTTAAAAGACAGGCCGGACCATTTTCTTGTGTTGTCCGGAGATGATCCTCTTGCATTGGCGTTGATAGGGATTGGTGGTGATGGTTTGATCAGTGTCATTGCCAATGTTTATCCTACAGAATTTTCCAATATGATCAGATCGGCTTTGGATGGCCATTTTAGAAAAGCTCAAGAACTCAATTTGTTGACCTTTGACTTGCATAAATGGCTATATATAGAAGGAAATCCGGTGGGGATTAAAGAAGCTGCAGCGTTTATGAATTTATGTGAAAATCATCTTAGACTGCCGCTGGTTCCAATGTCCGCAGCCAATAGCGAGCATCTTCAAAAAGAAATGATTCGGATCAAACAACAGATAGAATCTTAATAAATAAGTAAAATTTGGAGAGGCAAATTTTGGTTTTAGCTTGTATTTTAAGTCCTGCTATCCATTACGGCGTGAAACGCCTTCATTGCTATCAGGTCTAATTTTTAATTTTCCCATTCTTTCTTGTGTTCTAATTCCTTAAAAGGATTAGAATTTGGATCAAATAAAAAAAGCCCTGAAAAATAACAGAGCTTTAGAATATATTAAACCTATTTAAATCAAATTAGTGTAAATCTCCAAGAAAGAACTACCAGATCACTATCTATAC
Source organism: Saprospiraceae bacterium UBA3362 (assembly GCA_002360455.1). Lineage (GTDB taxonomy): Bacteria > Bacteroidota > Bacteroidia > Chitinophagales > Saprospiraceae > Vicinibacter. The sequence goes on from DEQQ01000075.1 coordinate 28,724, forward strand.
CTCTGATTAAACCCTGTTCAATTTATTTAAAGCCAATTCACAGAAATCTAATAGTTCTAATTCTTGGATCCCATTTTCAATATTCAAATCAAGCTATCGAATGACTAACGTTTTAATCATATATCGACGATACAAAGGTCAGTCATAAATTAATAATAAACATCATGTGAAACACCGAATTTAAAAATTCAGTGTTTTCCCCAAGTTTGATTGGATTACTATTTATGCCTCTTCTTGGATCAAAGGGATGTGAACTAAAGATGAGGTTCCTTTCAATGGTTTACTATCAATATGAATTTCTCCTTTCAAAAAGCCAACTCTTGACATGATATTATCGAGTCCCATTCCTCGTTTGATGAGCTCAGCATCATATCCAATTCCATCATCTTCTACGATTAATTCCAAATCGCCATTTTTATAACTCAATTGAATTAAAATCTCTTTTGCCTTTGCATGCTTGATAGAGTTGTTGACCATTTCCTGGATGATTCTATAAATATGCAAGTTGAAATTTGGATGTGGGGCAACAAATTGCTCCATATTATAATATTGAAAAATGATTTCCGGGCCATCCTCCGATTTAATCCTGTTCAACATATCCTTTAGAGCATCAATTAAGCCTAAATTATCCAATGAGCCAGGCCTTAAATTGTGAGCTATGTTTCTAACCTCAGCACAAGCCACATCGACAAGTTCATGAATTTTTTCTTGCTCTTGATTTTGTTTTTCTTTGGGCAGTTGAGACAAATGGTCAAACTTTAAGCGGATTGTAGATAATAATCCTCCTAATGAATCATGGAGATCTTTTGCAATGCGATCGCGTTCTGATTCTTGACCAACAATCATAGATTTCAAGTTTTCTAATTGAATACTTTGTTCCAGTTCATTGATTTTCTGACGGTTTATTTGTTCATTCTGATTGTGAATGATTTCGTTTGTACTTAACTTTTGTTGATAGAATTGGATAATAAAAAAAGCCGCTACTAGAATGGTTCCAATGCTGAACAATAAGCTGTACAAAGTAAAATTGGATCTTCTGGATTTTAGTTCAAAAAGCCTCATGTTCTTAGCTTGATCAATTCTTTCATCTCTTACTTCTTTATTTTCGAACTTCAAAATGATTTTATTAAGTTCTTCATCTAAACTAATCGAATTAAGCGAATCCTTTAAAATAATATATTGCTCATAGAAATAATTAGAAGAGGCAAAATTTGTAGCTTGTTTTTCAACTTGGGCCAGTTGAAGATTTATTTTTGCCTGTTGATCCAAATCACAAAGTTCATTGGCAAGGCTTAAACTCTTTTCTAAGGCAACTTTAGCATTGGCATATTGAGAATGTTTGTACAATTGTTGTCCTAAGATTTGATAGGCGAATATAAGTTGCTCTGTTGCATTGCTGCTCTTAGAGATAGAAATCACTCTGCTTAACTTTGACTGTATAGTTTTTAAATTATCTACAGTATCCAGCATGCAGTGCAATAAAAGATGTTCATTAAGTAGGGTTGGGTCATTTTTATCCAATTTATCCACTTCACATTGGTCTAGATAAAAATGGGCATTGGCAATATCAGATTGAGAGTAATGTATTAGAGTAAGTAAATGATGCGCTTTAGCTTGGTTGGTGTTTTGATTGAGTTGCCTATACATTACTTGTGCATATTCTGCATTGCTAAGTGCTTTTTTATTCCAACCAAAACTCAGGTAAACTTTGGCCAATAATATTCGATAATTTGCAACTCGTTGAAAGTTTTCAAGTGATGACTCTAACTCTATTCCTCTGAATAAATTCGAGATCAGTAATTTGTGTTCGTGTTGCTTATATAAAAATTGAATCTGTTGATTTAAGGTGTCGGCAGATAATTTTTGAGATTCTATTGAGTCATTCCCGAAAAAAAAATCTTGCAAATCTTGTGAGTAGATTGTGGAAGAGCAAAAGACAATAAAACAGAATAGAAAATATCTAACCATTCTATTCCTTTTCTAGTAACCTGTATTCTAATGTAGCGCGCACAAGGCCGGCCGTATTTCTTACATTCATTTTTGAGATAAGACTGCTCCTGTGAGATTCAACAGTTTTCAAACTGATAAACAGCTGGTCTGCTATTTCTTGAGTTGTAAATTCTTTTACAATAAGTTCTAATACTTCCTTTTCTCTGCGAGATATCTTTGGAATTTCGAAGGAATTTGTTTTTTTGGACTGAGACTTTTTTGTTAGGCTGCCCATAATCGTCTCTGTAACCTCCTTAGTAAAATAGGTCTCACCCTTGGCTACCATTTCTATAGAATGAATCAACTCTGTTCTTCCTGTATTTTTAAGGATATAACCCATAGCTCCGCTCTTTAAAATCTCCGTAACATAACTTTCTTCATTGTACATTGACAGTGCTATAATCTTAACATTAGGAAATTCTTTGTTCATCCGTTGCGCTACCTGCATTCCGTTCAATTTTGGGAGATTAATATCCAACAAAATCAGGTCAATTTCTTTTTCCTTTAGCTTGTCGAAAACAGATTCACCATCAAAGCATTTGTCTACTACTTTAATATTAGGTACATTTTGTAATAATGACTCCAAACCATCCACAAACATTGTATGGTCGTCAGCAATTAAAATCTTAATCATGGTTTAATTTTTTGGCAAATAGGATAAGCTTGAAGTTTGCCTAATGAAATGGAAACTCAAATATAAAATAAGTTTTGGAATCAAGTATAAATTGAGCTATTTTTTTATCCATTTATCAAATTGTTTGATACACACTTCCATATCTTTTGGCAGCTCGGCCGAAAAACTGTAGTCTTTTCCCTGAAATGGAAAGCTTAGTTTTGAAGCATGTAAAGCAACTCTCGAGATCAGGGATGTCGGTTCTTCATAATTTACTTTTAGCTTCCGAGTTTTTAAGTCTGAGATAGAGACAGTTTCCTTTCCTCCATAGGCTCTATCGCCTATTATTGGGCACTGAAGATAGCTAAGATGTACCCGAATTTGATGTGTTCTGCCGGTAATCGGTTTTGCCCTGATCATTGAAAAATCCTTCCATTGAGTAACGAGTTTGTAAAGAGTTTTAGCCGGTTTTCCTTTGGGATGGATGGTCATAAGTCCGGCCTGTCTTGTACTGTGAGCAATGGGCATATCGATCATTCCTTCTTCTATACTAGGAGCAGAATGACAGATCGCAAGATATTCTTTCTCAATTAATCGAGATTCAAACAAAGTGCTTAATTCTTTATGTGCAGTTTCATTTCTTGCAAAAAGAATGAGTCCGCTAGTGTCTCTGTCTATTCTGTGCACGACAAAAAGAGCTGCGTAAAGTGAAGATAATAAATCGTACAAATTGGCCTTGGTTCCATCGAATCGGTCAGGAATACTCAATACTCCCGAAGATTTATTGATAACAATAAAATCCTCATTCTCAAAAATGACTTCAAAAGGATTCTTTTGCTTCATGAAATAAAATTTTGAGGATGTATCTGTGAATATTTTTTATTACTAAATAAGTAATAATGCAAAAAAATACTTCCCTTAAGTAGTCCTTTTTTATTTTTATCACCCATTGAAAATTGCTGGCACAATTGATCCGTTTCATCTTTTTTATGCAATAAATAAAAGGTGCTCAATATAGACACAATATAGGCCTCCATTATTTTGTAACTTAATATTGGTTTTCCTTTTACTAAATATTGTATTAATATTAAAAGGTCTAATATCAAGCGAATGGGTAAGATGTAAAACAATCTCCATCCATCTGCATTTTTGAATATTGTGCTCAGATTATTTCTAAAGTTGAGATATAATTTATTGGGGGATTCGTAAGCGAGAGTTCCTCCACCCAAATGGTAGACTTTAGAATCAGGAGTGAATAAAATTTTACCTCCGGCATTTTTAAATCTCCAGCATAAATCTATTTCTTCTTGATGCGCAAAATAATCACCATCAAAACCACCAAATACCTTGAACGCTCTAGCATTAACAATAAAAGCGGCTCCACTTGCCCAAAATAGTTCTATCTCAGTATCGTATTGAGCCTCGTCTTTTTCAACCAGCTGCACGATTCGTCCTCTGTTGAAAGGATAATATAGAGAATCCATAAAGCCTCCTGCTGCCCCGGCATATTCAAAATAATCTTTTTCTTTAAGAGAAAGAATTTTAGGTTGTGCTGCAAGGCAATTGGGATTTTTTTTCATGCACTTAACTAATGGAGTTATCCAGTCAGAGTCAACCCATACATCGGAGTTTACGAGAACAAAGTAATCTGCAGAAATTTGAGCCAATCCCTTATTATATCCTTCGGCATATCCATAATTTGATTTGAGGATAATAAGTTTTACCTGAGGGTAATTTTCTTTTATATAAGTTACACTTTCATCGGTGGAGGCATTGTCAATCACGTAAATATCTACATCATGCGGAGAATATTTTAGTATAGAATGTAAATTTTCCTTTAAATGGGATAGTCCATTGTAATTCAAAATCGCGATGACGGTTCTGGGATTTTTCTTAAGACTAACTCTGTGTAAATGATGAATGTCCAATATTTTCTTAATGTTGACTTCATCCTTTTTAATTGCAATTTTGAGTTCATCCCAAGAAGTTAGTTTCTTATCTTCTCTTACATATTCCACCAACTCTATGCTCACCGTTTTGCCATAAATCGTCTCATTAAAATTAAAAAAATGGACTTCTATAGTTTGTTGTAAATTAGTTCCAATACTGGGTCTATTGCCAATGTACAACATGGCATCATATTCTGCTGTTTCTGTTTTCGCAATCGCTGCATAAATCCCTTGGTTTGGAATCAACTTGCTTTGATCTGCAATTTCTATATTGGCAGTAGGGTAGCCCAGTTCTGATCCAATTTGTTGCCCTTTCACAACTTTTCCGGAAATGGAATAATTCCTGCCCAACAGTTGCGAAGCAATTTTGAATTTATTTTGTGCAATCAGAGTCCTTATTTCAGTTGAGCTGATTGTAATTTGGTGTGCAGTCTGAATCGGGAATTGAATAATCTCGAAGATGTTCTCTTTCTCATACTCTCTAAGCAAATGAATATCTCCGGCTCCATATTGACCAAACCGATGATCATAGCCTATCAAAATGGCCTTTGGATTAAAATACCTGATTAAAAAAGTATCAATATATTCACGAGGAGAAAGTTGTGCAAATTCGGCATTGAATGGAGCAATGATCAATAGGTCTATATCATGTTCCGAGAGCAATTCTATTTTTTCCTCTATAGTAGAGAGTGTTTGGGTTGAGTTGTTTTGATCTAAAAAATTTCTTGGATGGGGATCGAACGTAATGACAACACTTTGGCAATTTCTTGCTATTGATTCAGCTTTTAGCTTGCGGAGTATGGTCTGATGAGCCAGATGTACGCCATCGAATGATCCGATAGTAATAACGGTATCTGTTAAAGGGGTAAATTGATGCTTATTAAAACGAATAACTTTCATGTTGTATAACTAATGTTCATTAATTATTTTATAATTAGAATTCATTTGATCAAAAACTCGAATTAACTCTGTGTCTTGAAGTTTAGTCCATTGTTTTACCAATGATTCAAAACTATGGATTTCATCGCTTTCCAAGAACTTATAACTCTGTTCAAAAGGTCCGGCTTCTACTTTGATGATGAACTTATTCTCATTTTTAAAAGCAGAAATTTTAAACCCGGGATGCGGTATGGTTCCTATAATTCTCATGAGATAAAAAGTTTTTGGATCAATTCCGTTTGAGTTTTATAAAGTTCTACAAATTCCGGAAATTCACTCTCCAGGCATGTTAGATGTTTTTGAATTGTGTTAAAATCATTGCGTTTTGCAGGACCTGTTTGAGCTTTTTTTGCACCCAGTAAAAAAGCTTTTTTTGTAGTGTAGTTGGCTAAAGCACTTAGCACTGTGTTGTCAAGTTCACATTGGTTTAAAATACTAAATGCGGCAAGATAATTGAGGTTGACAAAATTATTTGTAAATACGGCAGATAGGTGCAAATACTTTCTGATATTGGGATTGAATAAAATGAGTCGATTTCCAACTCTACAAAATAAGTTGTAGAGCTCTGGATTCAAGTCATGATTGCTTTCATAAAATATTGGAATTTGAGACCAATCAACTTCCAAGTTTTTGCTAAATGACTGTAAAGGATATAAGTTAATAAACTTTCCTTCTGAGTTCCCAAAAACATCTAATGTTTCATTTCCTGAAGTATGAACAACATACTGTTGCAAAGCTTCCGAAGGAAGACTTGCGATAACATTTTTAATTTCGTGATCAGGTACGCAGATGAGGATTAAATCCGAAGACTGATCTATCAACTCAATGTTCTTGAATGGTGCATGAAGTTGTTGAGTTAATTGTGCAGCTGTCGTAGGATTTCTAGAAACAACTGCATTGCAACTACAACCAAGTTCCATCAATCTTGAACCTAAATGAAATGCCACATTACCTGAGCCTATAACTGTAAATTTAATTGTTGACATTCTTTTTCGTTTTTCTCAAGTATGCGGCACTTAGTAATGAAAAAATCATCATCAAGCTTCCGAGCCAAACTAAATTGATGCCCGGGAAGACTATGGCTTCCATAACTATGAAATCTGTCCTCGGAGCATTGTCAGCGATTTCAATGGGAATTTCAATTTGATTAAAATTTTGTTCCCGTTTTACAATCTGTATTTCAAATTTCTCTGATGTTGGGTCAATGGAATTAATTCTTGCACAATATCCATTTAGTAAATTAAAATCTGTAAGACTAAAGGCTTTTGAATTTCGAATAACATACAACGGCCTTAAATGAAACTCATTTTGATTAGCTTTAATTTTTATTTTGGTTGCAATGGCTATGTCGCTCTCTTGCATCGCATAATCTTCCTCAGATAATTTGCTTTCTATTCCTTCAATACTTACACTTATTTGATTTTGATCATACTCTTTCGTTTCGCCAATGCCAAGTTTCATGATAGTTGCAGTTTCCCAGTTTGGCTGAGGATTCAAAATGCTAAAAATAGAGTCTGGTATTTGAATTCGAATTCCTCTTTGATTTATTTGATGGGGAAATCTGTATATGCTTTCATTTCTAAATAATATGGAAGGTGTGGCCAATATTGCTTGTGTGTCTTCAAGGTTACGGATTTCACAAATTAATTGAAGTTTCTTATCTCCCTGCTTGAATTCAAAATCTTGAGTTGTAAACTCATTTTTTATATCTTTTATAATACAGTAAGCTTTTGAAGTAAAAATGGTATCATTTAATTTAGCAGTGTAGAGCTTGTATTGAATACTGTCTTCTGCCTTTTTAGCTGACTCAGCATCTGTTTGTGAAGCAGGAATTTGAGCAATAAGGGTGAATATATCTTTGCCAAAATAATGTTGTGTTGAAGGATTGGATGCTGCTACTTTTGTCATTTTGTTATCATACTGAACAGTAGGCTCGACAATAAATGTCTCTTTGGTAGAATTTGATGAATCAATTTTGTCAAATTGGATCTTGTATTTTCTGAATTTTCCTTCTAATGTATCACTCTTATAGTTTACCCAGTATCCTTTGAGGAATTTTGCCTCTCCCTGAATAAGCACAAAATGTTTTCCTTCATCGGCATTGTCAAAATTGGCTGTAAGATCCTCTTGAAAGAATCGATCCGGAACAAGATTTTGTTTTTTCAATCCGCTCAAGCTAATTCCAAAAAGAAGAATAGCAAATCCAGCATGAGCAACAGCGGAATTTAAGGATTTAAGATCGGACTTGTAAAGTTTAATTAAATAAGTTAAACTTCCTAACAATGCAAACCAAGCAGAGAAATGAAAAATATGAATAGTAAAATGAGCCTTAGAAAAGAAATAAGATTGACCAAGACAAGCT
>DEQQ01000094.1 GCA_002360455.1 Saprospiraceae bacterium UBA3362
TCTTGTAAGTTAAGCTGTCCTCCTGAGGTATTCACCAAATCAAACATTACTCCCCAGGCTCCGGCTCCTCCTGTGATTTGCCATGCAGCATTGGTTCTACAGATATTCGTTACTCGGTTGATTGCCCCAAAGTATTGTCCGGCAGGACAGTTGTCCATTGCCATAAACACAGGAGCATTCCATGATACTTCACACTCTCCGGGTCCGGCGTTTAGTGTGATTGTTTTAGTTGGACAAGATGGCATAAATACCGGTGGTATATTATCTGCTATTGTAACTGATGCCACGCACATTCCAATATTACCACATTCATCTGTAACAGATAATGTAACATTGGCCAAACCAACATTCGCGCAAGTAAAAACTGATGGAGCAACTGATAAAGTTAAATTAGCACTGGCAGAGCAATTATCGCTTGATCCATTATTGATTTGAGAGGCTGTTATTGTAGCATTGCCATTTGCATCTAGGTTTACTGTAATGTTTCGACAAACAGCTACAGGAGCAACATTATCGTTAACAGTGATAATTTGACTACATGAATTTGTATTTCCACAGGCATCAGTTGCTCTGTAGAATCTGTACACAGTGGACCTATTAGGACAGGTTACATTGACAGTACTATCTTTTATATGGGTTACCACAACTCTATCATTTCCACACACATCAGCTGCAATTACTGAAGCTGTATTCACCGGTGGAATTAATGCTGTACAAGTTACCGTTAAAGGAGCGGGGCAAATAATAGAAGGTCTTACATTATCAAAAATGCTAATCCTTTGAGTGCAGCTTGCTGTATTTCCACATGTATCTGTTGCTGTCCAAGTTCTAAATAAAGTAAAACTATCTCTACAACTACCAACTGTTCGCCTTGACCCAAAAACAGCATTTCTTGTGCCAATTTGACAATTGTCTGTAAAGGTAACAATTGGTGGCAAACCTGTATCTATGGCACATTGGATAGTTAAATTGGCAGGGCAATTAATCATAGGAAGGGTCACATCATTCACACTTATGATTTGGCTACAAGTGGCTGTATTCCCTGACCTGTCTGTAGCCATATATGTCCTGGTCAGAGTAAAGCGGTTATAACATGTTGAATTTGAAATTTGATCTGAAACAAATGACCTTCTCAATATTGAACAGTTATCTGATGCTGAAACCAAATTGGTATCTTGAGCCGGAACTTGCGAAGCACATGAAACCGTTATTCCTGCAGGACAGGTTATCATTGGCTTGATAGTATCTAATACTGTAACCATTGAGATACATGTATCCGCAGCACAATTATCTTTAGCCTCTAAGCCAACCAATCGCATTCCAATACTATCACAGGTCATTTTACCGGCATGTAATAGGCGAAGACTTAATGGCTCACAACCTTCTCCAGGTACACTACCGCCATCTATATCTGAGGCAGTAAAAGATACCATACCCATTGCATCTAAGTACACTGTAATTTTTTTACAAACCGCATCCAAAAAAACTGTTTTTCTTACGCAAACATTAGAAATACAACTGGCCATATTTCCACAAGAATCCATCACTGTCAGGGTGACAGGAATTTTAGCCAATGTATCGGCAAGGCCAACTTTACCGGAATGATTCATTGAATATTTAAGTGCTCCGGAACAATTATCAGTGGAGCCATTATTGATATCACTAGTTGTGAACATGCCCATACCCATAGAATTCAAATTCACCGTTATATCCTTACATCTTGCTGTGGGCGGAGTCACATCATTTACAATAATATTAAATGTACATGTTGCTGTATTACCACAAGTATCTTTTATTTCATAAGTAACTACTGAAGGAGTCGTGCAAGAAGGAGGATTTGGTAAAACGCTCACTCTTCTCAAGGTTGAAGTTGCCAAACAACAATCATCGGATGCGGAACCTCCTGCTGCCACAAATTCACTAAAATTTGTTGGCAAAGATGGTAATGTGCCTGCACAAGCTATTGTCAAATTTGAAGGACAGTTGATCGTTGGCGGTGTTGTGTCATCAATATTAATTATTTGGGTACATGAATCAATTCCGGTAGCTAAACAAATATCAGTCAATAAAAATTTCCTATTAATTGTAAAATCTCCAGGACAAATTATTGTATAACTATCCTTAAAACTTAGGCAGTAATCGTAGCAATGACTTGCTGTAGCTGAACTAAAATTAAATGATCCATTGATAAGCTTACCCCCTCCACTACTTGTAATGGTCCAAGTATAATTTCCTGTCATACCTGAGCAATAAGGAGATGTAACTAGATAAAAAGTCTTTAATCCTGAAGAAGTGAATGTAATTGTAGGATCCAAATTAGGTGTAGAAGCTAATGAATCAGTATCATCGTCCCAATAAGTTAAAGCATTACAAGGCTTACAAGGATCAAACTCAGAAGTGTAAAGCATTCCGAAGAAATCCATTCCTCCAGAATTTAAGCTAAGAGTGAAAGTTCCGGGTTTGAGAACTATAATTGGTATAACATCAAAATATGGCCTATTAATTGAATCCAAAACGCAGGAGGCATTAGAAGGACGGATAAAAACAGGATCGGAAGACGTTATAGATCCGGAAATTGATGTAACAGAACTAAGTGATCCGCATTGAATAGGCCCAACGTCTCCAGGGCAAACAACATCACTGACTACAGAACATGGCCTTGAATAGCTAAAACAAGTTGGAGCAGAAAATGCTACATTTAAAGATGTCTGAACAAAGGATGTTCCGACAGGACCGGCAATCCCGACTGTTGCAGAACTTCCTCCATTTTGTGTATCAGAACCATCGGTAATATCTTGATGTAAAATTCTTATTTCATTTGTTTGTTCGAACAAAATAATTTCAAACAAAATAGAATCATTATTATTAGAGGATCCGAAATAGGAAGTAACCCATTGAATTACAAATTGCCTATTTGGTGAAGCCCCAATGGATTGAGCGTAAATGCCATTGGAAGGCTCAGAAATACTTGTGGATGAATTTAAGTCATCCCAGAGAGGAGCAATTAAATTCATACCTGCTGTTAGAGCAACATTACTTAGGTCTGCCCCTGATCTTGTACTAGGATTAAATCTCAAAAATCCATTTGTACTTACTATACCTGAAGAAATACATTGCCCATAGAAATTAAACTTAAAAGGAAAATTCACCGTCGCAGTTAACTCGTCACCCTGTGTCCCAGGAATAAGGTTAGCCGGGTTTCTTATATCTATAAAGCTTGAACTACAAGTAGAAGATGTATAGGCTGAAGGAGGCACAGAAGTGAATGGTTTAAAACTTCTGGATTGAGGGATAGGAGCAATCAATTGATTAAAATAAAGTTGACTAACTGTAGTTCCAGTTGGCCCTGCCAAACCAACGGTTGCTGAAAGACCATTATTTTGTGTATCTGCAGCATCAATCAGATCTTGATGAACAATCTGAATTTCATTGGTAGTTTCAAAATATTTTATTTCAAATGTGATTTGATCAGAATTTCCACTAGAACCAAAATAACTTCCAAGCCACTGAATAATCAAAACTCGATTTGGAGCTGATCCCATCACCTGAGTGTAGATCCCGTTGTTTGTTTCGCCTGTACCTGTAACTAAAGTTAAATCATCCCATTGAGGTGCAACCATATTAAATCCAGGAGCGAGAGCAACATTGGAAAGATCAGTACCTGATCTTGTAGTACCAGCGAAACGCATCCATCCGTTTGTTCCCAATTCACAAGCAGAATAGGAAACTCCATAGAAAATCAAGGGAAAAGGGAGTGAATAAGCTATGGCAGCATCATCAGCTTGTGATCCCGGAACAAGAGTCCCGCTGGAGCTGATATCCATAAATGTCCCTTTGCAATTTCCAATTTGGTAATTTGCTTGAGAATAAAGAAGGTTTTGGTTTAATAGAATGAGGTTAATTACAAATAAAATTCGCAGTAAGTTCATGAGCTCAGGTTATGGTTTGGTATTAAAAAAACAAATCTACATTATAATTCTTTCATTATTAGCAAAATATACGTATATATTTTTTTCAAATACTTAAATATCTAATTGTCATTAAATTAGATATTAACAAAATAATAATTTGACTAATTACACTTTAAAATACAATTGAAGTATTCTTCCTCTAACCTATGAATTAATGTATCAACATCCGCTTTGTGGCAGTGTATGTGGCTGCATCCAACTGATAGTAAACTAAACCATTGATATTATTCAATTCTGCTTTCTCTATCTTCACTGCATTCACGCCTTTTACTCCTTTTAGCTCATATACTCTGATCACTTTGCCTGTTACATCATACACTGTCAATTTCGCTGCTGAGGCCTCCGGTAATCTGAAACTTATTACAGTCTCTTTGTTGAATGGGTTCGGATTGTTTTGATACAACTCAAATAATCCTGCCTCTACAACTCCTTTCTTAGATCTTACTCCTAATCTCACAGACTTCGTCTCTGATTCTGTGCTGTATGCTTCTGCTGTTGTTATGTCGCTTGTGATTCCTAAGATTTGATCTATTTCTGTTTTCTTCAATGCTTTGAACACTACTGTAAATAAGATTGTATTGCCATCTACTGTTTCTCCTTTATTTGAGTTCCAGCTTGTTGTCAATTTGCCTTCATCTACCTTCGCAACTCCAAAGTTTGCTTCTGTTGTGTTCAATGCACCCGGCTCTACTCCCTCAAAACTTAGGCTTCTAACATCAAAGTTCAATGTAAACTGATAGCCTGTGATATTGCTGAAGTCTTTTGATCTGAAGGATACTTTGTAGGTTTCTCCTGCTTCCATTTCCTGTTGATCTACTTCCAAATTCAATTCTCCATTGCTTCTGGAAGATCCTGTTTGACCAAAATTAGCTCTAACATTGCCATTTACATCTCCCATCTTCACTGCTACAAAGTCGATCTGCTTGTCCTGATCCATTCGCTTCAACTCCTTGCTTACAGGATATGACCATGGCGATTCAGGATCTGCAAACACATAATCTGCAGGGATCATTGTCCAGCTTTGGGTCTTACTAAACTTGTTGTTTATTCCCAAGATCAATTTTCTTATCTCTGATATATCTGCTGTTGTTACACTGTTGCTCTTGTTTACGTCGGCTGCAATCAATTCGTATGGATCTGTGATATTGCTCTGACCCAAGATATGCTTCTGGATCTTAACGATATCCGCTGTACTTACTCCATTCAATGGATCGTCATCTCTCTCTGGTTTAACTGTATAGTCTTTGTACAATTCGATATCAAAGAAGCTGTACTGACCGTCTCCGGCGGTAACCATTTCCTTCATCATCTGACCGTTTTTGATCAATTGTACATCTGCCAAGCTGGTTTCTGCTCCTTTTGATGTTTTTACCAATCCGGTGATTTTGCCTTTGAAAGGTCCAACATTTGGACAGGTGTTTTGTGGATCTTGAACTACTAAAGTGCTTGTACAACAATCCTTATTGCCTTCTTGATCTTCAACACATATTTTTACAAGAATATTCAATTCCTCATTGACTTGATTATTTTCAAACTGATCGCAACAGATATTCAAGCTATCACTGTCATTTTCATCGAAATAAATACGCAAATCTCTTGAATTAGTGCAATTGTCAAAACTTCCTACATTGAAGTCTTTTGCCCAAATTGTTATACAACCACTGCTTGGCATAACTGTCGTAATAACTCCTGTATGGCAATATGGCGTTGGTGCTTTGCAATCTTTGATTTCAAACAGCTTGTCGCATACTCCTATATTTCCACAGCCGTCTTCTACAAACCAATGAATTCTATGTACTCCTATTGGATACTTTCCGGATGCGTCGAAAGGACATGAAGCTTGATCTGCTCCAGGGTTATAATCGAATTGAGGCTTTTCTCCTCTATTAAATTCTGTTCGATTCAAAGATGAAACTATAAGATCATAACCAGAATAATTTCCTTTCTTATCATTGAATAAATCAATTTTATAACCCCATCTAAGTTGATCAAACACGGTACATTCATCAGCTGCGTCTGAGTTGAGCATAATATGACCCCAACATATTCCTGTTATTGGATCTTTTACTGCAGGTTCACAAGCACCCATTGTACAACTCACTACCGGATCGTCATTGTCTCTTACTTTGATAACCTGCTGATAACTCCATCTTCCTGTCAATATATTTCTAGATGGATCGTACTGACACCAGTCGATCACAGTCCATGTTCTGATTACTTTCAAACATGCATCAGGTTCTATGGTAAATACTTCGTCTTTATATTCAATTGCAATCAATGCACAATTATCATCTGCATTATTCATTACTCTTGGCCTTCCCAATCTCGGATTGTCAGGGCTTAAGTCTGCTGTACAGCCGTCCAACTCTACTCTTCCCGGCAATGTTGGGCTAATGCAAGTTGGCCAATCAATATCATCATTTGGATCGCAATAATCCGCTCCATTTACATAGAATGGATCGCAGTCAACTATCCAAATAGTTTGCTGACGGCTCAAGGTCGCACCACCTGCTGTTCTTACCGTAAACGTTCTTGTTAATACTCCCTGACCACACTTCACATTATCATCATTTGGTGTAACGGTTACCGTCGCATTACAGCCTGCTGTAATATAGCCATCAAATCCCCATACTAACTCATATTTACTGTCCGGATGTGCTGGATTGTATAAAATCTCGGTGGTCGCCGTATCATTAAAAAAAAAAACAACAAAAAAACGCAGTATCTAATACTAACATAAAGACACTATATATCACTC
>DEQQ01000011.1 GCA_002360455.1 Saprospiraceae bacterium UBA3362
ACACAGCAACTAAGAGAATGGTGATTGTAGAGTAGAATTTAATTTAAATAAAGCTATAAGCCGAATTATTTATGATAGTTCGGCTTTTTTATTTAATCTAATTGCAGGAGTATCTTCTTTTCTATACTAAGTTCACTTTGAACTGTATAGCCCGGATGGTTTATTCTTAAAATTTAAAATAGCAGTTTATTATACCTAATAGAAAAAACAGGCATAGTTACACGTCATCCAGTTCAAATTTTATACCGAGTATTATGGCTTCTGGAAGGCCAAGTCACAGGAGTTTCTATTTATTAAATGGATCTTTATTTTGATTCACTACTAACCTCTACTGCAGCGGTTCTAGTCCTGTTTTTGAAACTATTTCGTTTTGCAATTGAGAGATTGACTGTTGAATTTGGTGTTTGGATTGATTTAATTTATTTATGGCCGTTTGTTCTTCTGCTAAATGTTGATCAAATTTATCAAAATTAATTTCTAGTTTAGACTTGATACTGTTTACATATTGATTCAATTTGTTATGAATTTGTTCTGTAAACAAAGTGCGTGCATCACTAACACCTTGGTCAAATTTATTTATAATTTTTCTTTTATTAAACCCTAAACTGATTCCGGCAAAAGCCAGACCTAAAGTAGTCATTACACCTCCTGTGATATCGAAGACGGCACCATGGGTTATTGCAGTAATAATTGCTCCGATGATGGCTATTCCTGTGCCTGTTGTTACATTAGGTGCAAGGCTTGAGGATATTTTTGAATAATCATTAGGAATATAATTTGATGGGTTGTTCGTAAAATCATGGATAGTCTGGATGAGCTCAGACATTACATTGCTCCTGTTTTTTGCAATTTCGGAGAATAACTCATGATCATTTTTTAGTATAGTCTTGCTTTGGCTAATTTTGAGCAATAAAATTTGACTCATTTGATGAATTGATTCGGACAAATTATGCACTCCGGTATCCATATTACTCCTCATAGAAGTAGAAATTTCTTTTTCAAATCTTGTAGAAAATTCCGTCAACCAGTTTTGTAAATTATCCGATTTATTAAATATTCCCAAGAAGCCTCTTTTTAATACACTGAAGAAACTAATGTTTCGATCCAGTTCCTCTTTGAACTTGAAACAGGTTGAATCATAACCGGCTAAAATACTTTTATTCAACAAATCAATATGAGACTTAGAGTTGACTTCTTGTTTGTCAAGAGTTTCTTGAATTTCTTTTCTGAATTCTCGATCATATCGATATTGTTCCTCTCTTAGTTTTATTCCTTGATCAATTCTTAATGTGATTTGATCGGCTGTATTAAGGTTGTTTAATAATTTGTAGATTGCAGCTTTTCCGCCTGTTATATGCTCTAAAATATAGTTTCTTAATTCATCAAATCCGCTTTCCTGCTTCATTCCCTCAAGCTCCATTTTGGCAGAAACTGAAAAAATAATCGGATGAGTTACTCCTTTTTCCTTTGCAAAACTCCTTAGACCTTCAATGTTGGTTTTGAGATCTACATCATTTATTAAATCTTTTTGTTGCAAAACAAAAATTACTTTCTTTTTCCATTCTTCATTAATGTATTGAAATAAATCCCAAGCCGATTGTCGATAGGGGTTTTTGGCTTCGAATACAAAGACAACAAGGTCAGAATTGGGAATAAATTTTTCAGTAATCTCTTGATGATGTTGTATGATGGTGTTCGTTCCCGGGGTATCTACAATGGCAATTTCTTTTAAAATTTCTTCAGGATAATAGATCCGCTTGAGCACTGGAGAAAGTGGGACAATCTTAAACTCTTCTCCATATAAAATTTGTTGGATTGTGTCCGTCATGGGATGGACTGCAACCTTGCATATTTCTTGAGTTGTATTTAATAAGGCATTGATAAAACTGCTTTTACCTACTTTGACCTCGCCACAGATAACAAACATAAAGGGATCATTCACCCTGTTCCTAAGCTCACTGACGATGGTAATCAGAGATTCATTTTTAATCTCTATACTTAGTTCATGGATTTGCTTTACCAATTCATCCAATTGGCCTTTGATGTCCGAGAATTGTTGAGATAAAATGATATTTTGCATGGCATTTAGACGTATGGTGTGGTTTAAAGATACTCGAACATTTTTGTTTTAGCATATAAAAACCTTGTATTGAAAAAATATGAAGATTGACGATAATTGCTTATAGATTAAGCGAATTGATTGAGCTCGGTAAAACATTCATCCAGAACAATTCTTCCTGCTTCATTATACTTTACCGTGCACGCAACATACTTGGGATCATGTTCCAAGATTAAAATGTGCTTTTCATTTACGGCATCATTCAATAACATTTCTTTTTCTTTTAAACTTTGAAGGGGTCTGACATCATAAGCCATTATAAATGGCATGGAAATATGAGCTGAAGAAGGAAGTAGATCTGCACAGTAGATATATGTTTTTTGGTTGATTGATATTTTGCAGATCATCATTGCTTCAGTATGACCATAGCAAAATTTAATTTGAATTTCTTTTGGTAAGCTAGAGCAGCTGCCGTCTTCTTGAATCCAGTTTATTTTTCCATTTTCTGCTAAAGGAACAAAGTTCTCTTTTAGGAAAGATGCTTTTTCTCTGTCATTGGGTTCGATAGCCCAAGACCAGTGCTTTTGATTGCTGTAGTACCTTGCATTTCTGAAAGTAGGAATCAGTTTTTGATCTTCATCTTTGCTAACGGCTCCTCCGCAATGATCAAAATGCAAATGGGTAAGAATGACGTCTGTGATCTCTTCGGGTGGTACACCGATTTTATTTAAATTCGTTATCAAATCATCTTCTCCATGAGGTTGAAAATGAGATCGAAATTTCGGGTCTTGTTTTGTGCCCATTCCTGTATCTATCAAAATCTTTTGATCACCAATAACAAGAAGCAAACAACGCATAGCCCATGTACAAAGATTGTTTTCATCAGGAGGGTTAAGCTTTTGCCACATAGACTTTGGCACAACCCCAAACATTGCTCCGCCATCCAATTTAAAATACCCTGTTTCTATAGGATAAATTTGTTGTTTCATTTTTAATTATCTTGGCTTAATATCTTAAAACTGAATTACACAATAAATAGTTTCTCCTAGAGTATTAATTCTTTCACCATGAGATAAAAATATCACTTTCTATTCTTGCTTAGAATTGGAAGTAAATTGAGGAATTGAACAAGCTCAATTAATAGAGCAGGGGATGATGTAGAAAATGGAATTAATCAAATGATTGATTGGCAACTTCAGCCTTTTCAACCATCTCTTGGTACTCTGCAGGATCAAGACCATCCATACAATAATGAATTGGGTTTACCGGTTTACCTTGAAAATGAACTTCATAATGGCAATGAGGCCCTGTAGAAGTACCGGTGCTGCCTATAGTGCCAATTTTTTGACCCTTGGTTACTTTCTCCCCAATCCTCACACTTATATCTTTCATATGGGCATAGAGACTTATATACCCAAATCCGTGATCGATAGTCACACTGCGACCATATCCGGAATTTTTATTTTCTACTTTAATTACTTTTCCATTCCCTGTGGATTGAATAGGAGTACCCGCGGGGGCTGTAAAGTCTATTCCTTGATGCATTTTATTCACTTTATGCAAAGGGTGCAATCGGATGCCAAATCCACTCAAATGTTGAACATCCCTATCTAGTTTATCTATTCTAACAGGTTTTATACTCGGTATGCTAAGGATCATATCTTCCCGAGTCTTTGCTAATTTTTCAAGCATATCCAATGATTTGGATTGGAGATATATCTTTTTCTCTAATTGATCCAAATAGCTTTTTGCATCTTTTAAATTTCCTCCGTACTTAAATTGGCTTAAAGCGCTGTTGGGGGTATGCCCACCAACTCCGGACTCCCACAAAGCAGGGTCAATTGGATCCATGCCAAACAAAACTCGATGTACCTTAGCATCTCTCTGCTGTAAATTGTTAATTATTTTGGAGGCTCGTTCTATCTGATCCTTCATCAAATCGGCCTGATAGGTCATTTGACTCATTTCCTTGAGCAAAGCTTTTTCTCTTGGAGAAGGGAAATATTTAGAAGTAAGGAGATAAAACAATGATGCAGCAACCAATACAGCCGATAAAAACATAAAACCCTTAAGAATTAGGCTCTTATGGCTTACTTTGACCTTCTCAAATTGGAGGGATTGGGGATTATATATGTATTTTTCAGATCTCACTTCTGCATCGCCATTTTATTAATTACTTTTGCGATCCGAAAAGATTTCGCTTTTGTTTGATTACGACAAAAGTAATGGTTTTTTTCAATATATCCAATTTGCTGTATGGGAAATTGATATATATAGTTCGATTTTATGTATATGTTATTATTAATCAATATAATATAAAAAATATGATGTCTTCTCGTGAAATAAGACAGGCTTTCTTAGACTTTTTTCGAGCAAACGCTCATGCGGTCGTGCCCTCAGCACCCATCGTGGTAAAAAATGATCCTACGCTCATGTTTACAAACGCAGGGATGAATCAATTTAAAGATTTCTTTTTGGGAAACAGGATTCCTGATCAAACCAGAGTTGCAGATACTCAAAAATGTCTTAGGGTGAGTGGAAAACACAATGACTTGGAGGAAGTCGGAACAGACGGATACCATCATACCATGTTTGAAATGCTCGGAAATTGGTCTTTTGGCGATTATTTCAAAGAAGAGGCAATAGCTTTAGCCTGGAAGCTGCTTACAGAAGTTTATAAATTGGATCCTGATCGACTTTATATTTCTGTTTTTGGAGGAGATGAAAAAGAAAAGTTGAATCCGGACACCGAAGCTGTGAATTATTGGAAGAAATGGATAAAAGAAGAACGAATATTGTTTTTCAACAAAAAAGATAATTTTTGGGAAATGGGCGATACAGGGCCATGTGGACCATGTTCCGAAATTCATGTTGACCTCAGATCTGATGAACAAAGAAGTAAAGTAGATGGAGCAACTCTTGTTAACGCAGGGACACCGGAGCTTATTGAAATTTGGAATTTAGTCTTTATTCAATACCAGCGTAAGGCCAATGGTGAGTTGGAAGAACTGCCTTCAAAGCACATTGATACCGGAATGGGTTTTGAGAGATTGGCTATGGTTTTGCAAAATAAAAAAGCAAGCTATGATACAGATATCTTCTCGCCTTTAATTCATTTTATTTCTTCATTTTCACAAATTGAATATACATCTTCTTACCTGCCTTCGGCAAAGTCGGATATGGCAATGCGTGTGATTTCGGATCATATAAGAGCCATTGCATTTACTATTGCAGACGGCAGTATTCCGAGCAATACTGGTGCAGGATATGTTATACGAAGAATATTGAGAAGAGCTGTACGGTATTACTTTTCTTATCTTAATATTAAAGAACCTTTCTTGTACAGATTGATTCCGATATTGGTGGATTCTATGGGAAGTACTTTTCCTGAACTTGTATCTGAACAAAATTTAATAGTAAAAGTAATTCAAGAAGAAGAAAATTCTTTTTTACAAACATTAGAATCCGGATTAAAAAGATTGGATTCTCTGCAAATGAACAAGAATTCGGTTCTAAGCGGAAAGGTAGCCTTTGAACTTTACGATACTTTTGGATTTCCAATAGATCTCACTCGTTTGATTGCATCGGAAAATGAATGGACTATTGATGAAGAAGGTTTTCAGTCTGCGTTGTTGCAGCAAAAAGAAAGATCTCGAGCCGATGCCAAAAAAGAATATTCAGATTGGATTTCCATTTCTGATGGTCAAACTAAATTTGTAGGATATGATACTTTGGAATTGAAATCTGCCAAAATTTTAAGATACCGAGAGGCAAGCTCCAAGGGTAAAACAGTCTACCAAATTGTACTTAACGAAACTGCTTTTTATCCGGAAGGAGGTGGACAAGTTGGGGACCTTGGTTCTCTTAGTGTAGGAGATCAACTTATTCCTGTGATTAACACTGTGAAAGAAAATGACTTGATCATTCATATTGTAGAAAAGTTACCTACAGATCTGAGTGCTGAAGTATTTATCAAAGTAGATGGATACAGAAGGTCATTGATCGAAAATAACCATAGTTCGACTCATTTATTGCATGCTGCCTTGCGCAAAGTGCTGGGTAATCATGTGGCGCAAAAGGGAAGTTTAGTAAATGATCAATATTTGCGATTTGATTTTTCCCATTTTCAAAAAATAAGTCAAGATGAGCTAAAACAAATTGAAGAATTGGTCAACTATAAAATACGTCAGAATATTCCTAAACAAGAAGATAGAGCTGTCCCTATAGAAAAGGCAAAGCAAGCCGGAGCTATGATGCTTTTTGGAGAAAAATATGGAGATCAAGTAAGGATGATTACTTTCGATCCCGAATATTCAATAGAATTGTGTGGAGGTTGTCATGTAGAAGCTACAGGTGATATAGGATTTTTTAAAATCATTTCTGAATCTTCTATAGCAGCAGGAATTAGAAGAATAGAAGCCATGAGTTCTGTTGCCGCGGAGCGGTATATTGCAGATCAGGAATTGGAATTAAATCAAGCTAAAGAGCTGCTTAAAAATCCAAAGAATATTGCAGTTGCAATAAAAGATTTGCAAGAGCAAAACAAGCGTTTGGAAAAGGAACTTGAAGAAATGAAACTGGCTCAAGCCAACCATTTAGCAGCTCAATTAGAATCTTCTTTTCAATCTTACAACGGAATAAATTACCTTCTGGCCAAAGTGGATTTGGTTGATGCTAAGTTGGTAAAAACACTCATTTATCAATTGGCAAAATCTCAGACTAAAAGCATTGTGATGTTGGCTAATGAGTCCAATGGAAAACCTATGATTCATGCCTATGTATCGGATTTGTTATTGGATAAAATAAATGCTATAGATCTTATCAAACACTGTTCTGTTGCCATTGAGGGCTCAGGTGGAGGGCAGAAATTTTATGCTACTGCAGGCGGCAAGAAATTAGCGGGAATTAAGGCAGCATTGGAAGAGGCTCAAGCGTTTATTTTAAAACAATTCTAATTTTATGATAAGTAAAATTGTATTGTTTGTTCTGATTTTTATTGTTATGATTGGATTCAATCTTTTCATAAGAATTAAAACTTTGAATTATTATAAGAACCTGGTTGCAAAACGAATTCAATTTGATTTTTGGGATTTGCTTAGTTTGGATCGTTGGCAAATAGTAAAGTCTAATTATCCTGATCACCACTCGTTGTTAGATCAATTTAGGACTCACATTTTATTTACCGGATCCTTATTTATTGTGGTTGTTCTCTTCGTGGTTTCTATGTTGTATTTTATTCGATTTTATTAATTGGCGATTTTATTGATATAAATGAAATTTGGATTATTAGGATTAGGGCATTTAGGAAAAATACACTTAAAATGTATTTTGGATATCAAAGAAATTGATCAATTGATTTGCTTTGATCAAGATGAAAACACCAGAAAGAGAATTCGTGAAGAGTTTAATGTAAAAGTTGCAGAAAGTATTGATGAAGTTCTGGATTTTGCAGAGGCTATTGATATCGTAACACCAACCACAACTCATTTTGACCTGGCCAGTAAGGCTATAGCAAAAGGGAAACATTGTTTTATTGAAAAACCTGTAACTCAATTTGTACATGAAGCTGAGGAACTCTTGAAATTAAAAGAGCTGAATCAGGTAAAAGTGCAGATAGGTCATGTAGAACGTTTTAATCCTGCATTCTTGGCAGCAAGACCTTTTATCCATAATGTAAAATTTATAGAAGCTCATCGATTATCAAGCTTCAACCCAAGAGGAACTGATGTTTCTGTAGTTCATGATTTGATGATTCATGATTTGGATTTGATTTCATTTATTGCCCAGTCCAAGATAAGGTCAATCCATGCCAATGGTGTTAATATAGTGAGTAGAAAAGCCGATATTTGTAATGCAAGAATTGAGTTTGAAAGTGGATTGGTTTGCAATGTTACTGCGAGTAGAATTTCTCTCAATCCAATGAGAAAAATGAGACTGTTCCAGGACGATGCCTATATTAGCATGGACATGTTGACAAAAGAAGCTCAGGTCATTCGGCTTGCCGATGAGCCTTTGGAAAATTCAATTGAACTAAATACTTACAAAGGCTTGAAATACATAACTATAGAGCAAACCGAGGCTGTGACTTTGAATGCAATTCGAGAAGAGATACAATCTTTTTATAAAAGTATCGTTCATAATACAGAAACAGAAGTCCGATTAGAAGATGGAATCATAGCTCTCTCTATGGTTCAGGATATTATTGATCAAATTGAAAACGAAGCATGAAGGCCAAACTAGTATTTATTTCAATTTTGATGTTTATTTTGTTTTCTTGCAACGATGAGCAAGAAATTATCCCTTCCTATCTCTATATCCCAAGAAATAATTTTGATCCGGGTAATTTAAAATTAAGTAAACAACAGAATTTTCAAGATGCATGGATTTATGTCAATGATACCTATGTAGGAGCTTATCAACTTCCGGTAAGAGTTCCTGTATTGGCTCAGGGTAAAGCTGACGTACGAGTGTTTGCCGGTATTCGCCCTAACGGAATGATCACCCATGCTAGACCTTATCCACTTGTAAATGTATTTAACACAACTATAGATCTGCAGCCTACAATAATTGATACCTTAGTTCCCGTCTATGGATATGTTCCGGAATTGAAAATTGGAGCAACAGAAAGTTTTGAGACTACACACTTTTTTACATCAGATAAGGATGGCGATTTGGAGACAAAAATGGTTCTTACTCCAAGCTCAGAAAGTTTTGAAGGATTAAACTCCGGCGTATTAACTTTGGACACTACACATCGTTATTATGAGTCATGGCATGATGCAGATTTTAATTTACCCAAAACGATAAACACGGTCTTTTTGGAGTTTCATTATAAATCCGATATTCCTTTTTTCATTGGATTGGTTGCACTTAACTCCGGAGACGTGCCATTGCCATTGATCTCTGCCCAAATGAATCCAAAATCCAACTGGACAAAGGCTTATTTCGATTTTTCCGATATCACTAATACATCCGGCAGATCCAATTATAAACTAGCTATAAGAACAGCATACGTTGATACTTCTGCTATAAAGTCGCAAAAGATATTTATTGATAATATTCAGGTACTTTATCTGTAAGAATATGATGAGTTTTAGAAGGGTAGAGAATTTGATTTATCAATTGGCAGATATTGTAATTGCCTTATTGAGCTGGCATTTGTTTGTGCAATATTTGCAAAGCACTTCGGTGCTAGATATGTCCAATAATTCTACTTCGTCTTCATTTATCAAAACCGGATTATTGGCAGTTCCTGTTTTTTGGTATCTGATTTTTTTAATTTTTGAGCAGTATAGAGATGTTTATAGACTTTCACGTTGGTCTGTAATTTCAAGAACTATTTTGCTTGTGATCAGTTGTACGTTTGTTGGTGTTTTGCTATTGACTTTACTGCCATTTCTTCAATTTGAGAATAATTTTATTAATTGTATTTTAAAATATTTGTATTATTTCTTACTGCCTATTTTGTTATTTAAGCTCATTTATCTTTCTGTTATGAGTCGTAGAATTAAAACCGGAAAGATAGGATTCAAAACCATTATTATTGGAGCGGATCAGAAAGCAGTTGAAATTTTTAGTGAGATCAAAAATTTGAAATACAGTTTAGGAAATCAGATCATTGGCTTTATTCATTCTAATGGTGGAAAATCAAACGAACTCATTCAATATCTACCGCAATTAGGAGGATTGTCAGATATAAGCAATGTTATCAATGAGCATGAAGTTGAAGAAGTAATTCTTGCAATAGAATCCACAGAACACATCAAGCTAAAATCTATCCTTGATGACTTATTTGAATTTGGAAATAAGATCATAGTGAGAATCATTCCGGATATGTATGATATTTTACTTGGATCTGTCAAAATGAATCACGTTTACGGTGCAGTTCTTATTGAAATCAACCAAGAAATCATGCCCAAATGGCAAGTAGTTCTAAAGCGAACTATTGATATTGCTGTTAGCTGTATTGCATTGTTTTTACTGTCGCCTCTTATTATTTTTATTATAATCAAGACCAGATTGTCCAGCAAAGGTCCTATTATTTATTCTCAAGAAAGAGTAGGGCTTAATGGAAAACTATTTCAGATTTACAAGTTCAGAAGCATGGTTGTCGATGCAGAACAATTTGGGCCTCAACTTTCTTCTGATGCCGACAATCGTGTAACGGCATGGGGGAGAACTATGCGTAAATGGAGATTGGATGAATTGCCTCAGTTTTGGAATGTTCTTAAGGGAGACATGTCACTGGTTGGTCCAAGACCGGAACGAAAATATTTTATTGAGCAAATTATGCAGAAAGCTCCTCATTATAAGCATTTGCTCAAAGTTAGACCCGGAATTACCTCCTGGGGTCAGGTAAAATGGGGATATGCTTCAAATTTGGAAGAGATGCTTCAACGTTTGAAGTTCGATCTGCTCTATATAGAAAACAGATCTCTGGGTCTTGACTTCAAAATACTGTTCTACACTGTCTGGGTATTATTTCAGGGGAAAGGGAAATAATATTTTGTATTAATATTAATTACATATATAAATATTTGATAATTAATCCACTTTAATTAAGTGGTTAAAAAATTTCTTAATAACACAATTTTTTCTTTTGTAAAAAGCAGCAATTGCAAACAGATTAATATCTTTAGAGCAAAATAGAACGATTTGTTATGGCCAGTTTAGTTCCGTACAAAGGTCCTTTCGGGAAGGCAGAATTAATTCACTTATTGAGAAGAACTATGTTTGGTGTCACAAAAAGCGACATCAAAACTTTGTTAGGAAAGTCAATGGATGATGTTGTCAGGCAATTGATGGTTCAACCCTCACAAACCACAAAACCATTAAAGACATATTTTACTACAACCAATGGTGTCAAAAATGACAATTTGGATCCTACTATACCAATGGGAAGTACTTGGGTGGACACGCCAATAGCCGTTGGAGCTAACCCAAATCCAAATGGATATCGTAGAATATCGTATAAATCATGGTGGACAGGTCTACAGATTACTCAGACTCTGAGCATTTTTGAAAAAATGGTGTTGTTTTGGCACAATCATTTTGCAACAGAAGACTCTGTAATAGACAGTTCTCAGATGGCTTATTTTACCAATATAGTCTTGCGTAAAAACGCCCTCGGTAACTTTAGAAGTTTAGTAAAAGAAATTACTCTTGATCCGGGCATGTTGAGGTATCTCAATGGAGAGCGAAATAAAAAATCAGCTCCGGATGAAAACTATGGGAGGGAATTGCAAGAATTATTTTGTATTGGGAAAAGAGCAGGTGCAGCATTTACAGAAGACGATGTAAAGGCAGCCGCAAAAGTACTTACAGGTTGGTATGTCATCTATCAACAAAAAGATGCTAATAACGTAACTCAAAACGTGAATCCGCGAACTGAGTTTGCAGCCGCTAATCACGATACAAGCTCCAAGCAATTTTCTTCTTTTTATAATAATACGGTCATATCTAGAGTACCAAAAACCGGAGAAGAAAAACTGATGGCCGAGAGAGAAATTGATGATTTGATTTCAATGCTTTTGGGGACTAAAGAATGTGCCAAATTTTTATGCAGAAGACTTTGGACGTTCTTTGTGTATTATGATATAACTCCTGATATAGAAACTAATGTTATCGAACCATTGGCAGAAATATTGAGACAGAATTATGATATCAAAGAAACCTTGATTGCTTTATTTACATCAGACGAATTCTATAAGCCTATCAATAGAGGTTGTATGATAAAAAGTCCTACAGACTTCCATATCGGTATGTTAAGGCAATATGGTTTTCCTATTCCTTCCAATACAGAGGCTGAGAAAATGGAAATTCAGTATATATTCTATGCTCAAATGAGAAATCATATATTAAATCAAGGATTTGACTTGGGGGATCCGCCCAATGTAGCCGGTTGGCCTGCGTATTATCAAACGCCTTCCTTTCATGAAATGTGGGTAGATACTTCATCCTATCCATTGAGGAAAACCTCGTACGAGTCTATTTCAAGATCTGAGTTTTCTACAGGAACCAATGTCTTTTTTGATGCCAATAAAAACATCAAAATCAAAACGAACTTTATAGACTTTGTCAAAGCATTTGATAATCCTAGTGATCCTAATGATCTTATCAATGAAGCCGTAGAATTGCTTTTTGGAGTTCCTGTGACACAGCAAGTAAAAGACCAACTCAAAAGTACTTATTTGCTTTTAGGTCAAGCTTCAGATTATTATTGGACGGATGCTTATCAAACTTATATAGCAAATCCAAGCACTTCTGATCCGGAAGCCAAAAGAGTTCCTCAAATGCTCATTGATTTATTCATTTATATGCAGGGAGCTGCAGAATTTCACCTTTGTTAATCACATTATTCCTCATTATTAAAAATACAAAATGAAACGTAGATCATTTATTCAGTCAGTACCGGTTGTAGTTGGAGGAATGACTGTAAACGCATACGCTGAGAGTCCTTTTTTATCGGCTGTACAGGCTTCATTGGGAGACACAGACAGAGTTTTAGTGATTGTTCAATTGGCAGGAGGGAATGATGGTTTAAATACCGTGATCCCCTTGGATCAATATACAGCATTATCAAAAGATACGATAAGAAAAGGAATATTAGTCCAGGAGGATAAGGTTTTAAAGCTCTCTGGGACCAACAACAAAACAGGCTTAAATCCGGGGATGACTCGATTTCAGCAATTATGGGATGAGGGAATGTTGAATATCATTCAAGGTGTAGGATATCCAAGGTTCAATTACTCTCATTTTCGGGCTACCGATATTTGGGTTACTGGATCAGAGTCCAATGAGTTTATTAATTCCGGATGGGCCGGAAGATATTTAGCCTACGAATATCCCAACTATCCTGTTGGATTTCCCAATACAACAGTTCCGGATCCTATTGCCATAAGAATTGGAGGAAGTGTAGGCTTAGGATTGCAAAATCAAGGCGTAAACATGGGGATATCTATCAATAATACTAAGGATCTTTTGAACCTCACCGGCACGTTATTCAAAGACCCCGCGCCTGCAAATCAAATAGGAAAAGAATTACTTTATATTAGAGAAGTACAAAGACAGACAGATAAATTTGGAGATGCGGTAGAAGCTGCTGCAAATAAGGGAAAAAATCTAAGTACACTTTATCCAAAATCAAGTCCGGCCGAGCCCGGAGCGGCATTAGGATCTGCACTGTCTATTGTAGCCAAATTAATTTCGGGGGGTAGTAAAACCCGAATTTATTGGGTGAGTACCGGAGGCTTTGATACTCACGCCAATCAGGTAAATGCATCAGATCACTCAACAGGGACTCATACCAATTTGCTTAAAGGAGTGTCCGATGCCATTTATGCATTTATGGATGATATTAAGTTGTTAGGTTTGCAAGACAGAGTGGTTGGAATGACGTTCTCTGAGTTTGGAAGAAGAATTATTTCTAATGGTTCTGGAGGCACAGATCATGGTGCAGCGCAACCAATGTTTATGTTTGGTACAAAAATTCAACCGGGAATGGTGGGAGTAAATCCAACAATTGATCCTGCTTCTACGGCAAACTCCAATTTGCCTATGCAATATGATTTTAGATCAGTCTATGCATCAATTCTTAAAGATTGGTTCTGTGTAGAACAGCCGGCTTTGGACGATATTACATTAAAAAATTTCCAACAGCTTCCTATTCTCAAATCATCCAATTGCATACCGACATCTGTTCACGATGAACACACAGCTGCCGGACTTAACATTGTTTACGCATATCCAAATCCGTTTGTTGACCGAACCAACATCAAATTTGAGAGTTTTGGAGGTCATACTCTGATCCAAATTATAAGCAATGAAGGAACCATTGTGAAAGAATTGATTAATAGTGAATTGGACAAAGGCTCTTATACAATTCCTTGTGATTTGGAAGAATATCCGTCAGGAATCTATTATGTGAGATTGCAAAACGGGACTTTGCAGCAGGTAAAGTCTATGATAAAAGTTAGAGCTTAAGACGGATTAAAAGGAGAAATTTGATTATTATCTATAAAGACATTTTTAGCTTGGTTGTCTGTTCTCAATGAGCCTTGTTTTGGTTCTTAAAATAATCCTTTTACTTGTGCAGACACGAGGTCAATGACTTTGGCCAAGTCTTCTTTATTGTTCTTAAAGTCCAATTCATCGGCAGGGACAAAAACCACAGGACTGTCTTTGTATTGCTCAATAAATGCATCGTAACGTTGGTTAAGTTTTTTGAGATAATCCAAACTCATATTGCCTTCATAATCTCTACCTCTCTGATGAATATGACTCACCAGAGTAGGGATAGAGGCTTTTATATAGATAAGTAGATCAGGAGGATGAATGGTGCTCATCATGATATTGAACAATGAAAAATAATTGTCAAAATCTCGAGAAGACATCAATCCCATTTCATGCAAATTGGGCGCAAAAATGTGAGCATCTTCATAAATGGTTCTATCCTGAATTACAGTCTGACTCCCTTTTTGAATATCAACAATTTGCTTAAAGCGTGAATTTAAAAAATAAACTTGGAGATTGAATGCCCAACGCTGCATATCAAAATAGAAGTCACTTAAATAAGGATTGTTGCTGGTATCTTCATATTGAACATGCCAATCAAAGTGCTTAGAGAGAGCTTCGCAGAGAGTAGTTTTTCCGGCTCCGATATTTCCTGCAATTCCAATATGTTTCATTTCTCAAGTTTTGGTCTAATAAATTGAGGCATTAACTGCCAATTCTGATCCAAATATCTAAAAAAGCTTGGTATTAATCATCTAAACTCTATTTTTACCTTTAAATTTAGCATTGCATGCAAGAAATTATTAAAGTGGAAGGCCTTAAAAAGTCTTATAAAATGGGAGATGAGATTATCCATGCTTTGAAATCCATTGATCTGAAAATTTTAAAAAACGAATTTGTAGCCTTAATGGGACCATCCGGAAGCGGGAAGTCAACTCTTATGAACTTGATTGGTTGTTTGGATTCCCCTACAAGCGGGAGTTATTTTTTGAATGGAATAAATGTAAGCTCCATGACGGATTCTGATCTTGCAGAAGTGAGAAATAAAGAAATCGGCTTTGTCTTTCAGACCTTTAACTTGCTGCCCAGGATGAGCGCTTTGGAGAATGTAGCTCTGCCATTGGTTTATGCAGGAATGGCCAAGAATCAACGATTGGAGAGAGCAGAAGAAGTTCTAGCTAATGTGAGCCTGTCAGATCGTATGCATCATAAACCGAATGAATTATCGGGAGGGCAACGGCAGAGGGTTGCCATAGCAAGAGCATTGGTGAATCATCCTGCACTTATTTTGGCTGATGAGCCCACAGGAAATTTAGACTCCAAGACCTCAGAAGAAATCATGGAAATTTTTCATAAACTTCATGGTCAAGGAAATACTATAGTTATAGTAACCCATGAACCGGATATTGCAGATCATGCAAAAAGGGTTGTAAGGCTCAAAGACGGAATGATAGAATCAGATACAGAAAATATTTAGTTCCAAACAACCAATTCTAAGTTTATTTTCTCTATTCAATTCTATACTGCAATTGGATTGGATCATATTAAACTATCTCATTTTTCTTGTTTTCCTTTCTTTATAGATCTTCTTTTTTTTATTGTGATTTAATCAGAATTTAAATGCGCATTATCAAGCTTCAATTTTATTTTTTTATTTTAGTAGGATTGAAATGAATGAAGCTAGTTAATTTTACTTCAAAAATCAAAAGATGAAGATTTATACAAAGACCGGAGATCAAGGAGAAACAGGATTGTTGGGCGGGACTAGAGTGCCCAAGCATCATATTCGCATTCAGGCCTATGGTGCCTTGGATGAACTTAACTCTCATTTGGGTTTTTTGCGAAGTATGATCGATTCTGATTCTCATTTTATTGATCAACTTCAATCGGATATTTTTGATATAGGATCTCATTTAGCCTTGGATCCAAGTCTTTCAAAATCCATTCAATTGCCGGAACTGCCCGCATTTAGAATTGGTGAGTTTGAACAAGAAATTGATCGAATGGAAGACAACCTTCCAAGCTTAAAAAACTTTATTCTCCCCGCAGGGTCAGCAGTAGTTTGTCAAGCTCATATTGCAAGAACCGTTTGCCGTAGAGCAGAGAGAAATGTTTCAGAACTTGATTCTGTGAGTAAGGTGGATGCGGTTTGTATTGCTTATTTAAACCGTCTTTCTGATTATTTATTCGTATTGGCACGCTATCTCCATTTTTGCGAGGGGAAAAAAGATATTTATTGGGCACCAAAGGCAAAGAAATAATAGAAAATGGCTTATATTTAAGCCTAAAATTATTGTATTGCGACATCTTATTTTAGCTATTGTTGTCATAAGTTTCAGCATTGAAGTGTTATCTCAGTGTACAGGAATAATGGCCGATGCCGGGCCGGATCAATTTTCCTGTGATCCCGCAATGCCTCCTCAGCTCCATGGAGCTGCAAACGGTTCTATGTTTTCTTGGGTTCCTACTACGTTTTTGAGTGATCCTACAAGTCTTGAGCCATTTGTGAATGCGCCTCCGGGTCGTTATAAATACAAACTTGTGACCTCAGGTGTTGACAATGTTAATTTGATTAGTAATGGAGATTTCGAACAAGGGAATACGGGTTTTAGCACAAATTACAATTACAATACAGATTTAACAGGAGAGGGGACATATTATGTTGGGGCAGATCCGAGCAGTTATCATCCGGGATTTTCTCCCTGTGGCGATCATACCACCGGAGCCGGAAATCAAATGATCATCAATGGAAGCGTTAGCGCCGGCTCAAATGTTTGGTGTCAAACAGTGGGATTAAGCGCAGGGAAAATGTATTTATTCAAATTCCAATTGCAGTCCGTGGTTGGAGGAAACCCGCCATTAATTGACATTCAATTCAATGGAAATTCAGTCGGCCAGATTTCCTCTAGCGGAGTTTGCAATTGGGTGCCGTTTGAGTATTGTTTCAAAGCTACATCAGGCTCACTTCAAATTTGTTTGAGAGAAATGACCGGTGTTGCCGGAGGAAATGATTTTGCCTTTGATGATATTGAGTTGTTTGAGAAATGTGAAGTTGAAGATGAAGTTGAAGTTGAAATAGTAAATCTAAGAGCTCTAATAGATATTCCAAATAAACCGCGTTGCAGTTCTGATATTTTTGATTTGGATGGAAGTCTTTCTTCAAGCGGAGCCGGTATTATGTACGAATGGTCTACCGTAGATGGCCGATTGATTTCAACCAATGGGAATAAAGCTAAAGCTCAGGGCTCTGGAACATATAAGCTAAAAGTAATTTACGACAATCCACCAGTTAAGTGTGAGAAAGAAGTAGAAGTGTATGTGGATGTAGCAGAAGACTTAGAAGGATTGTTAGAAGTGAATGGATTGGCAAGTTGCAGTAAAGATACAGTGACACTCTATGCGCAAATTTTAAATGGTTCCGGGAGATATAATTATACTTGGACACCTAGACCAAATGTATTGAGCGGTCAGGGTTCTCCGCAAATCAAAGTTGTTCTACCGGGTTGGTATTCAGTTATTATTCAGGACTTACAATCCGGCTGTATATGGGAAAAAATGGAATTTGTTAATGCAGATACTTCTCAGCCTGTAATTGAAATTTCAGGAGACACTTTGCTCAATTGCAAGTTTAAAACTACAAGTTTAATTCCTTCAAGTTTCGATACATTAAAATATCAATATGTTTGGATAGTAGATCAATCCAATCCCATTTTTAATGAATCCCGTATTCAACTTTCAAAATCCGGACAAGTAAAATTAATTGTTATTGATAAGGTCAATCAATGCAGAGATACAGGCGAAATCAATGTCAAATTGGATACATCAAATGTTATGCTTGAGCTGGGACAGGACATTGTGCTCAATTGTAAAACAAGAAGTGGATCAATTTTGCCTCAAGTTTCATCAACTAATGACTCGTTGAACTATCAATGGCGATTGCCTAAAAATCTTATTTACAATGAGGGGCAACTCAATCCAAAATTGGTTCAAGATTCAGGAGTAGTTTATATAAGAGTAGAAAATCGAAATAATTTCTGCTTTACAGAAGACAGCTTATATGTTAGAATTGATACAACGCCGATTGATATTAAATTAGTTGCAGACAGTGTAATAAATTGTAAAGACAGAGAAGCCGAGTTGTCTTTTAATTTATCAGATCCACTGTTGTATGATTTTCAATGGAGATCTATGAATTTAGTGGATAGCACAAATGGATCAATTAAAGTAAAAAACCAGGGTTGGTATGTACTCAATGTATACAATAAGGCCAACTATTGCAATGATATAGACAGTGTATATGTTAGGGTTGATACGATCAAATCAATTATCTCATTATCCGCTCCAAATGTGTTTAAATGCAACGACAGCCTTGTTTCTATTTTATGTAATGCCAATCCGAATTCGGCTTCATTGAAATACAATTGGAGTAGTGTTAATGGTTTGTTTTCGCCAGGCTCTCAGAGTAATGAGATCAATGCACGGTCTGCCGGGACTTATTATTTGGTTTTAGAGAATACCATGAACTTCTGTATTGATTCCGCTTCGTTTACTATTGTTCCGGACAGCAATGCTCCACGTCTTTTTATTTCTCCTGTTTCTAATATCAATTGTAGGGATACCCAAGTGCAACTATTAGGACGGATTTTAAATCCTGAATTGTCTCCTTATGAGGTTATTTGGAATGGTTTAAATGGGGAGCAGTTTTCTCAGTTGGATTCTATGACAGTAAACACTTCTATTCCCGGAACCTACAGACTTAAAGTGAAAAATTTAACTAACGGTTGCTCCTCATTTTATGATATAAATGTCGGTATCGATACTGTTGCCCCAAAGATAGATGCCACTGTGTCGGATTTGATTGATTGCAAAGTAAAAGAAGCTATACTGAGTGTTAATAAAGATAGTTTGAAAAATTTAAATATAGAATGGTATAATGCCAATAAAGGTTTATTGGGATCAAGCGATCAGCTCAAAGTAAATCAGGCAGGAGTTTATTGGTTTAAGATAATCAATCCAAAAAATCATTGTGAATTTTGGGATAGCCTTCATCTTGTAGAAAATAGTAAAAACCCCTTATCAAAGATTAAAGACCCTCAAGAGTTGAACTGTAAAGTGAATCAGGTTGAATTGGATGGGACATTGTCATCTTCAGGCAATCCATTTGTTTATCAATGGTCTGCTTTATCAGGTAATTTGCTCCTTGCCACAGATCTTTTAATAAATAAGGTAAATCAAGCCGGAATATATGTATTTACGGTTTTGGATACTACCAATGATTGTGTAACATTTGATACAGTGATTGTAAAAGAAAACAAGCTAAAACCCATTGTTGTAAAAAATCCTTATAGGCAATTAACATGTTCTGTAATGGATGTAGAATTATCTATAGTATCAAATCCAAACTTTCTAATAAGCTGGAAGCCAAACTCAGGAATACTCTCTTCTAATTTAAATTCAGGTTTGATAAATGTTGGGCAAGCAGGAATTTACTATATTTCCATAATTGATACAATTAATGGTTGTGAACAACTTGATAGTTTTGTTGTAATTCAAAATTTAAACAAACCAACTGCAGTAAATATACAGACCGAATCTGCAAAATGCTCCGGAGAGACAGGATATGTTCGTCAGGTATCAGTGAATGGAGGAACGGTGCCCTATCAATATTGGATCAATGGAAAAAAAGTTACCGATTTCAATAGTGAGTTTTTGTTTGCCGGCAAATATGAACTCACAATTATTGATAGTAATGGATGTGAATTAAAACAGAATTTTGATATTACAGAGCCAAAACCTATAGATGTAAAACTTCCTAATTCCATACAGTTGGTTGACAAAAACTCCGGCCAAATTTTTGCAATCCCTTCTATTGCTGAAAGCTCTATTGCGAGTATAAATTGGACTCCGACGGATGGACTTTCTTGTTCAGACTGTTTAAACCCGATAGTGAGCAATGCAAAAGATGGAGATGTTTATACCATAACTATAAAAGATAAAAATGGATGTACAGCAGAGGCCAGTATTGTCATCTATGTTCAGGCGAGGTTATTTAATGTTCCCAATATTTTTAGTCCGAATGGCGATAATTTGAATGATCAGTTTTATCCTATAGTGACTGAGGGTTCTTTCAAAGAAATAAGAAAAATGGCCATTTATAATCGATGGGGAGAGCTTGTTTTTTTGAGAGAGCATTTTGCGCCAAATCAACCAGCACTTGGATGGGATGGCACATTCAAATCTCGATATTTGAATCCCGCTGTTTTTGTTTATCTCATCGAAATTGAATGGGGAAATGGACAGGTGGAACAATTTACAGGAGATTTAACTTTGATCAAATAATTTTTGGATGAAAAAATTATTTTTGACAGAATTGAATAGGCTTTCTATTCCAGAATATAAATTAAAAAATAAATTTCCGATTATTCTTGTTGCCGACAATATCCGATCGGGGCATAACATAGGGTCTCTTTTTCGTATTGCCGACTCTTTTTCTTTTCAACAAATTGTTTTAGCCGGTTATACATCTCAACCTCCACATCCGGAGATAGAAAAAACAGCTTTGGGATCAACACAAAGTGTGCAATGGACCCATTTCGAGCAAGCTGTTGATTTTATCTTAAAACTAAAAGCCGAACAGTATCAAATTATTGCCATAGAACAAACTGATGCTTCTTTGATGTTACAGGAATTTAAGGTGAACAAGGATGGAAGGTATGTGATTGTTTTTGGAAATGAAGTCAAAGGGGTTTCTCAAGAGTTGTTAGATATTGCAGATCATTGTTTAGAAATACCTCAAATGGGGACAAAACATTCGTTGAATGTAAGTGTAGCTGCCGGCATAGTTTCTTGGGAATTTGTTAAAGGATTCCTGTAAAGCAATTTAGATTTTCAGTCAAGTTAATGATAATCTGTAGAGTATTCTTTTTGATCCTCTTGTTATAGAATTCCTATTCAAAAAATGAGAGGATAGGCTTATCTTTGTTATTAAATTGATTTTATGTTATATCAAAACTGGTGGAAAGTTTTATGCGTAATCCTTCTGCTTTATACCTTGGTTCGAGGCATATACACTCCTCTAAAACCCGGGTTGGTAAACATAGAACCTAGCAGGGTTGAGTGTGGTAATAGGATAAAATTTCAAATTCAAGGTTATAACACTCATTTTGAGTCTGACAGTAAAGATTATAATGTTTATATCAAGTCTCCAAATGGATATTTGATTCGTGCAGAATTGATTGCGCATGAGTCAGAAACACTTATGGACGCTTGGATCACAATTCCAAAATTTGCACCGGTCAATTCTTCTTTAGATTTTTATACCGTTATCGTAGACCATCCAAAACATGGAAGCTCTGTACTTCCCTCCAAGTTGGTGATTAAACAAACTGTAAGTGATACAGCACAAGGACAAGCTCTTTGGGATGCTCCACAATCAGTCAAATTTCATTACCATAAAGATCTAAATTCGTTTCCTTTTAGAAATATTCTTTATGAGACAATAAGGAATACTTTTTTTCACGTATCCCTTTGGTTTGCCATGTTTTTTATGCTCATCATGGCATTATTTTATTCAGGAAGATACTTACTTAAAAATCAAATTGACGATGATTTAAGATCCCATTCACTTATAGTTGCTGCTGTTTTGTTTGGAACCTTAGGTATTATTACGGGCTCTTTGTGGGCAAAATACACTTGGGGTACCTGGTGGACCAAAGATATTAAGCTTAACATGGCCGCACTTACTATGCTTATTTATTTCGCTTACTTAGTTCTCAGATCGTCCATACCTGACCGCGATAAGAAGGCTAGATTGTCATCGGCTTACAGTATTTTTGCGCTAGTAGCAGTCATCCCATTTATTTTCATTTTACCTCGACTTACTGACAGTCTTCATCCGGGCAATGGAGGAAATCCGGCTTTTGGAGAGGACGATATGGATAATTCACTTAGATTGGTATTTTACCCTTCTATATTGGGTTTTATACTATTGGGCATGTGGATGGCAAGTCTTTATTATCGCCTCAATAAGATAGAGCAAATTTTAGAGGAAAAGGAAGGAACTATTCATTAGCATTAGCCTATTTTAAAGCGATTTTTATTTCAATCTTAGCTAATTTTCTGTTTGAATTTCCTAAAAATTGAAAAAATAAGTTCAAATTTGCGATCTAATTTGGAGAGTAAACCAATAAATATTTTCTAAATGATTAATAATCAATTACTTACTATTTTTTTGCAACAAGATTTTATGCGATCTATGGGCAAAATAAATGTAGTATTTGGGGTAATTTTAATTGTGTTTATTGGAATCATTGTTTTTTTAATTTATCTTCAAAATAGAATTAAAAAAATAGAAAAAAATATTAATAATGAGTAAAGCAAAAGAAACCTCATTTTTAGAGAGTGTAAATC
The DNA here is from genome assembly GCA_002360455.1 of Saprospiraceae bacterium UBA3362. Lineage (GTDB taxonomy): Bacteria > Bacteroidota > Bacteroidia > Chitinophagales > Saprospiraceae > Vicinibacter. The sequence goes on from DEQQ01000011.1 coordinate 22,481, forward strand.
GCAACTTTGATAAAGCTGCAGAATTTACTGATATTCCGAAAGGACTACTCAATCAAATAAGAGTATGCAATTCAGTGTACGAAATGCGATTTCCTGTACGAATAGGAAATCAAATTCAGGTAATTGAAGCTTATCGGGCTCAGCATAGCCACCATAGACTTCCCACCAAAGGAGGAATCCGTTACAGTCAGCACGTAAACAAAGATGAAGTTGAGGCTTTGGCTGCATTGATGACCTATAAGTGTGCCATAGTCGATGTGCCCTTTGGAGGAGCCAAAGGAGGAGTTAAAATTAATCCTTGGCAATATACTGAAGAGCAATTAGAGAAAATTACAAGAAGATACACCACCGAACTGATTAAAAAGAATTTTATTGGTCCGGGTATTGATGTTCCGGCTCCTGATTATGGAACAGGGCCACGCGAAATGGCTTGGATTTTAGATACCTACGTTACTTTTAAAGGTGGGGAAATCGATGCTGCAGGCTGTGTTACAGGAAAACCAGTAAACCAGAATGGAATCAGAGGCAGAAATGAAGCTACAGGTAGAGGAGTTTTCTATGGATTGAGAGAGCTTTGTCAGACAGAGGATGCCATGAAGAAAATTGGATTAAGCAAAGGTTTGGAAGGAAAAACGGTTGTAATCCAAGGCTTGGGCAATGTAGGTTCTTTTACAGGATCCATCATGCAAAACGAGGGCGGTATAAAAATTATCGCAGTATCGGAGTATGAAGGCTCTATCTATGATCCAAAAGGCTTAGACATTGAGAAATTATTAAAGTTTAGAAAAGAAACAGGCTCCATTATTGGATTTCCGGGATCTAAAAAACTCGCCGATAGATCTGCTGCTCTTGAATTGGAATGTGATATTTTAATTCCAGCTGCATTAGAAAATCAGATCACCAAAACTAATGTTAAAAACATCAAAGCCAAAATTATTGGTGAAGCAGCAAATGGACCAATTAGCGCAGACGCTGAATTAGTATTAAATAAAAAAGGAATCATTATAGTTCCTGATATGTTCTTAAATGCCGGTGGAGTAACTGTATCTTATTTTGAATGGTTAAAAAACCTTTCTCATATGAGATTTGGAAGAATGGAGAAGAGATTCGACTCCAATACCTATTCAAATTTTGTTGGAATGGTAGAAAAAATGACCTCAAAAACCATTGGAGTAAGAGAAAAAGAGTTACTTACTAAAGGAGCAGATGAAATAGATCTCGTTAGATCCGGCTTAGAGGAAACGATGGTTAGTTCGTTTCAGCAAATTTGGGAGACCTACAAGCGTAAGAAAAAGATCGATGGATTGAGAAGTGCAGCCTTCGTAGTAGCTCTTGAGAAGATTTCTAATGATTATGCTAATCTTGGAATTTTCCCATAGTAGCCCATTTTCTACAAGTTAAAATAAATATTAATTAATAAGCCATTGTAAATCAATGGCTTTTTAATTTTAAGACAATTTTAATATTTAATTTGGCAGATAATCTCTTCGGTTTTTATCAGTTTACAAAATATTATTTTAGTTTTGTGCGTTATAATTAACATAACTTATAAAATATTTTGTTATGAGTGAAAAACTTGACAAGATTGACGTAAAGATCCTTAACTTACTTCAGAGTAATAGTAAAATTACAAACCTAGAATTGTCCAAAAAAATTGGTTTGTCTCCTGCTCCAACCTTAGAAAGAGTAAAAAAACTTGAACAGCTCGGGATAATAGAAAGTTATCATGCAAAGGTAAATGCCCACAAAGTAGATTTGACGATTAATACCTTTGTGCTGATCAATGTTGCATGGAATAAACCAAAAGCATTGGAGTCATTGATAGAAAAGCTTAATGGTATTCCGGAAGTTATCGAGAGCTATGTAATTACAGGAGATGCAGATGTTATGCTTAAAATAGTTTGTAAAAATATTACAAGGTATGAGCATTTATTGTTTCACAAACTTTCTCAAATAGAGGAAGTAGAAAGATTAAAGACATTAATGTGTCTGTCTACAGTGAAAGCAAGTAATACGTTGCCAATAGAGCTTGAAGATCTTCACTAACTTCTTTTTTACTGAGTGAGTTCATTATTGTGGAAAATTGAATCCGGAAGGACTCAGCCATCTTATGTTTTTGGAAGTATACACATCTCGCACCAGCAACTTGAGTCTTTTCAAGAAAGTCTTTTTCGTTATATTCCTTTAGTAGATTGTTTTGCAGCAGAAGTTGATCTTGATCCCGGAGTATCACAGCGAGTTCATTCTTATTTATTACTGCCGGAGGATGAGCCTCTTGATAAAATAATTGATGCGCACCATTGGAACAAATTAAAACTCTCGGCAAGAAAATATTTCGATATTGACCTTAATGAATTCAAGCAATTTTTTCCAATAGTTTTAATTATGCAGCTAAGCACAACTTGCTTGTCAAATTCTGATAAGGCATTTTTGGATTTGGCATTATGGAATTATGCACATCAGCAGAATATTAAAACCAGCGGACTTGAATCTATAGATGAGCATTACGGTATGATTTCAAAAATTGGTCTAGAATATCAAATTAAAGCAATGAAGGATATGCTTCTGAATGCTTCGGGATTTAAACGAAAACTTGCAGTCCAGCTCGAATATTATATAAAACAGGATTTGGCAGGTATTCATCGACTTATTAGGAAGCAAAGTGGTGGTTTTAGGCATTTATTGATTCACTATAGAAATCAAAATATGGTCACAGCTTTAATCAATTTGATGAATGATAACTCCGTATTTTGTTCTGTTGGGGTAGGGCATCTCTACGGAAAATATGGTATGCTGAATCTGTTGAAACAAAAAGGCTTTCATATTAAACAAATTGGGATTTAGTAATGTTAGAATTGCAATTTTTTAATCATATTATTTCTTAAAAGTTAGTTCGATTTGGTTATGAAATGATGATCATTTCAATTGACTTAATTATTATCTGAAAACTCCTTGAGTTAGGATGAAAAATCTGTTTCTTTTATTTTTTGCATTGATTTCTGTTGCCTCTTTCTCTCAAAGTAAAGAATGTTCTATTTCAGGCTATGTCAAAGAACAAGGATCGGGAGAGACTTTGATTGGAGTAAATATTTATCTTAAAGAAAATTCAACTATTGGAACAGTAAGTAACTCCTATGGTTTTTATTCTCTAAATTTGCCTGAAGGGAAGCACGAGCTTGTGTTTTCTTATATTGGATACAATACATTGTTTAAAGCTGTTGATTGTCAAAAAAATTTGAAACTTGATGTTAATTTAAGTTCGGGAATAACGATTGAAGAAGTTGTCATCACGTCTGAGGATAAGGAAAAAAATATTAAGTCTACTGAGATGGGAACAGTAGATGTTAAAATAGAAACGATTAAGAAAATCCCTGCTTTGATGGGAGAGGTAGATGTTATGAAAGCCCTTCAACTTTTGCCGGGGGTTTCGTCAGCAAATGAAGGTTCCTCAGGTCTGTATGTTCGAGGCGGCGGACCGGATCAAAATTTGGTATTGTTAGATGAGGCAGTAGTTTACAACACAGGTCACTTGTTTGGTTTTTTTAGTGTTTTCAATTCCGATGCGATCAAGAACGTAAACTTAATCAAGGGGACTATGCCCGCAAATTATGGAAGCCGCATTAGCAGTGTGATCGATGTTCAAATGAAAGAAGGGAATAACGAATCTTATGTTGTAGAAGGTGGGATAGGGCTGATTTCTTCTCGTCTTACAGTTCAGGGGCCAATTCAAAAAAATAAAAGTTCATTCATACTGTCAGGCAGAAGAACTTACGCATTGGACATAGCTCAACCCTTCATTGATAAAACTGACTTCAAAGGGACTAATTATTTCTTTTATGATTTTAATGCTAAGGCAAATTATATTATAAGCAGAAAAGATAGGGTGTATTTAAGTGGATACTTTGGAAGGGATATCTTTAAATTTGCAAACGAAGACAGAGGATTTAGTGTGCGATTGCCTTATGGAAATGCAACAGGAACATTGAGGTGGAATCATTTGATCAATGATCATACCTTTCTTAATGTGGCCTTAATTTCCAATAATTACAATTTTAGCTTGGGTGGAGGTCAAGAAGAGTTTCAATTTTCTGTTGCTTCCGGAGTAAGAGATTATTCTCTAAAAACAGACATAGATTATTATCCAAGCAATAAACATCAGGTAAAATTTGGACACAGATATACTTACCATAGGCTCAATCCCAACATCGTGAGAGGAACAAATGGAGAAGTGGAATTCAATTCCGGATTCAAGCCAAAGTATGGACATGAAAATGAACTTTATGCTATGGATGAATGGAAGCTACAGTCCAATTTCAAACTTAACGCCGGATTGAGATTCAGTATTTTTTCTCACGTAGGTCCCTATAATTCTGTAATTCAGAATAAGGAATTTTTGCAGGGACAGTTGGTTAAGTCCTATTTTGTTCCTGAGCCAAGAATAGTTGCAAATTACTCGATCAACAATTTTTCCAGTCTCAAGGCAGGATTTACGCTTGGCTCTCAATATATCCATTTAGTAAGCAGTTCAAGCAGCACTCTCCCTAATGATATATGGATTCCATCCACAGAAAAAATTAAACCGCAGATTGGATATCAGTATGCTCTTGGTTATTTTGTAAGTTTGTTTCAACAAGAAATTGACATTTCTGTGGAAACTTATTATAAAGATTTGCAAAATCAGTTGGACTATAAAGAAAGTTATATTGAAAATTTCTCATCCGAATTAGAAGATCAATTTGTTTCAGGCAGAGGTCAAGCTTATGGTATAGAATTTTTCATTCAAAAAAAATCAGGAAGACTGAATGGGTGGGTAGGATATACTCTGAGTAAAACAGAAAAATGGTTTTCGGAAATAGAAAATGGCAGAAAATTTCCAAATACTTATGATAGGCCCCATGATTTGGTTATTGTAGCAAATTACAGATTAAATTCCAAATGGGATTTGTCGTCAAGTTTTATTTATGCAACAGGAAGAACATATACTCCGATCAAAAGTATTTTTATTATAAATAATCAGCCTAACATTGAGTACGGGCCTAGAAACAATACCAGATTAAAACCATATCATAGAGCGGATATTTCATTAAGTTATGCAAATCCATTAAAGAAGAAAAACAGGTTCCACTCATCTTGGGTTTTTTCAGTTTATAATGTTTACAACAGAAAGAATCCATTTTTTTCATACACTGATTTTGAGTCTAATGTTTTTAATGGAAACTTAAAGGCAAGAGCTGTTAATGTTTCATTATTTACTATTATTCCGTCTGTAACATGGAACTTTTATTGGAATTCCAAAAAAGAAACAAAATGAGAAAGTACTTTTTTTTAAGTTTGAGCTTGTTATTTCTTTTCTCATGTGAAGAAGAATTTGTGCCCAAGGATATTAATATTCCTCCTCAATTGGTTGTTGAGTCATACATAGAACTTTCAAACAATGCATTGCCCGTTTATGCCTTATTGACAAATAGTTTATCTTTTTATGATAGTTTTAGTATTGATCAAATTCAGTCTAATTTTGTTCATGGAGCGGATGTTCAGATCAAGGTGAATTCGGATAGTTTTAAATTGAATGAACTTTGTTTGAGTCAACTCACTCCTGTGCTAAAAGAACTTGTCTATAAGCAATTGGGACTTGATGCAGATTCTGTAAAAGTGGATTTTTGTATTTATGTTGATTTGCTCAATCAAATTCCGAAGTTGCCAAATGTACCTTATAAGTTAGATGTAAAATATGATAACGAAATTTACACTGCTTCAACTTCAATCCCAGATTTTGTTCCTTTAGATTCTATTTGGTTTGAAGATACACCAGGAAAACCCTTGGACTCTTTTGCTCAGATGTTTTGTTCAATAGCCGATCCACCAACCCCAAATTATTACAGGTATTTTACTTCAAAAAATAGAAGTCAACTTATTGCAAATGTTTCCTCAGTTACAAATGATGTGTTCTTCAATGGCAAGGAATTTAAATTTACTTTGGCCAGGTCTGTAGATCCCGGCGAAACTTTTTCTGATACATTGGGGCTTTGGAGAGTGGGAGATACCATTTCTGTTAAGTGGTGCTTGATCGATGATTCTCATTATAATTTTTGGAATACATTGGAAGTGAGTAGACAAAGACAAGGACCTTTTAGTTCTTATGTTAGAATTGACGGCAATGTGGATAAAGCTCTTGGAATATTTGGGGGTCAAAGATGTGAAACCTATACTCGAATTGTAAAAAAATAATTATGGCAGCTCGAAATGCAAAAATACAAATAGAAGTTGATCTGGATGAGCAACAGATACCCGAGAAGATATTATGGACATCGTTGGATCAAGGTCCACAGAATCAACAAGAGGCAAAAGCTATTTTGATTTCATTCTTTGATAAGGATTCCTTAGATACCATGAAACTTGATCTTTGGACCAAAGAAATGCAAGTAATGGAGATGGATCGTTTTATGTTTCATACGCTCAATGCAATGGCAGATACTTATCGAAATGCAACCAATAATTCCAAATTGGCCAACGATTTCAAAAGTTTTGCTAATTACTTTGGAGAGCAAATACAAAATAATCAAGATCCTTCTTAATTTGTAAGATGCAGAATCAGAGCCTTGAATTCAATTTTATTGTCTTTAGATTGACAGCATTTTGGGCTTTTTCTGAATGTGTCTTAGGTGGATTATTACATTCTGTCAAATTTCCATTTTCCGGATTGTTTCTTACCGGGATATCTGTTCTATGTATTTTATTTATTTTAATAGAATCCGGAGGAAGGTCAAGTCAGTTGTTATCTTCCTTGTTTTTGGTTTTGCTATTGAAAATTATACTTAGCCCCCAAGCCTCTCCAACAGCATTGATGGCTGTTGGATTTCAAGCATCATTTACATTTATAATTTTTTCTTTGATTCGTAATTTAGTTGCAGTGGCATCAATCAGTATGTTGTGCTGTTTTATTGAATCGGCATTTCAGAAACTTATTTTACTTTATTTATTTGGCGGAAACAATTTGATACAAGCTATAGATGAATTTGTATTAAAAATTCCAAAATATTTCGATTTATTTGGTACAATTCAAGGGAGCTCAGTATTGGTAGCTTTTTATTTATTGGTTTATATTTTTTCATCTGTAGTTTTCATACATTATTTTTTTAGAATTTATAAAAGATGGACGTCCGTAAAATCAGACCTATTGGTATTGGATGAATTAAATATTGTTGAGTCAGTGGGAGGGGAGTCCAAAAAGGAAAGATCTTATAAGCTCAAGTGGATCTTATTAATTGTTGGGCTTGTTTTATTTGCTCTTCCACAAATGAGACAGTTTTTTCCTGTTTGGCTTTTTAGGTTTTATTTATTTATTATTATTTGGATGTGGATTGTTATTCCAATATTTAATTTCATAATAAAACGCAGAATGGCAAATGTCAGTTCAAGGAATTCTGAACTTATTGCACGCACATTGGCG
>DEQQ01000088.1 GCA_002360455.1 Saprospiraceae bacterium UBA3362
GATCCGGGAAATGGAAGTGGATTATCAGGAAGTGGAGGCAATGGTGGATCTGGTACTTATGGAGGAACAACAGTCAATTCGCCTGCTAGAAACTCTGAGCTTTTCGATAATGAATGTGGTTCTATGGATCTTATGAATAATTATGAGGACGAAGTTCTAATCTGTCAGAATCTCTCAAAAGGGGATTATGTAAAATTTAAAATGTGTATGATAGATGCCCTATTGGCAAAAAATGCTCCGATAAATGATAAATGTAAAAAGCAGTTTTATACAGAAAAATATGGCTTGACGGATGAGGAATGGGAGGATTATAAAAATATTCAAAATTGTCTTGGCGAATTTTATGGATTGCTTCCACAATTGAAAATAACAAACCCTAAAGAACAAATAAAACTTTGTAAAAGTAATGAGTTAGGATCAGTAAGAGAATGTAAGAATTGTAATGTGGATCAAAAATCAATTGTGAACCTAGATCATGATAGAGCGAGAGAAATGTTGAAATGCGCTGCCGATAAATTGTATAATTACGATGGAAATTTGCCTGATGAAGTAAAAACTGCTCTAGAGAATCATTTCTCTGGTATTTCAAAAGAAATATTAGCAGACTTCCTTTCTTTTATGTGTAAATATGTAAGGTTTAATTCGGCTGATTGTAATTATATTAATCAACTAAATGGAACTGGTTATTGTGGTGAATTTACAACAGCATGGACATATCCTGCTACCCATTTAGCTGATGTCAGACTGTGTGATCCCGAATATTGGAGTCTATCAAACATTGATCGTTCATCTACTTTGATTCATGAGTGGTTTCATAATTATTTTGTTGCTGGAGATTGGCAATATGAATGGAGCAGTAAATATAAAGATTTGAAATTATATCAAGCGCTAACCAACGCTGATTCATTTAGTAATTTGGTTAAAGATCTGTGTAAATGAAGTATTTAATAATAACAGTGCTTATTCTAATACTATTTTCATCATGTTTAATACGTGAGAATAGAAGACCTGAAAGAAATTTTTATCTTGGGCATAAACTCACTGATTCACTGGAATTAGAAGTTAAATTTGGATCATATGAAAAAATATATGTTGAAGATTTCCATGTCTATAAGATAAAATTGAATCAGTTAATGGGAGGAGATGCTTACCTTTTTGGATTTATTAAAATGTATAACCATAATCCTGATAATGAGGCTCACATTATTTTAAGAGATTGTAAAGATAGCATCATAAGAATGATTTCTTTTATTGAATTAAATGCTTTCAAGATTGTAAATGTCGATACTATGAGTGTATATTTGATTGAAAATTTATAAAGTCGATTTGTACATTAGAAATATAGATCCATTGGATTTCTTGAAAGCATAGGAATAAATCCAAAGTTTATGCCAAGCATTTATCTAATTACTTAAATTAATAGCCATGATCATGCACATTGTATTACTTCAGACAAACAACAAATTCAAAATCCAATAAGCAAGCTTAGTGTTTCTGCAGTACTCCCCATCTACTAGACCAATTTCTTAACAATATTTGTTATAAATTTTCATTCTAATTGATACTTTTAATTTCAATTGAAGAAAGCCCCACAGGGTTCTGAAACTGAACTACTGGATTCTTACTCTTGGCTTCTCTATACAAGTCAGCAGATAAAAGCTTCTCCATATTGCCATAAAGCAACGATTTCCTGCCATTGAGCTGATGAATATCATACAATGCCTTTGTCTAAAAATGAAAATACTTTTTATCATTTTCATTCGATTGATAATCAATAGTCTACACAATTTTAGACTGGAGCAAATGGACTCATTCCGGCTCAAACGCAGTTTATTGCCTGAACACTCAAACTATTTATATCGTAAGTTTAAAATATATTTTAGCTTGATAATCAACCAAACATAAGCTTTTTTTTATAAATTTGCACGTTATGAATCCAAAAACAATCCTTATCACCGGAGCAGCCGGCTTTATAGGCAGCAATTTGTGTGAAAGATTCCTCAAAGAAAATTATAGAGTCCATGCTATGGACAATCTGATCACCGGGAATTTGGCCAACATTGAACATCTTTTTGGCGACCCTATGTTTACTTTTTATCACCATGATGTGAGTAAATTTGTTCATGTCCCCGGAAAACTTGATTATATTTTACATTTTGCTTCTCCTGCATCTCCCATAGATTACCTCAAAATGCCGATCCAAACACTCAAGGTGGGAAGCCTTGGCACACACAATTTACTTGGTTTGGCAAAGGAAAAAAAGGCAAGATTTATGATAGCCTCCACCAGTGAAGTTTATGGAGATCCGCTGGAGCATCCACAAAAAGAAAGCTATTGGGGCAATGTGAATCCAATAGGTCCACGCGGAGTCTATGATGAAGCAAAACGGTTTCAGGAAGCAATAACTATGGCTTATCATCGTTATCACTCCCTTGAAACAAGAATTGTAAGAATTTTCAATACCTATGGACCAAGAATGAGAAGAGAAGATGGTCGTGTTTTACCTGCGTTTTTTTCACAAGCTATACGTGGAGAAGAATTGACTATTTTTGGTGATGGAAGTCAAACAAGATCTTTCTGCTATGTGGATGATCTGGTGGAAGGAATTTACAGACTTTTGTTGTCGGATTATTCTTATCCTGTCAATCTCGGAAATCCTCAAGAAATTACTGTCTACGAATTTGCCAGAGAGATTCTCACTTTAGTGGGAAATCCAAATGCGCGAATTGGATTCAGACCATTGCCACAAGATGATCCGAAACAGAGAAGACCGGACATAAGTTTGGCAACAGAAATTTTAGGTTGGAAACCCCAGTTTGACAGAAGCAAAGGCTTACAACTTACCTACGAATATTTTAAGAAAATTGTTCCTTTAGATTAGCAATGAAAGTAGATCAATTCAATAAAAGAATACTCATCACCGGAGGCGCCGGATTCATCGGCTCTCACGTAGTAAAATATTTTGTACATCAACATCCTGAAATTTTTGTAGTCAATTGTGATCTTCTTACTTATGCTGGCAATCTTTCCAATCTCAAAGAAATAGAAACGGCTCCAAATTATGGATTCGAAAAACAAGATATTAGAGATCTCAATGCCATTCAAACTGTATTTAATCAATACAAGATCACCGATGTAATTCATTTGGCTGCAGAATCTCATGTAGACAGATCTATTGAGTCTCCTACTGATTTTATCAGCACCAATGTATTGGGAACAGTTAATTTGCTCCTTGCTGCCAAAGAATATTGGAAAAATTCAATGAACTCACATCGGTTTTATCATGTGAGTACAGATGAAGTTTACGGCAGCCTCGGAGAAACAGGAAAATTTACCGAAACCACTTCCTATGATCCGCGCTCTCCCTATTCTGCGAGCAAAGCTTCTTCAGATCATTTAGTTAGAGCTTTTCATCATACTTATCAATTGCCGATAGTGATCTCCAATTGTTCCAACAATTACGGGCCATATCAATTTCCTGAAAAACTTATCCCATTGATGATCAATAACATTCTTCATCAAAAAGAACTGCCGGTTTATGGACAAGGTCTCAATGTTAGAGATTGGTTGTGGGTGGGAGATCATGTATCTGCTATTCACAGAATTTTTTTCAACGGCCAAGATGGAGAAACATACAACATCGGAGGCAACTGCGAAATGAAAAATATAGATCTGGTGAACCTCTTATGTCAAATTGTTGACTCTGCATTGAACAGACCCGACGGTAGTTCTAAGCAATTGATACGATATGTCAAAGATCGAGCCGGTCATGATCTAAGGTATGCCATTGATGCAAGTAAAATAAAAGAGAAATTATCATGGGAACCGAGTATGGATCTTGAACAAGGCTTAAAAATAACAGTAGATTGGTATCTTCAAAATACAGAATGGCTTAATCAAATTGTCAATGGCGAATATCAAAATTATTATCAAAGACATTACTCCAAACGCAATGAATTACAATATTAAATCTTCAGTCTTGTCGTTTTTGTTGTTGTGTTTCTTCCAACTCATGTTGGGTTCCATTGCCTATGGACAAATAGAGAAACAGATTGAAGAAAAGGCTTTTCAAGAACTAAGTAAACACAATATCACTGAAGAAGAACTGCGCAGCAAACTGCTTGAAAAAGGAATAGACCTGGACCAACTTAAAAATTTGGAGCCGGCTCAAGCTGCAGGAATCCAAAAAGAAATAGAGTCTGCCATTAAAGAAATTGAAGCAGAAAAAACAGAAAAATCAAAACAAATCAATAGCAAAGAAAAAGAAAAAAAGAAGCCCGCAGAACAACCCAATAAAGCCAAACAACTTCCACCTTCCAAAAATAAAAAAGACGCTCCCTTGGAAGAGAAAGTCGGAGGAATTGCAAAAGACTCGATAATAGAAGAAGGTAAAATAGTCGAACAAAAAATTCCTGTTGAAATCTGGGGACAGGAAATTTTTAGAAATCAAAGTCTCGCAGTCTATCGACAGGCAAATGACATTAAACCTCCGGAATCTTATATTCTCGGAGTTGGAGATCAGGTCAGTGTTGCAATCTGGGGATTGAGTCAACTCAACGAAGTTTATGAAATCAATGCAGATGGATACATTGCCCCAAATCGTATGCCAAGAATTTTTCTTAAAGGCGCACCCCTGAGTAGAGCCAGAGAAATATTGAAAAATTATTTCAGAAGATTCTACAGATTTAATTCTAACGAATTCCAAGTTGCGGTAAATTATTCACGAACAATTAATGTAAATATTTTTGGAGAGGTCTTCCAATATGGAGGATTTACACTTCCTGCCATCAACACCGCATTCAATGCTTTGATCGCTGCAGGTGGACCTACAAACTTGGGTTCAGTACGAAAAATAAAATTGATCCGAAATGGGAAAGAAACCATTATGGATGTTTATAAGTTTATGGCAGACCCCACGATCCAAAAAGATTTTTATTTGGAGAACAATGACATTATACAAGTTCCGGTTGCAGATCGCGTGGTCCAAATTCAAGGCTATGTAAACAGACCATTCAAATATGAATTAATCGATGGAGAAAATTTGAAAAAGCTAATTGAATACGCCGGCGGTCTCAATACAGAGGCGATACAAAATGTAATTCAGGTCAACAGAATAGAAAACGATAGACGCATTATCATTGACGTACCTTATGCAGATTTACTCAAACGCAACGGAGATTTTAGCTTGAGAAAAGGAGATATAGTTACTGTCTCCGGAATAAAAACAAAAGAAGAAGAATACATTTATGTGAAAGGTGAGGTAAGGTCAGAAACTCAGTATCAGTTTCAAAGCAACTCTAAGCTCTCTGAGCTGGTTCGCAAAATTCAATTCACTCCGGAGTCCAATAAAGAAGTGGCTTTTATTCGGAGAACAAATCCCAATCAAACCATTTCATTACTAAGAGTCAACCTCAACAAAGTAAGTCAAGGAATCGAAGATCAGGCATTACAAGCTAAAGATGAGCTTATTGTTTATAAACTTTCTGCTTATTCAGAAAAAGGCTTTGTATCTGTTTCCGGAGCAGCTCGACTTCCGGGCAAGTATGATATAGATCCCAATAATGATGTTCGAATCAAAGATTTGGTCTTATTGGCCGGCGGACTAAAACCGGATGCTTGGCCCATAGCTTTTATTTTCAGACCAAAGGAAGGCAATAAAAAAGAAATAGAAATCATCCGAACCGGAATAAGGCAGGCTGTTTATTCTGAAAACTCAGATCAAAATGTATTGCTCCATGCTATGGATAGCATTGTAATATTGTCCGAAGAGGAATTTTCTACCAAACTTTTTGTTGATGTACGCGGAGCTGTTAAGTCACCCGGTATTTATAAATACGGTAAAGGAATGCAAGCTCTTGATGCAGTATCTATTGCAGGAGGTTTTCAGTTTGGCGCTGCTACCAATAGAGTGGATGTGTTCAGAGTTCTGGTAAAAGATAACGAACCAACGACTACAGCCGTCAAGACCATTACCATCAATAGAAATTTAGTGACAACCGAAGGAGATAACAGCTACCAAATTGAACCCTTTGATATTATCGTTGTGAGAAATCAACCGGAGTTTGAGTTTCAGCAGATAGTCAGCATAGAAGGTGAGGTGAAATATCCAGGACCTTATGCATTGATAAAACCTAATGAAACTGTAGCCGATCTCATTGCTCGCGCAGGAGGATTGACTGCTGAAGCTTTTGAAAGTGGTGCAAGTTTATATCGAACTGAGGACAATATCGGGTATGTTGTTCTTGAACTGGAAAAAGCCCTCAAACGTCCGGGCTCAAGGTATAACTATATTGCTAAAGATGGAGATCGTATTGAGATTCCGAAGAAAAAAGATTTGGTGAAAATTACAGGTGCTACTAATGCAAAAATCCTTTATCCCGAGAAATTTTTAGATAAAGAAAATGCCATTGCCGTAGCCTATTATGAAGGTAAAAATGCAAAGTATTATATAAATCGTTACGCCGCCGGTGTGTCCAAGCAAGGTGATCGCAACAACATTACGGTACAACATGCAAATGGAAGAATAGAAAAAGCAAGAGACTATATTTTTTTTAAAAAATATCCTAAAGTTGAAAAAGGATCTACTATAAATGTTGGAATCAAGGAGCCTAAGAAATTGAAAGCTGATGGCAAAGAACGCAAAGATGTAGATTGGACCAAAGTTACTGCAGATGCCTTTGCTCAGATGACGGCCATTATTTCATTGGTATTGCTATTGCAGAGATTGTAGTTTGTAAAAACTCCAAAGGCAAACAAGCTAAAGATGCAAACTTAGACCTGATAGTAGGGAGCGGAGCGACCGGATAGCAGGACTAAAGCTCATCAAAAGAGATGAAGTATGCATCTCCAAAAAATTAAAATTTTCGATGGTATTGAATGTTGTCCATCAAATAGAAACTAGAATAAAATTATGTTAGAAATTATACTTAGTGGTGCAATTATGATCAGTCTGATGCATGCTTTGGTCCCTAGTCACTGGTTGCCGCTGCTAACTATTTCCAAAGCCAAATCTTGGACTAAATCAGAGACATTGCGAATTACACTTCTTGCAGGATTAGTCCATGCTTGTTCTACTATTTTGTTGGGATTGATTGTAAGTTTTTTAGGAGAGCAACTTAAGCATTGGTTTGATTCAATATTTAAAATTATTTTACCGGTCTGTCTTATTCTGCTTGGACTTTTTTTTCTATACCGACATCACACTCACCATCATTTTCATATCGATACAGATGAATTGCAAAATCAATCCAATACCAGTATTATTTTTTATTCGATTTTGGGCATGATGTTTTTATCTCCATGCATGGAAATTGTTCCCTACTTTTTGATGGCAGGAGCCTACGGTATTCCTTCTTTGGTTTTACTTTCTTTGATATATCTCATTGTTTCTGTAGGTGGGATGTGGATTTGGATGAGTTTGATGTATCGAGGCAGCACCGTCCTCAACTGGCATAAGATAGAACACAACGCGGGATTGATAACAGGAATTGTATTGATTATCAGTGGATTGGTGAGCCTAATGGGAACTCACTGACAGAGTTTTTCTTTTTTGTTATGTTTGCTTTATTTTGGTTACCTTTGTCATCAGTTTCAGCTGCATGAAAATCAAATCTCAAGACAATTATTTTCTCTATGTTTTGGTTCTGAGTACTGTCCTTTTTTTGGTTGGTGCATCGTTGTTGCTCAGCCTATCTTTATGGAGTTCCAAAAAACAAAACCATTCAGATCAAACATTGGTGATTGAGTTACAAACATCAAGCAACAAAGAACAGATTCAACATTTACAAGACCAACTAAAATCCATAGTGGAAATAGATGCAAGTTCTATTTCGTGGATATCCAAAGAGGTGGCATTAGAAAAAATGCAAACTGAAATTTCTCAGGTGATTTTAGATAAGCAAGAAAATCCTTTTACGGATATTTTGGTTTGTACATTGAAATCCAATTCTTCTTCTGTTTCAGTCATAGAGAAAATAAAACAAAATGAACTTTATAAAACCGTCATTCAAGATATCCAATTGCTCAATGCAGATCAAAACAATTCTCATCTTTTTTTAACTAAACTGATCAGTGGCAGTATAGTATTTCTTATTGTTTTTCTCTGCATTTGTCTTTTTATTTTTTGGTATCTGAGCGGCCTGTTTGTAGGTGAGCGGATGGAAGTGATTTCCAGTTTGGTTCTAATGGGAGCATCCCAACACACTTTGTTGTCGGCTTACAATAAGAGATCCATTATTTTTGGTTTGGCCGCAGCCTTATTGGCCATCGGGGGTTTGGGTCTTGTATTAATCACGATCTATTCTTTTTTTCCTTGGATGAAAGAAATAATCGGCTTACAAAATTTTTTTCTCAGTTTTTTCGTTCTTATTCTTTTGGGTCCAATGGTCCATTATTTTTTTGTAAAAAAGCGTATTCAATCTATCATAAAAAATTAAACTTTGAACTATTATGGGTGAATCTAAAACTAAAAAAACCGGAAGTGAAACTGTTAAAACAACGGCCAGTAAAGTTCAAACCGATATTCCTGAACTGAATAAATTAATCCACGGACCGGAGATGACCTACGGTAAAGTGCAGATGAAATTTGTTTTCATTGGACTAGGTCTCATTGCGCTCGGAATGATTTTGATGTCGGGAGGATGGATGCCGTCGCCGGATGTATGGGATGAGTCCATTATCTACTCAGCTCGAAGAACTGTATTGGCACCGATCTGTATTTTAGCCGGTTTGGGTATGCAGATTTATGCTATATTCAAAGAGAAATAATGAGTGAAACTCTTGAGATGATCATCCTTGGGATTATCCAAGGATTGACGGAGTTTTTGCCTGTAAGCAGCAGTGGTCATCTTGAACTCGCAAAATATTTTTTGGGAGATCAATTTGCGGCTGCCGATAGTATGCAGGTCACCGTTGCGTTGCATGTGGCAACTGCAATGAGCACCGTTGTAGTTTTTCATAAAGAAATATGGAAAATAATCACAGGGCTGTTCAGTCCCGAAGATTCGCAACACAGAATTTTCGCTCTAAAAATTATCATTTCGATGATTCCTGCTGTGATCGTCGGACTCTTCTTTGAAGATGTAATAGATGAGATGTTCAAAGGAAAATATGTGCTGGTAGCCTGCATGTTATTAATTTCAGCCGGCTTGTTGTTTTTTGCAAACAGTAAAAAAAATGCCGTAGGTGAGTTGGATTTTAAAAAATCATTACTCATAGGGATAGCACAGGCCATAGCCATTACTCCGGGCATCTCAAGATCCGGAGCAACTATTTCTACTGCACTTTTATTGAATGTTTCGCGATTTGATGCAGCTCGATTTTCATTTCTCATGGTAGTTCCTTTGATTTTTGGGAAAATTGCCAAAGACTTATTAGACAGTGAACCTATAACTCATCAAATCAATATGTCATCATTACTTGCGGGCTGCGTGGCTGCATTTATTGTGGGTGTAATGGCCTGCAGATGGATGATCAGTTTGGTGAGAGAGGTTAAGTTGATCTATTTTGCAATCTATTGCATACTTGCTTCCATTAGTTTTTTAGTTTATTATTATTTGCATCAATAGTTGAGAAATTAAACTTTTTGAAATGATTCATTTCAATGGATTTTTTAGTTTGTTTAAATCTGTTGGTAAAAAATAATTTTTAATTTCCTTTTGATTAAAGTTATAATATGATCATCAACAAACAAAATATATCCGAGTTTGATCCTGTCGAGGGAGCTGTTTTGTTGATTGACAAACCTTTGGGAAAAACTTCTTTTGATGTTGTTGCCATTATACGCAGAGTAGTAAGCAAAGCTATCGGCTCAAAACTCAAAGTTGGACACGCAGGCACTCTTGATCCGTTAGCTACAGGATTGCTGATTCTTTGTACTGGAAAGATGACCAAACAAATCGATCAATATCAAGCTCAAAAAAAAACATACACCGGAAGTTTTTTCCTTGGCGCAACAAGGCCGAGTTATGATTGTGAGACAGAAATAGACGCTCACTATGCAATTGATCATATTGGAGAAAAAGAGCTTGAGCAAACCAGACAAAATTTTCTAGGGGAAATTTATATTCCGCCACCCGCACATTCTGCTGTAAAAATCAATGGTAAGCCGGCGTACAAAATGGCGCGAAAGGGTCAAGAACTTGAGCTTAAACCGAGACAGATGATCATTGAAGAATTTGAACTTTACACAAAAAATAAACCCGTCTTGGAATTTAAAATTGTATGCAGTAAAGGGACTTATATAAGATCTATTGCTCATGAATATGGCAAAAAACTCAATAATGGCGCCTATCTTAATTCATTATGCAGAACACAGATTGGAGAATTTTCACTTGCAGATGCATGGAATTTAGATGAATTTGTCGATCTATTTCAAAAACTACCATCGAATCCTTTGCATCAATAATCCATCTACAAGTGTAGAAAGAAAAATAAAAATTTCATTTTCGTACTATAAGTGGATGAACTTATGTCCAATCCCTGATCCACAACCATTGAGGTTTAAAAATAATTTTGGCTACAGGTAGATTAGGAAATAACAGAACATTCCGGCAGCTTTAGTTTTATAACATGTCCCCTTTTAAATTTTGAGCTGACTTTCCACAGTTAAAGTTGGGCATAGAACCAAAAAATAGCATTTCAGTACAGCTTTCTTTAGCTTGAAACGTTATATCTTTGTCACTTTATGCAAACCACAATAGAAGTCAAAGGGTTAAGCAAAATTTACGGTTCTCAGCGAGCAGTAAACGGCATTTCTTTTGAAGCTCGACAGGGTGAAATTTTAGGCTTTCTTGGACCAAACGGCGCCGGAAAATCGACAACCTTAAAAATGCTTTCGGCTTATATTTTACCGGACGAAGGAGATGCTCAACTCTGTGGATATTCTATACGCAATCAGCCGGAAGAAGTGAAGCGAAGAATTGGATATTTGCCTGAACATAATCCTTTGTATAAGGATATGTATGTGCATGAATACTTGCTTTGCATTGCACGCCTTTACAAACTAAAACAAGCTACACAGAAAGTAAAATCACTGATCGAATTGACCGGTTTGGGTCCTGAACAAAATAAGCGAATTGGAGCAATTTCTAAAGGGTATCGACAAAGAGTGGGACTTAGTCAAGCATTGATTCACGATCCTGAAATTCTTATCTTGGATGAACCAACCAGTGGGTTGGATCCCAATCAATTGATTGATATCAGAAAATTAATCAAGGATTTTGGCAAACAGAAAACCTTGATTTTTTCTTCCCATATTATGCAAGAGGTACAGGCATTATGTGATCGAGTCATTATCATTAATAAAGGAAATCTCATTGCAAATCAAGAAATCCATGAGTTGCAAAATGGATTACATTCTAACCAACATTATGTTGTTGAATTCAAGCAAAAAATTCTGCCTTCAGGGTATGATCATAAATCTATTAAAGTAAAAAAACTTGATGAACATCATTATAGATTCAGCAGCTCATCGAGTATCCATTTGGGTGAAGAAATTTTTGAACTGGCAAAACAAAATAATTGGATCATTTTGGAGATGGTAAAAGAAAAAAATAATTTAGAAGATGTTTTCAATTCTCTCACCAAACCAAATCAAGAGTAATGGCAGAATTAATATACAAGGAGATTCGTTCTTTTTTTAGTTCAATTATAGGTTACTTGGTGATTGCTGTTTTTTTAATCATCATGGGATCCCTGATGTGGGTATTTCCGGATTACAGCATACTGGATTACAACGTGGCCTCTCTTGATCAATTATTTTCTGTATCGCCCTTTATATTTTTATTTCTTATTCCTGCAGTCACCATGAGGGCTTTTGCAGAAGAAATGGCCCAAGGCACAATGGAAACACTATTGACAAAACCTCTCACAGAAACTCAGATCGTTTTTGGAAAATTCTTTGCAAATCTTATTTTGGTATTATTGGCCCTTCTACCAAGCCTACTTTATTATTATTCTGTCTATCAATTGGGTTCACCAAAAGGAAATTTGGACAGTGGAGCTATTGCAGGTTCCTATCTGGGACTTATACTTTTGGCGGCCGGATTTGTTGCTATTGGACTATTTGCCAGTTCGCTTACAAAAAATCAAATTGTAGGATTTATTTTGGCTTCATTTCTGTGTTTTTTATTTTATAGTGCGTTTTATTATATTTCTAAGTTGCCTGTTTTTTTTGGCAAGGTAGATGATGTTGTTCTTCAGCTTGGTATTGATGAACATTACAATCAGATGAGCAAAGGATTAATAGATTTGAAGGATCTGGTTTATTTTGGAAGTTTGATTTTTTTCTTCCTTTGGCTTACAGTTGAACAACTAAAATCAAGACTTTTTTAATATGAGGTTCATAGATTCATTAAGTCGAGGAGCAAGGATTAGTCTGGTTTTGGGAATTATTGTTTTTATCAATATTATTGTCTCTTTTGTCCACCTTAATATTGATCTCACAGAAGACAATCGATTTAGGCTTACAGAGCCGACAAAACATTTGATTCGATCAGTTCCCGACAATATTTACATTAGAGTTCTTCTGGATGGGGAATTTCCTGCCGGATTCAAACGACTCAAACAAGCTACAAAAGATCTCTTGGATCAAATGAGATCTTATAATGGGTATATAGAATACAGTTTTGAAAATCCAAATGAGGGAACTGCCCATGATATCAATAAACGGAGAGAAGAATACAGTAAGGATGGGATGTTGCCTACTAACCTGATGGTAAGAACAGGAACAGAAAACAAAGAGCAACTCATATATCCCTATGCAATATTGATGAGTGGCTCTGACAAAATGATTGTGAATCTCCTTGAAAATGCTTCAGGAGCAGATCAAGAAACCAATCTTGGGAATTCCATAAATCTGCTAGAATATAAAATGGCCAATGGATTGCAGCGATTGCTTTCAAATAATAAAAAAAACATCCTGTTTGTAACAGGACATGGTGAGTTGGAATCGGAACAAACAAGATCTATCGAAAGCTCTCTGAGGTATTTTTATAATTTTGGAAGGGTCAATTTAGACAGTGTTCCGTTGCTAAAAAAAGAGGTGGACGCTCTGATCATTGCAAAACCTCGATTGCCGTATAGTGAGCAGAACAAATTTACACTTGACCAATACATCATGCGTGGAGGTAAAGTGCTTTGGTTGGTGGATGGTATGGCAATGAGTTTGGACAGCATGAGTACAAGAACCGAGTATGTACCGGAGCCACTTGATGTAGGATTGTCTGATTTATTGTATAAATACGGGCTCCGTATTCAGCCAGATTTTGTGCTTGATCTTGAATGCAGTCGTATTCCTCAGGTCATTGGAAAGCAGGGAGACAGACCGCAGATAGAATTGTTTCCGTGGTATTATCATCCTTTAGTCGCTGCACGAAGCAATCATCCAATTTCAAGAAATTTGGATTATATCAACTTTGAATTTGTATCCAGTATAGATACCATCAAAACTAAATTAACTCAAACTAAAACAGCCTTATTGTATAGCTCTCAATATTCTAGAATTCAGCTTTATCCCAATAAAGTAGGATTTGATATTTTAAGATACAAACCCGATCCCGACAAATTCAATAAACCCAATATTCCTATTGCCTATTTGGTAGAAGGAGGATTTAGTTCTGCTTTTGAAAATCGAATGGAAGAATCTATGTTGCAAGGGTTGCATTCTATAGGTCAAGATTTTGTGTCATCTGTATCTAACAATAAAATGATTTTGGTTTCGGATGGAGAAATTATAAAAAATTTATATGACAAGGAGAATGGAAAGTTTGCCCAACTGGGTTACAATAAATTTGAAAAAACTACCTTTAACGGAAACAGGGATTTCTTAAGCAATGCACTTGAATATTTGACCAATGATCAGAATATATTGAGCGCAAGATCTAAAGAATTTAAAATCAGATTGCTTGACAAAGTAAAAGTTGCAAAAGAAAGATCATTTTGGCAATTTCTCAATATAGGTTTGCCCTTATTAGGATTGGTCCTTTTTGGAATTTTCAATACTTGGTATCGCAAAAAGAAATATACCGGTTTTGTTTCCGGAACGTAATAAACCTATTGTACAATTTGTACTCAAAAGTTCTGTTCACCGCTGTTTCAAAATTCAATTTATGAAAAACAAAAATTTACTTCTTTTATTATTAGGATTTATCAGTCTTGGTATTCTTAGTTTTTATCTGATCAAATCAAATAATCCAAATACCAGTCTTGTAACAAACGATAGAGATTTTGCTGTTCAAAAAATAGATGAGGTTCAAAAAATTTTTTTGGCCGAAAGAGGAAAGCCTTCCATCCAATTGACAAAGGAAAAAAATTATTGGATGGTAAATGGAAAATTCAAGGTAGCTCAAAATAAAATTAATAATTTATTGTTTGTTCTGCAGAAACTCAAACTTGAGTCCATTCCTCCAAAAAGCATGTATGAAACCATTATGTCCACATTTGTTACTAATGGCATCAAAGTTGAGATTTACACCAATGAATCAAAACCCAGCAAAACCTACTATATAGGTGGAGTGACCAATGATGAGAAAGGATTGTATTGCATTATGGATGGATCTGTCCAACCCTATATTATGCATATTGATTTTATCGAATCCAATCTTCGCTATCGCTACAATCTCAGCGAGGAACAATGGAGAGATCTATACATTTTCGGACTTAATGAAATGGATATTCAAGAAGCTTCTGTGATGTATCCCTTATATCCAGAAAAATCTTTTCAGCTAAGCTATAATGATCAAAAGGCAGAATTAAAAGATAACAAAGGAAACCCTCAACAAGTGAATCAACAAAAAATGAAAAAATTTCTTCAATCTTTTACCCAAATCGGGACAGAAGCTTTTGAAAATTCAAATCCGATTAAAGCTAAATTAGTGGACATGACTCCATATTGTATTATCAAAGTGAAAACGAAAAACAATCAAGAAACAGAACTTAAATTATATCCCATTAACCCTGATTTGGAGTCAAAAATAGACATGAGTCCTGCTTTTCTTAACAGTGATCAATTGTTCAGATTCTATGGAGCTTATTCAAGTGGAGATCTTTATTTAGTTCAATTAGGTCAAATTTCAGGAATAATGACTACCTTGCAAGAGTTACACCAATAGAAAAGCTTATGAGATTGCATTGGAGAATTTACTTGTTCGTACTGACAGGCTCCATTGTATTGTTTTCAAACCAAAAAACTCAGGATGATTGGGGATTTTACGGTCATCGATTGATCAATAAAATGGCTGTTTTTACTCTTCCGCCGCCTTTGAATCAATTTTACAAAAACGAAATAGATTATATTGCAGAACACGCTGTAGATCCTGACAAAAGAAGATATGCAATTAAAGCCGAAGCGGTACGGCATTATATTGATTTGGATCATTGGGGCGATAGTGCTTGGATCACTCTTCCCAGATCTTTGGGTAAAGCAATAGGAATATATTCCTCCTTTTATTTATGTCATGAGTTAGACACAATTTCAGTATTTGAACCCATTAAATTGGCAGATCAAAACAAGCTAAAATTTGTAACTTTTTCACAGGAATTCTTGTCAAGGGTAATCTGTTTGCGAGGTGAATTGTCATTGGACAGTTTAGGAAATTGGATTCAATGGTATGCCATGAGGGAATACGATCAGACGCATTGGATAGTTGAGGATCAAGAGGTTTTACGTCATTTAATTCCGGAGTTAAATTCAGAGCATCATTTATGGATCAAAGATGAATTCACTGCTCATGGCATTCTCCCCTATCATTTAAAGTCTATGTATGACCGATTGATCCAAGCCTGGAAAATGCATGATGCCAATCTAGTATTGAAGCTGTCTGCAGATATTGGTCATTACATTGGGGATGCCCATGTTCCATTGCATACCAGTGAAAATTATAATGGTCAACTCAGCAATCAGATAGGCATTCATGCTTTTTGGGAAAGTAGAATTCCAGAACTTTTTGCAGAAGAGGACTTTGATTTTTGGACTGGGACTGCAGAATTTGTTGCTCACCCTGTTTCTTATTTTTGGAATATCATCCGAACAAGTCATCACTACGTAGATTCCACATTAGCCATTGAAAAACAAATCAGTCAAGAGATTCCCTCTGATTTGCAGTATTGTTATGAAGAACGTTTGGGCCTCATTACAAAGTTGCCTTGCAAAGAATATTCTGCATTGTATCATCAACGATTGAACAGGCAGGTTGAAGCCAGGATGAAAGCCTCCATTCGTGCTATTGGCTCTATCTGGTATTCTGCTTGGGTAGAAGCAGGTCAACCCGATATACTTCAACTTCAGCGTGATTTGCCCATTGAACTAAATTCAGACAGTATTCCGTTGGCCAAAAGATCTGAACTAAATCTCAGAGAACACGAATAAAAGAAAAACAGAATTCGAAATTGAGTGTTGTTTACATCATGAAATCCAAACTTAGTATTCTTTATTTTTTGATCGCTGCATTGGACAGCTTTGTATATTCACAGGAGACAAATGCTTTATTATGGAAAATTGAATCGACCAAAACCAAAGAAGTTTCTTATCTGTTTGGAACGATTCACATGATTCCAGAAAAGGATTTTTTTCTCCCAAAAGGAACCGAAGTTGCTTTGTCCCAGAGTCAAAAAATTGTTTTAGAAGTAGACCTCAAAGAAATGACAGACGCAGGTCAATTGTTTGGGTTGATGAATAAACTTACCATGAACTCCGACACTACTATTTCGATGTTAATGAGTAAAGAAGATTATTCCTTAGTCACAAAAAAATTAGAGGAAATCGGTCTTCCCATTCAGTTTTTTGAACGCATGAAGCCTATGTTTTTGAGTTCGATGCTTCAGGCAGGAGACCTTGGAGGTACAGATGAAGGCAATCTTAAGTCTTATGAGTTTGCTTTTCAAGATTATGCCGATACTACACACAAAAGCATCGAAGGTTTAGAAAGTCTTGAGTTTCAAATCTCAATATTTGATACTATTCCTTACAGTATTCAAGCTAAAGCATTGGTATCACAACTTAAAAATGATGAGAAGGAAAAGGATGGATTTCAAAAACTTATTCAGTTTTACCAAGCTCAAAACTTGGAAGCGTTAAGTTCTGAAATACAAAATGACGACAGTGAACTCAAACCCTATTTGGACTTGTTGTTGTATAAAAGAAATGAAAAATGGATTCCAAAAATGGAAACTTTGATGTCCCAGGGATCGTGTTTTTTTGCTGTAGGAGCAGGACATTTGTCAGGTCCAAAAGGTGTCCTTCAATTATTAAAAAATAAATCGTATAAAGTTAGTCCTGTTCAATGAGTATGGCAGTAATACATTCGGTCAGAAATTTTACTCCAGTCATTGGAGACGACTGTTGGATAGCTGAGAATGCTACTATAGTTGGAGATGTAGTCATTGGAAAGCAATGCAGTATTTGGTTTCAAGCCGTCATCCGCGGAGATGTCAATGCAATAAGAATTGGTGATGAGGTCAATATTCAAGACGGAGCTATATTGCATGCAACGTATGAAAAATCGGAAACTCATATAGGTCATAGAGTGAGTGTCGGGCATAGGGCCATTGTTCATGGTTGCAGAATAGAAGATGAAGTATTGGTAGGAATGGGTGCAATAGTGATGGACAATGCTATTGTAAAAAGTCATGTCATCATAGGAGCAGGAGCTGTGGTTCCTGAGGGAATGATATTGGAAAGTGGTTATATTTACGCAGGAGTTCCTGCAAAAAAGTTAAAAGCATTGGACGAAGAACATTTTCAATTTTTTATTCAACGCACAGCCACTAATTACAAAATGTATTCGACCTGGTTTCAATCTAAAAAATAAAGTAATTCAAAATGAATAAAACAGCAAGCGTGGTCTATCTGGGCGATTTAAGAACAGAAGCTACACATCACAAAAGTGGTCAAAAAATAATGACGGATGCTCCCACGGACAATCAAGGCAGAGGAGAAGCTTTTTCTCCCACCGATCTCACTTCCACCTCTTTGGCCTGCTGCATGATTACCATTATGGGTATAGCAGCAAGAACGCACCAAATCAATATAGACGGAACAAAAGCGGATGTTCTCAAAATAATGGCAGACCAGCCGAGAAGAATTGCAAGAATTGAAATAGATATTTACTTTCCAAAACAAAACTATACTCAAAAAGAAAAAACAGTCTTGGAGCGATCTGCCAAGACCTGTCCTGTAGCCAAAAGTTTGCATCCGGACTGTGAAGAATTGATCCGTTTTCATTATCAGGATCAGTAAAAAGCATTGAGCAGAAGCCAATTCCGCAATTTTCTACTGACGAATGATAATCAACTTAAACAAGCTAAAGCGGTCTTTTTTTAAATCATTATAAATTTTATTAATTTATATTTAATTAATTAATAATTATTTATGTATTCAATAATTACTTAATATCAATTTAAATAAATTTGATCTTGAAAGTCAAAAAAGCGCATTATCTTTGCGCCTTAATTAGATCCTGCGGATGTGGCGAAACTGGCAGACGCACTAGACTTAGGATCTAGCGCCGCAAGGCGTGTGGGTTCGACTCCCTCCATCCGCACTAGATCCCATAGATTTGAAAAAATCTTTGGGATTTTTTATTTACTTCGATTTATAAAAAAGTATGACAACAGAATTTATTCCATACTCAGATTTGCATGGTGAACTTCATTTTAAATTTGAAGAATCAGAAATTGCAGGAGAAATTAAACACAAATTGAATGATCTTAAAAAGGTAGTTCATATTAAAGGATTCAGACAGGGTACTGTACCGGACGTTTTGGTGAAAAAACTGTACGGAAATGATGTACGCAATGAAGTCATGACCAAAAGTTTGGAGAAAGCAATCGTAAACTATCAAACCGATTCAGGTAAAAAATTGGTTGGAGATTTGATCCCCATTCCCAATGAAAATAACGAAACCCTTTTATTCAAATTTGAAGCAGGATTTCGACCTCAATTTGATGTAGATCCGTTGGTAGAAAATATCCAACTTCCAAAATATTCTGTGATCATTCCAGAGACAATGATAGAAGAGGAGTTGGAGCATTTTCTTAAATCAAGAAGTAAGAGAGAAGAAACCTCAGAAGCCATCGTGGATTCGGATTATATCAAACTACAATTGAATGGAAAATTTGTGGATGGTGCGGAGATCAGCAGTGATTGTTTTGTATTGTGCGATGATCAATTGACCGATGAGTTCAAAGCCGAGTTGATGGGAAAAACTAAAGGGCATCGTTTTTCTGCAGACATCAGACAGGTAGAAAAAAATCAGGATGACCAGAGTATTAGAAAATATTTTCTTAAACTGGAAGAACAAGATAATAGAGAATTTGAGTCCCAATTTGATTTTGAAATAGGAGAAATTCAGCGATTGGTCAAACCAGATCTCAATGAAGAATTTTATAAAATGAATTTTTCACCTGAGCAAAATATTACTGATGAAGCCGGACTTCGCGCTCATTTACGATCAGAGGTTGAGAGATATTTTGAGGGACAGACAGACAAATTGTTTGAACAAGATCTTGTTGAGTTTTTGATTCATAAAGCAAAGTTAGAATTGCCGGAATCCTTCTTAAAAAAATGGCTCACAAGTTCCTTTCAAGAATGGCAGGGGCTCGAAGAAAACGACCTAAATCATAAATTTTATCATTTCAAAGAATCTTTCAATTGGACATTAATTTCAGATGCTATAAGGACAGAGAAAAACCTTGAGGTGGATTATGAAGACGTTGTACAGAGCATCATCAACAAGGCCAAAGAACAGTTTGCAGGATATCAACTTCCGGAAGATCAGTGGAGAAGTTTTGCCAACAGAATGATGCAAGACGAAAAGAAACATGAAGAATATATTCATCAAGCCAGAATAGCCAAGATTGTAGACTTCTTAAAATCGATTGCCACAGAAGATAAAAAAGAAATCAGTTTGGACGATTTCAAAGAAATGATCAGAAAGAAAAATTCGCACGATCATCACCATTAACAGAATCAGAAATAGTATAAAGCATTCTATAAGCTGTTCCGTTGGTTAGTTAATGGCAATTCCTAGCTAAATAGCTAACTACTGATGATCAATTCTACTGCATCCTTATGGATACTTAAAAGCTCCTCCGTAGAAAGATAAAGGATCGAATTGGCAGATTGGACACAAATAAGGATGTAACAAAACAAGCTAAAATCCATTGGATTTTTTAAATGATAGTTGAAAAAATTGAGATAAACTGCCAATGAAAAATTTATAACTTTTTCTTTAATCCGACTGTATATCTTACTCTAGTTGCATTCTATTTGTCCTACATTATTGTAAAACTAACCCTCTGCTTTTGAAGACAAAATCCTTCCCTTCAACAATCGGACAAAGGCTTCTATATCCTCCGGTTACAAAATTATCCCGTCAAATTAAAGCAAATTTAATTGCTTTTAGGTAAATAATTCCAATCAAGTCGAAGAAAAAAGAATTACAGGTTGACAAAGGAATTTTTTACTGTTTAAAGACAATAATGAAAAATAGGTACCACTTCACACTCAAAACATTTGGCTGCCTCAAAACAAGACCAACCGTCTCACAAAGCCAATAGACTCAATTTTTACCAAAACTCAGCCCAATTAATCCGATAAAAATGTAACTTTGACCCATATAATTTTTACATGATAAAAGAGATTCAAATTGAAGATAGTTTAATTGCCAAATTGACTGACCTGAAATACACTCACAGGGCAGACATTCGGGACAAGGCTTCGCTTGAAAAGAATTTCCGTGAGAAGTTTCAAGCTTTGAATCGTGTGAACTTAACAGATTCAGAATTTGAAAGAATTTTTAAGGAAATAATAAATCCAGACGTTTTTGCATCATCAAAACGACTTAGAGAAATCAACACTTTTACCCGTGAGGACGGAACGCCTTTGCATTACACGTTGGTAAACATCAAAGACTGGTGCAAAAACGAATTTGAGGTAATCAATCAGTTAAGAATCAACACAAGCAACAGCCATCATCGGTATGACGTGATTTTGCTGATTAACGGCATTCCAGTTGTGCAAATTGAATTGAAAAGTTTGGAAGTTAGCCCACGAAAAGCCATGCAGCAAATTGTGGACTACAAAAGCGACCCAGGAAACGGCTATACAAATTCATTGCTTTGCTTTATGCAGATGTTTATTGTGAGCAACCGTTCAAACACATATTATTTTGCCAATAACAATGCTGCACATTTCAGTTTTAATGCTGACGAACAGTTTTTGCCAATCTATCAATATGCCAGTGAGGACAACAAAAAAATTACGCACTTAGACGATTTTTCTGAAAAGTTTTTGGGCAAATGCACAATTAGCCAAATGATAAGCAAATACATGGTTTTGGTTGCAAGCGAACAAAAATTGATGGTCATGCGACCATATCAGATTTATGCTGTTAAAGCAATTGTAAATTCTATTCAGGAACATAAAGGCAACGGCTACATTTGGCACACAACAGGAAGCGGAAAAACGCTGACTTCTTTCAAAGCATCTACCCTGCTCAAAGACAATCCGAATATTGAAAAATGTTTGTTTGTAGTTGACCGTAAAGACCTTGACCGACAAACCCGAGAGGAGTTCAATAAATTTCAAGAAGGTTGTGTTGAAGAAAACACCAACACAGAAACTTTGGTAAGACGAATGCTTTCGGAAGATTATGCAAACAAAGTAATCGTTACGACCATTCAAAAATTAGGCTTGGCTTTAGACCCAAACAATAAAAACAACTATAAAGAACGCTTGCAGGCACTAAGCGACAAACGCATTGTTTTTATTTTTGACGAGTGCCACCGTTCACAGTTTGGCGAAAATCACAAAGCCATTAAAGAGTTTTTCCCGAAAGCACAGCTATTCGGCTTTACTGGAACTCCGATTTTTGATGATAACTCAACCTACAAGCAAATTGACGGAACTGTTGGTTCTTATGTAACCACCAAAGACATTTTCCAAAATCCGTTACACAACTACACTATCACTCATGCAATAGAAGATAGAAACGTTTTGCGTTTTCATATTGACTATTTCAAACCTGAAAAAAATGTAACTGTTGGTAGCACCGACCATAAAAAAGCGGTTGC
This sequence comes from Saprospiraceae bacterium UBA3362, assembly GCA_002360455.1. Lineage (GTDB taxonomy): Bacteria > Bacteroidota > Bacteroidia > Chitinophagales > Saprospiraceae > Vicinibacter. The sequence goes on from DEQQ01000088.1 coordinate 22,072, forward strand.
AAACGCTATTCTGAAAAAACATGATGCTGCAACGCACAGCAAGCGTTTTAACGCTTTGTTGGCAACAGCTTCAATCAATGATGCTATTGAATATTACGAACTGTTCAAAGAGATTCAGGCAAACAAACTAAAAGAAGATGAAAATTTTGTTCCGCTAAATATAGCTTGTGTGTTTTCTCCACCAGCCGAAGGAAATAAAGATGTTCAGCAGTTGCAGGAAGATTTACAACAAGAAAAAGCCGACAACAAAGTTGAACCTGAAAAGAAGAAAAAAGCATTAGAAGCAATTATCAGCGATTACAACAAGCAGTATGGCTCAAACCATAGAATAACTGAATTTGATTTGTATTACCAACATGTTCAGCAACGCATAAAATTTCAGAAGTTCAACAATGCCGACTATCCACGCAAAAACAAAATTGATTTGGTGATTGTGGTGGATATGTTGCTCACGGGTTTTGACAGTAAATATTTGAATACGTTGTATGTTGATAAGAACCTGAAATTTCATGGATTGATTCAGGCTTTTAGCCGAACCAACCGTATTTTGAATGATACCAAACCTTATGGCAATATTTTAGACTTCCGCCAACAACAAGCCGAAGTTGACAGAGCCATTGCTTTATTCAGCGGTGAGAGTGTTGCAGAACGAGCCAAAGAAATTTGGTTGGTAGACCCTGCTCCGAAAGTAATTGAGAAATATCAAGAAGCGGTTAAGGCCATGGAAAAGTGGATGGAAGATAAAAATATGGTTGCCGAACCGCAGGAGGTTTACAACATTAAAGGTGATGCTGCCCGTGTGGAATTTATCAATCGCTTTAAGGAAGTGCAACGATTAAAAACGCAACTTGACCAATACACCGACCTGAACGAAGAACAGAAAGCAAAGATTGAAAACTTAATGCCCGAAGAGCAATTGCGTTCGTTCCGCAGTTCGTATTTAGAAATTGCCAAACAACTTAAAGAAATACAACAAAAAGAAGGTGACAAAGCACCTGAAAACATTCAGCAACTGGATTTTGAATTTGTGTTGTTCGCTTCTTCGGTAGTGGATTATGATTACATCATGAACCTGATTGCCCAATACACACAAAACACACCGAAAAAGCAGAAAATGACCCGCGACCAATTGATTGGTGTGTTGAGTAGTAGTGCCAACCTAATGGAAGAAAGGGAAGACATTATTGACTACATTAAAAAGTTGGAAGTTGGTAAAGCACTAAATGAGCATGAAATAAAAGACGGCTATCAAGCATTCAAGGAAGAAAAGATTGCTAAAAAATTAGCAGAGATAGCACAGAATAACGGTTTGAAATTTTCGGCATTGAACGAATTTACCAATACCATCATTAGCCGAATGATTTTTGATGCCGACAAATTGAGCGAACTATTTTCACCCTTAGAATTGGGTTGGAAAGAACGCACCAAAAGAGAATTGGCTTTAATGGAAGAATTGGTTCCAGTATTAAGAAAAAAGGCAGAAGGCAGGGAAATTAGTGGATTGAAAGCCTATGATGTCTGAACTATGATTTTTTTGATTAAATGATGGATATGATTAAAGCGGAGCATAAATATTCTGACCTAACTTCAAAAGTTATTGGATGTGCAATGAAGGTTCATTCGGCTTTGGGTAACGGATTTCAGGAAGTGATTTATCAAAGAGCCTTGGAAATAGAAATGGCTGATGAAGGAATTGGGTTTAGCAGAGAGCATGAAATGCCTGTTTACTACAAGCATCAACAGATTGGAATGAGGCGAGTAGATTTTCTAATAGAGGGAGTAGTTTCTGTGGAGTTAAAAGCCATCATACAATTAGAGGATGTTCATCTAGCTCAGGCAATTAATTATCTCGAAGCGTATGATTTAGAGGTTGGGTTATTAATAAATTTTGGGGCAAGAAGTCTTGAATTCAAAAGAGTGAACAATAAAAAGTTTAAACAAAAAAATCAAGGCAATCCTAAAATCAAATAAATCACAGTGCAGACAATTTTGAAAAAGAAAGCCGAAGGGCGTGAAATATCAGGACTGAAAGCGTATGAGTAAGAACAAAGAAAATATATTGGTGCCGAAACTTAGGTTTCCTGATTTCTTGAAAAAAAATGATTGGGATAAAAAAGCATTGAAGAACGTATCAGAAGTGATAATGGGGTCGTCCCCAAGTTCCGCATCATATAATGAAAGTAAAATTGGACTACCCTTACTACAAGGAAACGCAGATATAAAAAATAGACTATCTGCACCAAGAATATATACTTCTGAAATTACTAAAGAATGCCAAATAAATGATATATTATTAAGTGTCCGAGCACCTGTTGGAACTGTTGCTAAATCATTGCATAACGCATGTATTGGTAGAGGTATTGCAGCTATAAGAGCGATTGATAAAAACTCTCAAGAATATTTATATCAATGGTTAATTTCAAATGAATTTGCTTGGCAGAATATTTCACAAGGTGGAACATTTGACG
>DEQQ01000047.1 GCA_002360455.1 Saprospiraceae bacterium UBA3362
AGTTTATAGGGGGTCAGTGCAGGGAAATTTCAACTTACTATTTATTGAATAAAGGAATTTAGCTTCATTGGAATTATTTACATAGTTCACTTATGCAGGAGATAAGAAAGGGATTTTTTGAAAGAGCACCTGCCCATTGATATTTCAGGCCATCCAACATATAATATTTTTGCATTTTGAATAATCAAAATAATATATTAAAAATTTTAATATTTAACATTTTAGTTTTAATAATTTCACTATTTGAGGCGGTTTTTATATCTTTGTAAAAAATTAAATTTTACAGGAATTTATTGGAAAAATGAGAAATAATATAACCGCATGGCCAATATTAAGTCAATTTCTATTTAGTGAAAAAAGTATTAGTTATCTATTTTCAAATTCTTGCTCTGTCATTAATTGGGCAAAATTATCTTATAAAAGATGTAAATATTATTCCAATATACAAAAACGAAGTTTTAAGAAAGCAGTCTATACTGATCGAAGATGGAGTAATTTCTCAAATAGGAAATTACAAGGAAGTAAAGAAATTGGCATCCGGAAACAAGCATAAAGTAATAAATGCAAAAGGCAATTACGTAATGCCAGGATTGGCGGATATGCATGTCCATTTAGCCGAAGACTCCTTAATTAGTTTTCAATTGCAGAATTATATTGCGGCCGGTGTAACCAATATTCGTGTAATGGACAGCAAGGCAAATCAATTAAGTGTTTTGGCAAAAAAGAGGGATGCGAAGTTTCCAATTTCTCCCAATGTCTTTTTTAGTAAGGTGATAAAAAGAGATGAAAGCTACAGTAAAAATCAAGCGGACAGTTTAATGTTTACGGTAAAGCAGAGTGGCTTCTCTTTTATTAAATTATTTGGACTGTCTGACGAAAACACTTTTTTTAATTTAATGAATAGTGCTAAAGAACATCATGTAATTGTTTGTGGTCATTATCCCATTTACCGCCAATTTGGAAAAGCTGTAATGATCTCTATGGATACGGTTTTAAAATATGGGTATAAAAGCATTGAGCATTTGGGAGGATATACCAATTATCCGGAAACAGAGTTTGAAAATTTGGTTTCGCAAACTAAAAAATGGAATGTATTCAATTGCCCTACGATAGACTGGGACATCATATCATATGATCTGTTATATCCGGATGAATACAAGAATAGACTTACATATACTATATTGCCTCAAAGCAAAATAGACGATTGGGAATCCGAATATGAAAAAGCTATTGAAAAAGCAGGAGGCAAAGAAAAAGTTATAGAAAGTAGGGATAAATATAAGTCCACATACGATAAGAAAATTAAAGTATTGGAAATGCTGTATGAATCTCATTGTGAATTGTTGATCGGTGGTGATGCAGGGAATACTTTTCAAGAAGAAGGATATAATGTTTATGAGGAGATGGTCAATTGGAGTAAAATTGGTATTGACAATTATACTATTTTAAAATCAGCAACAAACAATTCAGCCCACTTTTTTGAGCAAGACAGTGAATGGGGTGTCATCAAGAAAGGTGCAAAAGGAGATATAATTATTTTGGATAAAAACCCATTGGAAGATATTAAGAATATTGCGACAGTAAAGTATACCATTTGTGCAGGTGTTCTATATGCAAACAGTGATTTGATGAAGTTGAAGGAATACAAAAACTAGAATTCTGGATTAAGCTTTTGTTGATGGACTGAGGCCTGAAATGAAGCTATAAATGGGCTTTTTGGAAGCAGAGCTGTTCAAATCATAAATTTTTAGCTTTTTTTTTGCTCTTACAGAAGAACGGTAAGTTCACTGAAAATGAAATGAAGTTGGATTTTGATTCTTATAATTTTTATTAATTTTGTAAAAATTTAAAATGGAGTATAATGAGTATTAGAATAATTATAGTCGCTTGTTGTTCATTTCTTTTTCTTAATCCGATATATTCTCAAAAATTGAGATCTCCAAGAATAGAAAAAGGCGTTGAAGATGTGTTGGTTAAAGAAGTTGGATTTGAGAAGGATTATTTTTATATAGATCTATTTTACGATTACAAGGACTATTATAGTACTACAATGTCTTTTGACCCTAAAAACCCATTTTTTATCAGAGATTTGGAAACCAACAAAGATTATAAAATTATTAATAGATTGCCCACTAAGGAAGACAATTATAAAATATCGAGCAGTGCTCCACCCACTTTTAGATTGAAATTTGAGAAAATTCCACCCACAGTAAAGAAGATCAATTTGCTGCAAGGGAGTCGTACCAACGGATGGAATTTTTATGGAATTGATTTGGCAGATTTAACCAAGGGCGATAAAGAAAGGATCAAAATATACAATGGATTTTTTATTAAAAAAGTCAATACGGCATCAAGAGAAGGTGTTGTAACAACAGCTTTTCTTAATGTGGAGATTGATGGAGATAATTTAGAATTTGACTTTGATTTTTTTGATAGTAATCAAAAAAGGAAATCCAAAACAGTAGTTTACAAGTTTAGTTCTTCACCCAACCCTTATCCTTATAAGAAAATTAGGCATGCATCTAACAATAAATACTGGAATTTAAATGGGAACTATGACCAATTTCAATATTGGCTAGGAAAAGATATTGAATTTGAATATTTGAATAACGATAGGGAGATTCATGGCCACTTCAAGGAAGATCATGCACAATTTTACTTAATAGAGACAGGTAAAAGATTAAAACTTTCAAAGAAAGTTCCCTATTTCACGGGTACAGTTGATAATGATTCATTGAAAGGAGTTGGTTTTTATTTAGGATTAAACAAGGATAAAATTATCGATCATTGCATATTCAGTAATTTTGAAAGTAGCGGACAGTATAATGGTTATACTATATATATCGATGCCAATGCAGTGTACAGAGGGAATGCATTGAAGGGAACATTTGATAATTATTATTCTGTAGATTATTTTAATCCTTGTTATTTTAGAGATTATGATCATCAGGTAATTAGATGGGAAGTATTGCAGAAGACCGGCGGCAGTATTCCTGCTGGAGCGTATGGATACAATTGCGATGGCAAAATAGCAAGAAAATGTGATAGTAATTTTAAGAACTGCCAGCAGCTGATAGATGAGAAGAAGGATTATTCTTTGCTCTATGCGCTTGGCGCTTTAGCCGGGATGGCAACTGTAGGTATTCATGCTGTGGCAAGTACATTCAGTCATTCTACTATCGAAAACAAACCCAAAGTCGACTGTGATTGTACAAATCCGAAATTTATAGAAGACAACGATTTGATTGGTCCTCAAAATAATCATAAGATTCAGTTTGATAATTTTTATCGCTCATCCAATATAAAAATTGAGAATGGGAAATATGTTCATTATACTGGATTAGGAGTGGTGCCGGATAGGTATAATACATACACAGAACTACTGGAGCAAGTGATCAAGGATTGTAAATCCATAAGATGCCGTTAGTGAAAATGTTATAAGGGAATCGGAGAGATCAACTTTAATTTCTTTGCTATACTAAATGTTGCGGTTTTTGGATGTTCAATAGCAAAAAGTGGATAGTGATTTTTTAAAATTCAATAGTGGCAATAGTGCAACCATAGGATTGGCTCAAGAAAAAGCAAGTCTTGTAATCAATGACGATAATACAATTCGCTGATCTTTCACACAGAGCAAAGAATATTGTTGTAATTAATTCATTTTATAGAGATCTACATAGAGAAAAAGCTGCCCTAATGAGCAGCTTTTTCTATGCCTTACGAAAATTCGTAGATAAAAGATTTTGAATCAAATCAATTTTAGCTTATTTCCACATGCAGATTACTCCCCCCATCAAGCCTAGAGTGATAAGCCAATAAAGAGATTGAATCAATATAAGTTTAAAAGATTTTCTAGCAAAAAGTCCATTGACTCCGATGATCGGAAATACTAAAAAGAGGGCAGTTAAAACTCCATGAAATACTCCATGTTTGAATGTCCTGAAATTATTACCATACTTCTCCATAAGCATCTTGAAGGTAGCCCCGGATTCTTGAGATAGATCACCAATTGTCGGATCAATCAATGCAGAAAACATTCCGAATTGATGGATGACTATGGTTTGCAACATGAAGGCAATCAAGAAATTGAAGATTAATGACACACCCATAATCATACCCATATTGGCAGATTTGATCTGTTCGTCTGAGAGGCCTTCTTCTCGCTGCCATATTTTTCCCATTGTCTTTGGCCCATAATAAATGAATCCGGTTACGAACGGAATTAAAGCTGCAACCCCCAGCGCCAGCCAGTTGATCGTGATTGAATTTTCCATAATATGTTGGTTTTGTTTGTTAAAGAATCATCAAAATTAATGATTTTTTGATAAGCCCGTTTGAATTTGACTTATTTTTACAATCAAATCTTTGTAAGGGCAGCTTATGCTGACTTTCAAGGGTCTATGAACTGATATGAGTACGATTTGAGCTGTGTAAAAACTATTATTCTTTGAATTTTAGCTTGTTCAGTAGGGCATTTTATTCATCCAAATTGCACACTTATATCGCGCTCCCATTTTCTTTTCATCAAGGTCTATTTGATTTTTTTGGGAAGGATTTTTTCGAGATGTGTATTTTATTAACCACCTATTACTAGTCAAAAAAATGAAACTACAGCAGCTATATGTTATTCTCCTTTTTTCTCTGAGTCTTGGTACACTTTACTCAAAAACATATTACGTCAATTCTTCTCAAAGCAATATCAGTACAAACGGCCTCAGCGTTTCTTCTGCTTTTGCTTATTTGCAAACGGCATTCAATGTTGTTCAGGCGGGCGATACGGTGTTGGTGATGGAAGGGGAATACAGATCTGCTGATCAAGAAGCAGTTGCAACATTGAGAAAATCAGGAAAAGAAAATCAATGGATCATCATCAAAAATTATGCAGACCATAGACCGCGTATCATTGCACAGCATAGTCACGGCATCATTCTTGATCAATGCAATTATGTAAGTATAGAAGGATTTGATATCAGCTATACCTCATCAGAAAGCGAAGATATTTTTCATTGTGGAATTCATATCACTGCACAATCAGAACAATTAAAATCAAAATATATAAAAATTGTAAATAATATTATCAAAGGATTTCCCGCAGACGGAATCTGGATGAACAATACTATCAATTATCAAATAACTTACAATAAGATTCATTCCAATTGCAACCAGTATTCAAAATTTTGTGCAGGAATTCATGTGATCAATGGAGCCGAACATTTTCAAGCCATACAACTCAATAATGAGATTAACGCAAATGAAATATTCAATAATAAACTTTCGAAATCTCCTCCGGCTACAGTAGGATGCATGGGCGAATTGGCAGGTCAAGGAATTGTTGTAGAGAACCCTGAATTGGTGCTGAGCAAACTTAAAAATTTGGAAAACCTAACGACGAGAATCACCAACAATTTGATTTACTACAATGGTGCTGTCGGTATCAACATTCAGAATCAGGTGGGAGTTCGGTTAATAAATAATACATTGTATAAAAATATTCAATACGATGCCCTGCGTTGTGCAGAGATTAGCATTTACAATCTTCTCAACTCTGTAATTTACAACAATATCATTAATTCTTTGCCGGCCAAAGGCGGGCTTCGCATAGATAAAATGGCGCAGATCAAAATTAAATCCAACCTGTATTTCAATACCTCAGATCGCATAGAAGGGGAGAATGATTTGGTAGAGCAACCTCAGTTTGTAAGATCAGAAGGAGATCCTCTGTTGTTTGATTTTAGACTCAAAGAAAAAAGTCCGGCAGTGAACAAAGGAGTCAATGAACAACTTCCGGCGTTCGACTTCGAAGGCAATCTCCGGATACTGGGCAATGCCGCCGATCTTGGCGCTATAGAATCTCCTTTTAGATCAGGCGCAGACAAACAACTTGTAAACCCTAATATTTCGCAAAAAACACTCAAAACCTTTTGGACCTCCAGTTTCAGTATTGCCAAGGAAGAGTTCATTCTGAACAATCATCGTGGCCGTGATTTTATTTGCGAGATGTATGCTCACGACGGAAAACTCCTGCAGTCTCGCGTTTCGGATTTGGGCGGAGGCACAAGCATAGTATTTGATCTCTCAAGATATCCTGTGGGTTTTTATTATTTCAAGGCAAGATCGGAGAAAGAAGTGTTCCAGACCAGAATCCAAAAAATTCAATAACAAAATGGCGTTTTAGCTTATTTATTTGACTTAATTGTGCATTGATCGTGTCTTATTTTTTTTCATCCTGCTCATGAGCTTTGTCAGATTGCTTTACTTCTTTGTCATGGACAGCTCTTTGGATAGCCTGATAACCCCAACGATGTCGTATATGGTCCACTTGCTTGAGTAAGGAGATTTGTTCTGCAGTATCTTCAAACAAATTGAACTGCGAATTTCCATAAGCCAGTCCGCCAAATTTTACTCCGATCAATCTGATCAATTGCCTACGCTCGTACAATTTGTCAAACAGACGTTGTACAGTCTGCCACAGCGGTTTGTCTAAGGCTGTGTAGCTTATTTTCATCTGCTTGCTGTAAGTGTTGAAGTCTGCATATCTTATCTTTACTGTGACCACCGACGTCAGCCTGTTGCTGTCTCTCAGTTCGAAGGCCAGTTTCTCAGTCATGTTGAGCAGTATAAGCCTCATTTTTTGCATATCCAATGTATCTTGCTCGAAGGTCTGTTCTTTGGATATAGACTTGGCTTCGCGATAAGAAATCACGGGACTGTAATCTATTCCGTTGGCATGCTCCCACATGGTCTGACCATGTTCGCCAAACTCACGCTCCAGCAGTCGCACCGGAATCTCACTCAACAGCTTGATGGTCCGAACACCCATGAAACTAAGACGCTTATAGGTCTCCTTGCCAATGCCGGGCATTTTGTTGGTGGACAGCGGCGCCAGAAAACTTTTTTCAGTTCCTGTAGGAATGTTGATGGTGCCATTGGGCTTGGCCTCATTCGTGCCCACTTTGGAGACGATTTTATTTACAGAAAGCCCAAAAGAAATAGGAAGACCAGTCTCCTTGATAATGCTGTTCCTAAGCTCCGTGCTCCATTTCATACACCCAAAATACTTATCCATTCCCGTAAGATCACAATAGAACTCATCGATACTGCTCTTCTCGAACAAGGGCGCACGCTCCTCGATAAGGTCTGTGACTTCTTGAGAGTACTTGATGTAGCTGTCATAGTCTCCTCGCAGAATCAGGGCCTGCGGACAAAGCCTCTTGGCCATCCGAATGGGCATCGCACTATGCACCCCGAAAGCACGAGCCTCATAGCTGCAAGCCGCCACAACTCCTCTGTTGCTTGTGCCACCGACTATAAGCGGTTTTCCCTTGAGGCTGCTGTTCTTGAGCTGCTCCACAGAGACAAAAAAACTGTCCAAATCTAGATGAAGTACAGAACGCATATCCGATACCAATTCAGCAAGCCCACACAGCCGTCGGGTCGACTTTATAACGGCTGCATGGCTCTTGCAAGTTCAACTACTATAATTCAAAATTTTTAACTAATCCCAAAGCGGCTTCCAAAATAGCCCGAACCGACACAGACGAATTTATCACGCGCCGGTGGACTGCCGATATTTTAGCTTACTTATTCAGACTAAAATATCGGCAAATATAACACAATAGGACGATATTGTAGTCAAAAAATTAAATAAATATTCAAGGAAAGAGCAAAAAGGGATTGACCGTGCAGGCTACAACAGGGTGCTTAGGTCTCCGGTCAGAGACCAGATGCCTATGTTTAACGCAGTTCTTTGAGTGCAGTCTGTGCCTCTTCATCTTTGGGATTGAGCAGCACACTTTTTTTCAAATCCTCTTTGGCCAATTCTGCTTTCTTTTGCTCTGCATAACAAAGTCCTCTATGGTAATAGCTGCTGGATTCGGAAGGTCTCAGGGCAATAGCTTGCGTAAAATAAGAAATGGCGAGATCCAGGCTGTCCATATTTCGATACAGCAAACCCAAATTGTAAAAAGCCGGCTCGTAGTTAGGAAACTCATTACAGATCTTTTGATGCAGCTCAACAGACTCTTTGATCTTTCCAAATTTTTGATAAGCATAAGCCTTATTGTGCATCGTCTCAACATCCGAAGGCAGTAATCGGATCGCATTGTCATAACAAGCCAGAGCGCGCTCATTGCCCATCTCGGTATAGACATCACCTAACTGAACCCAAGCTTCAATTTTGTCGGGATTGATCTCTGTCGCTTTATGGTAATTCTTTATAGCTCTTGCAGTGTCTCCCATCTCATACAGAATATGACCCGCCAAATAATAAGCCTCGGCATTTTCTTTGTCTCTTACATAGACCTGATCCAATGTCGTGAGAGCAGTCAGATGTTGTTTCAAAATAAGATAAAGCCTGGCCGAATGGATATAAGTATCCACATCATCAGGAAACAGTTTCATGCTTTTGTCAAGGACTTCCAATGCTGTCTTAGATTGCGAACTCATCAAGTAAGCGTCAGACAACAAGAAATAATATTGGCTTACCGTAGAATCCAGATAAATCGCTTTATTCACATCCGCAATACAGGAGTCAAATTGTTCCAACGCAAAAAAGAATTTTGCACGCTTGAAGTACAGACTGTCTTCATAAGGAGATTCTCGCAGCTGCTCCGCCAGTATAGTCCATTCGCTTTTAGGCATGTCATTACTTTGAGCTTGTTGCTCTTTGGTCTTGCATGAAAACCACAGCATCAACAGGAGAAAGAATAAAAAACTTTTTCTCATAGCGATCATAGTCTTTATAAACTTATTTTAATTGTCTTTTTGGATTTTCTACTTCGCTCTGCAGCAAATCCCATTATATGGCTTTCTATAGAAGCGTCTATGGTAGAAGTGAGCAAGTTGGGATTGTGTTGCGCCACTGCTTGAACCCAATCCGACATCAACCTAAAATCACCTCCGCCGTGCCCGCTATTTTTGTAAATACTGTCATCATCTATTTTCATATCCCAATCTTTGGTTTGGTCAGTTCTAAAATCGGTATAAGTAAATTTCTCCATATCACCTACGATATCGCCCATGCTGCCCATAACCCTTGTCCTTCGTCCACCATAAGAAGTAAACGCTTCCATATTAAAACTCGCTGTGATTCCTCCTTCAAATTGGATCGTACTCACAATATGATCCGGCTGATCATTTTCCATTCTGTAAACACAACGCCCATAATTGGTCGTCTTGAGATAATCCAAGATAGCATCTCCCTGTTTTGCCTTGTCTTCGGGAAGATCAAACACATAAGTCCATATCCTTTTTCTATGGTAAATTTTGAGCGCAGAATAAGGGCAGCTGGATTCTATCTTACAGCCTTCATGACACCTCGCCGTACTGCCTTCGGGAGCATTTTGCAGACGGAACCAGCTCAAATCTCCAAAAGCACTTATATGCTCCGAGGGTTTGCCGACCAACCATCGCATGATGTCCAGATCGTGGCAGCTTTTAGCCAGGATGATAGGGGTTGTTGCTTTGCTGTCGTGCCAGTTTCCTCGTACAAACGAGTGCGCCATATGGACATGTTCTATAGGCTCAAAATGTTGGATGCTGATCAGATCGCCTATGGCTCCGGACTGAATCATCTGCCTTAATTTGATGAAATAAGGAGAATAGCGTAAGACATGACATATCGCCACAATTCTTCCGGTTTTCTTCACCTGCTTTAAGATATTGCGACACTGTTGCTCGGTTTGGGCCATAGGTTTTTCCAACAGCACATCATAACCCAAGGCAAGAGCTTGCATACAAGGTTCGTAGTGCAGATGATCCGGCATGGTGATGATGACGGCATCGGCCATTTTTGGTTTTTGCAACACATGTTCCCATGTCGTAAACCGCATAGCATCTTCTATATTATGCTTCTTGCTGTACCTCTCATTGCGAATGGGTATTGGCTCAGCCACACCCACTATCTTCACCTGATCCTGATTTTTCAAAGCATAAGAGCCGTAAGTATTGCCTCTGGCTCCTGCACCAAGAGTTATTGCAGTAATTGGTTTGCTCAGTTTTACATGCAATGGATTTGGAGCCAGCAGTTGCTCATCTATCGTTCTGGTCCAGGACTCAAAAGGGAAAGCCATGGAAGCAGAGCCCAAGCCCATCAGTCTCAAGGCGTCTCGTCGGGAAAAAGGTGAAGGCATATCCTGTTTTTTGGGTAAAAATAACCAAAGTTTGGAGATCAAATTAATTTTTTGGGCATGTCCGGCATTCTGCCGGCCGGAGTCTTACGGGCTCACTATTCGTTCGGTGCTTTGCACCAAGCCCTCCAGCCTCCTCATGCATTTTTAGCTTTAGCTCAAGCTACAGAAGTCCTCCAAAATCTTAAAAAATTCCTTATCCTTGCAACATCGTACAACAAGATGATACAAATATTCAGTGATCAATATTTTATGAAGATTGCTCTCCAGCAAGCTCTGCAAGCGCAAGAAGCCGGAGAGGTTCCTATAGGCGCTGTGTTGGTTCATGGCAAAACCATCCTGGCTAAAACCTACAATCAGACAGAGCTGCTAACCGACGTCACAGCCCATGCAGAAATTCTTGCGATCACCGCAGCGGCCAATCAGCTCAACAGCAAATACCTAAAAGAATGTACTCTTTATGTGAGTTTGGAGCCCTGCATTATGTGCGCAGGCGCTTTGCACTGGTCCCAAATAGGCAAGCTGGTGTATGCAGCCGAAGATCCAAAGCAGGGATTCATGCGATACGGAAAAGAATTGCTGCATCCCAAAACCAAACTCCAATACGGACTTATGGCAGACGAAGCCGGAATGCTCCTTAAAGAATTTTTTGCTCGCAGAAGAAAATAATTGGCTTCCCGAGATGATTATTCCAACTGTACATCTTCCCTTCTTGAACTCTTAAGTGGAGAAGATCAATTCAACCAAAAAAATATCGCATCAGCCAAAAGTTGAAATGAGTATTTATTTATTTTTTTTATTTTTGTTTAAGCAAACTAAAAAATAAAACTTATACAAATCCTGATGAATCAAATTATTGAAACTTGGGAAATCAATAACAGAATAAATTTATACTTACTCAATGCAATAGAAGAGGAACATTTATCTGCCGTTTCCGCGTCAAAGGGCCGAACCGTTGCGGAGCAATTTGCACACCTCCACAATGTCCGATTGATGTGGATTAAAGAAGGTCTTCCGGAACTCTTGTCCACAGTTGAAAAAATAGAAAAAGAAAATATTACCAAGAGTATCCTCTCAGACCAATTGATAAAAAGTGGAGCTGCAATTTCAAAAATGATTGAAAAAGCATTGGAAGTTGGAAAATTAAAAGGATTCAAGCCTCATCCAACAGCATTTTTGGGATACATAATTTCACATGAAAGTCATCACAGAGGACAAATTGTTCTCAGCATGAAACAATCAGGACATCCATTGGACAAGAAAATTTTGTTTGGATTGTGGGAATGGGGTACCAAATGAATTCATTACAATGACAAAGCTAAATACAGGATATTCAGGAACCGCACTTGCAAAAAAATTAGGGATAAAAGACGGATACAAAATAAGACTTGTTAATCAACCGGAATATTATTTTGATCTATTTGATGAATTTCCAACGAATGTAAAAATTTCACCAGATACCAAGGAAAAGAAAAATTTCATTCATTATTTTACAAAGGAACTTGAAGATCTTAAGAATGATATTGTAAACTTGAGAAATGAAATTGAACCAAACGGAATGATTTGGATTTCTTGCCCGAAGAAGTCTGCTAAAGTATTTTCGAATATCAGCTTGGATGAAGTAAGAACGCTTGCCTTAGCCAATGGACTTGTCGATATAAAAATTTGTGCAATAGACGATATTTGGTCTGCTCTGAAATTGGTCATCCCACTAAAAGATAGAATTACCAATTACTAAAAATACCGAAACCGCATTTTGGCCACAAACCTGGTTACGAATTCAAAAATGGCTTGTCTCTGAATTGCTCAAATTTTGTTGACCATGGTTTAGCAAATCAACACAAATCTTAGTGGGTATTGAGCTCATTTACTTTTTATACTTCCTGTTTTAATTTGGTAATAAAAGCAATGAAGTTTTCGTTCTATACCCATTTCTATCAAAGAATTAAACCTTATTGAAACATAACCGTTTTCTCTTTTAAATAGCTTATGAATATGTCAAATTATAAAACTACTCTTAGATCACTATCCATTATTATAATTAATTTATTCACATTACTGCTTTTGGTCAAAGGTGAATTAAAGGCTCAAAATTGTTTTGGCTTATTGTCTAGCTCTGAAAAAATTATTTACGATACTTTAATCTTGCAGATATATTCTGAAAATAAACTAGTGTATGGAGTCGAAGAAAAAAAGATAATTGTAATGCCGGGACAATCAAAATGGGTCAAAAAGTTGGTTGATAAAAATTGCGTCTCATCGGATATTGCAGATTGTTATGTATGGTGTCCGGAGAATATCCCGGAAGAGTCTAAAACTTATTTTGTAGTAACAGATACAACTAGTATAAAGAATTTCACTTATGATTCGATTTATATTTATAAAGGAAAAATAAAAGAAGGGCAAAAGATAAGACAACAGGTATTGTGTGATGATGAAATTTCTGATTCTCTTTTGAGTGAACTAAGGCAATTACTAGAAAATCAAGGCTATGAAATATCAAAGACAAAAAAATCTGATGTCTTAGCAGCTTTAATCGAATTTCAAAAAGATCAAAAATTAGCTTATGGTTATTTTGAACCTATAAGTATAGAGCTATTGAAAAAGTTGGAAAAATAGGAATGTGAGCTCTTCGTTTTTAATGTAATAATTGGTTTATAATTTTCTTAAATTTCAAACTCATCAAAAACCATTTTTGCATCATTACAAACTTTGCCTTCATCCGACTTTATCATTAATAGAAAAATTTAATAATAAAAATGATGGACAGACGGAAGTATATAAAAAACACATTTTGGGGACTGACAGGAATAGGACTTTTTGGAGCTTGTTATGCCTGGCAAATTGAGCCATTTTGGTTGGAATTTGTGAAACTGAGAATGCCGATCAAAAATTTACCTAAACACTTGGTGGGCAAGACTCTTATGCAGATAAGCGATATTCACATAGGGAATTTATTCGACTATCATTTTATTATTGATTCATTCAAAAAGGCAAAAGAATTTAATCCTGACTTTGTCGTTTATACCGGTGACTATGTAAGTTTATCCAATGACGAAGTTCAGCATGACAAATTAGAAGAAACATTGAATGCTGTAGTAAAAGGTAAGCTGGCTACAATTGGCATTTTAGGAAATCATGATTATGGACGCAACTGGTCTCAAGCCGAAGTTGCAGACAAAGTTTCGGAAATGCTTACCTTAAACGGTATTAATGTTTTAAGAAATGGAAGTGCCGAATCGCATGGATTAAATTTTATAGGATTTGACGACTTTTGGGGTACAAACTTCAATGCTAAAAAGGCGCTGGAAAACTTTGATATTTCGAAAGCAAACCTTGTTTTGTGTCATAATCCTGATGTTTGTGATTTAGATGTTTGGGGCGAATACAACAGTTGGATTTTATCAGGACATACACACGGGGGGCAAGTGAAACCACCATTTCTATCGCCACCGATGCTGCCGGTGAAAAACAAAAAATATTCTTCGGGGCAATTTGAATTAAGCAATGGAAGGACTTTATTTATAAACAGGGCACTAGGGCATTTGTGGCAAGTAAGATTGAATGTAAGGCCGGAGATAACAATTTTTGAACTCCAAAATGCAGTATAAAACTTCTGCCTACAAAAATCTGTTCGTCGGAACTGAAGTGTCATCGATGTGCTCAATTTTAGACTTTTGCATCAACATGCTTAACAAAAAAATTTTTCTCATTTAGGATAGATCTAAGTTCAAAATAAATTGCTCTCTCAATGGGGTAAAGCTGAATTCAGATCAAAAAAGTTCGAGTTAAAAGTTGATTCACTGTGACATATTTGACGGAGTAATTTGTAGTGAAGAGCTTTGTTATGGAATTTTATGATTGGGACTTTTGATGGCTCTAGATTGGTTTTCATAGTTTATTGGATGTTTACTATTGATTTTGCCAAGTATTTTTAAGGTTAAGGGCTGTTTATTTTGAATGAAAGAGTCGTGACTTTCCTATTTAGAATTTTCTTTCGACTCGTTCCATTAAAACTTAAAAAAGATATGACTTGAGCTGTTCAATTAAAATTAGTTAGAATTATTCATAAAATACTTTTAAATTTGCATACAGAGTTTTATCTTTGAAATACTTTTTTTACATAGTTTGGAGCTCATTTCAATTTACCACTATTTCCTATCTTGAGAATTAAGTACAAGATAATATCTGTGCCTGTTGGATTGGATGGTGGTGCTTTGGTAATAGAGAATAGGAAATGTGGGTATATCTTAAAGATTGAAATTTATTTAGGAATTGTGCGAAAAAACGGAGCCTTTAACATACAATGAGATCTTCAGGAAGCTGTATTGATTCTTAAAGAGAACCAATGTACAATAGTGAGGAAGTCCATTCTAATAGCTTTTCTGTCGTCAACACAAATACATTTAGTAAACAAAAAAAATTTAAATATGAGAAAATTAATTTTTGCCACATTGTCCATTTTATTATTCCAATGGACAAATGCTCAGGAAACTGTAGAGGACAACAAAATCATCTTGGGAGGCGCATTCAATTTTAATTTTAATAAAGGTGGGAGTTACTACACACGGTACCTCACAAGGTCTGAACTAGGTAATAGTTACTATTATGGTTCTAGAGATAGTAGAAGTACATATTTTACATTTGGTCCATATGTTGGAAAAGAAATTAAACCAGGTTTAGTTTTTGGTTTGAAGCTTGATTATTCATTAGGAAGATATTTAGTTGATGATGTTTTTTTTACTGGTCAGACTAATCTTGTGGATTTAAAGTCAAATTCTATTGAAATAGGAATATTTACAAGATATATTTTGAATCCAAAAAACAAATTTAATTTTTTTGGCGAACCTTCTTTAGCTTATCGTTTAATTAAGGAATCTAATTTTCAGGATGCCGTACTTACATAAACACCGAAGGTGAGTTATTTTGAAGCAAGTGTAGGATTAGGTGTACTGTATAATTTTACTAATAGAGCTAGAGCAATAATTAGAGTAGGGGGATTATACTATATTAATGGAAATTCGAAATTACAAGATAACAATAATAATTTTAGTTCATTTGGGACTAATTTAAATTTGGAAACTATTTTATTTGGCCTAGAGTTTAAGATATAAGGGTTTAGGAGTAAAACTTACATCTGTTGGTTCGACTTTGTCCAAAAGATTTTGAAAAAAAGCAAATTGGTCCTTATAGGTCCTAATAGCGATATGCAATTATTTTTCAAGATTATTTTAAGCGAAGTTTGCAGCTTGGATAAGAGAAATTTTATAAGGAGAATTTAATATTATAATACGATCTTAAGGTATTCAAAATAGAATTTATTTTTCGTCATTATCTATGATTTGCTCTTTGTTTAGCTTATTTTTTACCATTATTTTTTGGAATTATAGTGCAATTCAATTGACTCTAGTATTTTGAGCTTGGCTTTTAGTCTAAAGATTCTTGTTGTTGGCGTAAAGACCGGATGACATCAACCTAGACCCGATAGTAATGAAGGCGCAAGCGCCGTATTGGATAGCGGGACTCAGGCTAAACAGAAGATAAGCATTTGCTTCTCCAAAATTTTATCCTTTTATTTTTTAAAAACTTCTACCTCTTTCATTTCGATGACCATGTCTGTAAATTTTCCTTTGTAGCGAGTGGCTTTTACGATGTGATTGTCTATCCAATGATAATTTCCTCCGCGCGGTTTGTTGAGCAGTAGTCCATGAAATTTGAACCCATGTTGTTGCAACCAATTCAAAGTAATTTCTCTGTGCAAATCGGTGCGCGATGAAAAAAAAGTGATGATGTGTCCTTCATCATACCATTTATTGATGGTCTCAAGTGCGTCTGGATAGGGCATGACATGTTTCATTCTTTCCGGCTCTTCGTTAGGAACATCGTCACAAATTGTTCCATCTATATCGATCAAATAATTTTTGATCTTTGGGTCCAAAATCGGACTTAATGTATTGCCCTGATCGTCAGTAATGGTCTTAAGTTGATGTGACATAATCTACTCTAAGGTTCATGAAAAATTGTGCTGAATTTGATCTACCAATTCCATCGCAATGCGTTCTTGCGCCTCGATTGTAGAAGCGCCTACATGAGGAGTCACCGCTATCTGCGGATGAGCCAACAACTCAGGAAGAACATTCGGTTCATTAGAAAAAACATCCAATGCAGCTCCAGCTATTTTTCCTTCGTTGAGTGCAAGGAGTAAATCGGTTTCGTTGATATTTTCTCCTCGCGATGCATTGATGATGAATGCATTTTTTTTCACCAATGAAAATTCGTTTTTACTAAGAATGGCCTGTCCGGAAAATGGCGCATGCAATGAAATATAATCTGCCTGTTTCAAGCCTTGCTCCAAATCTACCAGCGGAATGTCAAGATTTATCCTGTGTTCTGCGATATGGATTTGAAGTTTCAACTCTTGGATAAAAGGATCATGGACGATGACCTTCATGCCACAAGCGACAGCCATTTTAGCCAGCTCTTTTCCAATTCTTCCGCAGCCTATTAGCAATAAATTTTTTGATTCTATTTCTGTGCTGTTGCTCAATTTTTTTTTCAGTGAGGCGAAACTTTCAGCATCTTTGAGTTCTCTGTTGGTGAGTTGTAAGGATCTTGTGATGCCCAACAAATGAGCCATTGCAAGTTCAGCAACAGATCTTGAAGAGGCTGCCGGTGTGTTGATTACTTTAATGCCTTTGGATCTTGCATAGTCCACATCAATATTATCCATTCCAACTCCTCCTCTTGCTATAAATCGCAAATTGGGGCATTGATCAATGGTGTCTTTTCGCACTTTGGTAGCGGATCTTACAATGATGCCATCGTGTTGTGAAAGGAGGAGAGGAAGTTCCTCTGCACTTACTTTTTGAAGAAGAACTTCATGCTGCAATGCTCGCAAAGCTTGCACTCCAGATTCTTCCATTCCATCCGTGATAAGTATTTTCATACCAAGAATTAAATTATTATTTTTTACAAATTAATATAATTATTACAAATCTTCTTTGGTCAAAGTACAAAATGCAATTTCCACACTTGGTGTCAAATCTTTGATGGATCGATATGGATTATATCTATTTGCACTTTGACTAAATGAAGTTATCATCATACGCTTATAATTTATTTTATCATTCTATTTGAGATTATTTTTTATAAGGATCTGAAGGTTTATTTGATGTTTTAGCCTGTTTTTATTATTCAAGTTTTTCATTTGAATACCAGCTCTAATCAAGCATACAATTGAATTACCAAATTTTGACGCGAACAGAATCCGGTCTGTACATAATATCTGATTCTTTTACTCCAAAAGCCTGATAAAATTCCGGAATATTGCTCAAGGGTCCGTTGATTCGTAAAAAAGATGGAGAGTGTACATCGGTCATGATCTGATCGGCGAGATTTTCATCTCTGGTATGATTGAGCCAACCTAAAGCGTAACCCAAGAAATATCTCTGAATCGGATTCAGGCCTTCGATGATCACATTGTTTTTGTACTGTTCTGTTTTTTTGAAAGCATCCAGTGCTATAACCAATCCACCGAGATCGGCAATATTTTCTCCCTGAGTTGCATCTCCATTGATATGCAAGCTATCCAAAACTTTGTAAGCATTAAATTGATGTATAATTCGTTTTGCTTTTTCTGAAAATAATTTGGCGTCCTGATCTTTCCACCAATTGTTGAGGTTTCCTTTTTCGTCATACTGTCTTCCCTGATCATCAAAGCCGTGAGTAATTTCGTGGCCTATTGTGGAGGCTCCGGCGTATCCATAGATCAACGCATCATCCAACTCCTGATCTTTATAACCCGGAACAGAAAATATAGCTGCCGGCAAAACGATTTCATTATTAGAGGGATTGTAGTAGGCATTGTACGTTTGAGGCGTCATGGCCCATTCATTGCGATCCACAGGTTTGTATAGTTTTTTGACCTGATCATCAAACCACCACAGTCTGGCATTCTTTACGTTTTCGAAATAAGAATTGCGCGAAATATTAATGCCGGAAAAATCTTTCCATTGGTCAGGGTAACCAACTTTTTTGCTCATTTTTGTAAGCTTGTTGATGGCTTTGTCTTTGGTGTCGGAGCTCATCCAATCCAGCGAGAGAATATGTTCGCGGAAACTTTCTCTCACGGCTTCTACCATATCATTGTAACGTTTTTTCTGATCCGGGCCAAAGTAATTTCTTGAATATTCTTGACCCAAGAGTTCTCCAAGTGCAGATTCGGTAGCATTGAGACTTCGCTTCCATCTTGGTTTTTGTAGCTCTACTCCTCGAATGGTTTTGCTGTAAAAATTGAAATGGGCATCGGCCAATTCTTTATTTAGAGTATTGGCAAAACTGGACACAAAATGAAATCTCAAATAGGCTTTCCAAACATCCATTGGAGTTTTTCTGTACATGTGATTGAGATTACTAAAAAACTCAGGTTGGCCTACCACTACAGTATCAACTTTGATTTTGTTAGATTCAAACCATTTGGCCCAATGAAACTCTGATGTGAGTTGCTGTAGCTCTGCCACAGACTTTGCATTATAATTTTTATAAGGATCTCTTAGCGCTTCAAGCTTACGAGAATTATGAGCTAAAATGGTTTCCAAGGCAAACACTTTTTCTGCCAATGCCGCAGCAGTGCTGCTGTCTTTGCCTGTGAGGCTCAAAATGGTTTTGATGTAATTTTGATACTCCAGGCAAATTCTTTTTGACCTCTCATCTTCATTAAAATAATAATCTCTGTCCGGCAAACCCAGTCCGCCTTGAGAAAGATACAATACAATGCGATCTGAGTTTTTGGCATCCTGATCTATATAGTAATCAAATCCTACACCCACACCCATGCGTTGATAGTAGGCAAGCTTGTCCAATAGAGCTCGTAAATCCATCATGTTATCGATTTCGTTAAGCTCGGATTGGAGGACAGAAATTCCCAATTTATCGCATTTGGCGCTGTCCATCGCTGTGCTATAAAAATCACCGATCATTTTTTGTTTTGGATCGGAGGATTGAGCCGCGGCTTCGCAGATTTTTTTCAGTTTTTCATAGTTTTCGTTGACCACGAGGTTGCCTATACCCCAAGAAGATTCTTCCGGAGGAATAGGATTTTTCTTAATCCACCCGCCGCAAGAGTATCTAAAAAAGTCTGTAGCCGGATTGATACTGCTGTCCAAATGGGTAGTGATGATGTCGGGTTTTGAAGTCGTTTGACTCGGATTTGTCTTGCAAGTTATAAGCAGACAGGCCAAGCAGGACGATAACAAGAGCTGTTTTAGCTGATTCATTGACTGAAAAATGATTAAGAACGGTAAAGATAGACAGAAAACTTCAAGCAAATACCTTAAAGTAAGTCAGGGAACACAATCTCAATGGATATGCCCACAAAGTATGCCAGGCAGCAACTAAAACACAAAAAAGGAAGGGAATTAAGCTTTTTTGGAAGCTTTCTTTCTTTTTCTGGAATTTCCGTAAGATTTGATGGTACGTTTTCCTTTTGTGGATCTTTTATCTCCTCTGCCCATAAATTTGAATTTAATTAACGGTGCAAAAGTAAGATTTTTTTAGATTTTATATAATTTTAATTCAAAAATGAGTTATCTTTGCGTCCCATTTTTGGAGATGTTCTTTATTTAATATGGATCCATTAAAACAATTCTCCATCCCGTTGAGGGGGCTAAAAGATGGCCCTCACGAGTATCATTTTGAATTGGATCGGGCATTTTTTGATCATTTTGAGTTCAAAATTGATCCATCTGCCGGATTTCAAATCAAACTGACGCTTGATAAAAGACAGGATTTGAGTCAGTTAACAGTGGAGGTAAAAGCTCTATACCAAGTTCCTTGTGATCGTTGCCTTGCAGATCTCAAAATCCCCATTTCAGAACAGTTTAATCTGATTTTAAAAAATGGTGAGGGAGAAAGCGATGACCCGGATTTACTTCTTGTGCCTGCTGAGGCTAAGGAGATTAATTTGGCTTCGACGATCTTTGACTTCGTATCACTTTCTATTCCGCTTAGCAACAGAATAGACGGTTGCGAAGAGCTTGAGCCCGCTCCTTGTGATCCGGAAGTATTGAACAAAATCCAATTTGCCAGCGAGCCGGAAGTAAATCCGGTCTGGGATGAATTAAAAAAACTTAAGTAAACGGAAAAATTTAAACGTCATGCCAAATCCGAAATGGAGACATTCCAAAACCAGAAAAAGAAAAAGAAGAACGCACTATAAGGCGGAAACTCCACAATTGGCTACTTGTAAAACTACAGGTGCTACTCATATCATGCACCATGCTCACTGGCATGAAGGTAGTCTCATGTATAGAGGACAGGTTTTGATTCCTGCTGCTGCTCCTGAAGTTCAGGAAGAAGGTGGTGAATCCTAAGTCTGATTTCTTCCGTGACTCTAAGTATCGTGTGAACCCGACCTGATCCGGTTCACCTTGAAGCTTTTTTAGCTTATTTCGAATTGATCCTTTAGCTTGTTTTTTTTATCGATTTTTATTTTCTGCAACAGGTTGATTTTTTTTGTAACCTCTCCTTTTTTATTTATAGAAATTTATTTTTTAGCTTGTTTTTATGAGATCGGGCTGATAGGCATTGTTTAATTCTAGCCTTTTTCTTTATATCATCCCAATAGATAGGAATGAGATTAAATATTCCATTCAATAAGAGCGCTCATCCTTCTTTGCACAGATCTTCACTTTACAACAACTGTTCTGAGCTGCTCAATTTCTACTATCTTTAGGCATTCAACAATTTAGACATGAGCAATAAAGAAATTGCATCACAATTTAACGAATTGGCCTGCTTGATGGAACTGCATGATGAAAACCAATTCAAAATTAAGTCCTACACCAACGCCTATTTAAACATAAAAAAACTGGATCAAGATCTTCTCACTCTTTCTCTCGAGGAGTTGCAAACCATTCCGGGAATCGGAAAGTCTGTAGCAGAGAAAATCGTAGAAATCAAACAACAGGGCTTGATCCATCAACTTTCTCAAATGAGATCAAAAACTCCTCCTGGCATTGTTCAGATGATTTCCATCAGAGGATTGGGTCCAAAAAAAATTAAGCAAATTTGGAAAGAACTGGAAATCGAAACTCCGGGAGAATTATTATACGCTTGCGAAGAAAATAGATTGATCGAACTCAAAGGTTTTGGTCCCAAAATTCAAAACGACGTCAAAGAGAGTATTCTATTTTTTCAGTCCCGTCAAGATTCATTTTTACTTAGCACATTATGGACTCCTGCAGAGCAATTACTACAAGAATTAAGACAGCTTAATCCCGATGTTCAAATTGAATTTACTTCTGCACTGAGAACTTACTCTCCTGTTGTGGAGACTATAGAATTAATCTGCAATTCACATTCTATTTCTTTGCCGGACAGTATTCAATTGTTGACTTCAGAACCAAATCAAATTCTTGGAAAACTCCATGATCAATTTCCCGTCAGCATCAAACTTTGTTCAACCCAAGATTTCATCTATCAATGGATACTCACTACCGGAGGCTCATCTGTAGATTCAATAAAACATTCATCATACAAAACAGAACATGAAGCATTCGAAGCAAGCGGACAGCTTTTTGTTCCTGCAGAATGTCGTCATTTAGAGTCCTCACAACCAATAATCGAGACCGAGCTGATCACAGGCCAAGATATAAAAGGCGTCATCCATGCCCATTCTGTCTACAGTGACGGATTGTACAATCTGCGAGATATGGCAAAGGAATGTATCCGACTCAATTATCAATATTTGGTAATAACAGATCATTCCAAATCCGCGTTTTATGCCAATGGGCTTAAAGAAGACAGACTGCTCGATCAATGGAACGAAATAGAAATATTGAATAAAGAATTTGCACCGTTCAAAATTTTCAAATCCATTGAGTCAGATATTTTGTCGGACGGTTCACTAGATTACCCTACAGAGATTTTAGCTCGATTTGATCTTGTCATAGCTTCCATTCACAGCAATCTCAAAATGAACAAAGAAAAAGCAATGGA
This sequence comes from Saprospiraceae bacterium UBA3362, assembly GCA_002360455.1. Lineage (GTDB taxonomy): Bacteria > Bacteroidota > Bacteroidia > Chitinophagales > Saprospiraceae > Vicinibacter. The sequence goes on from DEQQ01000047.1 coordinate 22,125, forward strand.
GCGAATGTTGAATGCCGTGCGCAATCCTTATACCACAATGTTGGGACATCCAACAGGAAGACTGCTTCTATCACGAAAAGGATATGAGTTGGATCATGAACTGCTGATCAGTGAATGTGCTCGATACGCAGTGGACATAGAAATCAATGCAAATCCCCTAAGATTGGACTTGGATTGGACCTGGATTCCACTCTGTCAACAACATAATGTAAAACTTTCTATCAATCCCGATGCGCATAACCTAAAAGGAATACAAGACATCCAATGGGGTGTGAGGACAGCAAGGCGAGGAGGACTATTGAGCAAAAATTGTGTTAATTCACTAAGCCTATCGGACTTTGAATCTTATGTAAATGTTAAAAAAGCTCGATTAAAAAATCATTAACAAGCCATTAGGATACAAATTAGGGCTAAAACTGCTTATCGCAATATTTTTACACTATTAATCTTTTTATCAAAAAAATAAACTCTACAAAAAAATGAAAAATTTCAGAATTTTCGGTTTCGCTGTAGTGCTTGCAATTTTCGCCTTGACTGCATGCAAAAATGACAAAGCTGCGTCCACTACTGATGCTGCAGCTGCTACTGCTACTCCAACTCCTAATCCGGCAGATCCAAATGCTCAAATACAAACAGGAGAAGCTACTCCACCGGCTCCAACAGGTCCTACTACATCTGTAGAATTTGAGACTATGGTTCATGACTGGGGTGAACTTAAAGAAGGAGATCACATGAAGTATGCTTTCAAATTCAAAAACACAGGAAGCGAGCCATTGGTAATTTCTGATGCAAAAGGAAGCTGCGGATGTACAGTTCCGGATTGGCCGAGAGAGCCTATAGCTCCGGGTGCGTCAGGCGAAATCAAAGTTGAATTCGACTCTAAGGGTAAAGGTTCAGAAGATGGCAGCAAGCAAACTAAAAAAGTTACTGTTACTGCTAATACAAACCCAACTCAAACTTACTTAACAATCACAGGTGTGGTGAAGAAAGCTCCTGGAGCTGCAGATCCAACCAAGAAATAAGAAATAATAATCTTCATATTGTAAAGCCTTTTCCTATATCGGGAAAGGCTTTTTTATTTTTACCAACAGAGTAATAATGTTTGTTGGATTTTGGATATGCAGACGCCAATGGTTTTGATCAGTCCTCGGTCCTGCTTTACGCACATGAAATGTGCTCCAATCAGGTATAGGTTTGCAGCAGACGGTCTTTTTGAGAAAGGCAGAATAATCAATCTTACGGCGGCCAACAATAACAAAGCCATAAGTCCTATAGATTTGCCGGACATTGGCTAAAGGTTAAAAATCCACAGTGAATGAAAAAATACTACCATTTTCTATGAATAGTATTGATAATGGTAGAGGTGTAATATTTTTGTCAACCACGACTAAAAAAACAAACTCATTGCATAGGATATTGCTACAAAAGGTACCGGATATAGAGATGTTATCACGCACTCAAAAACACAAATAAGAATATCCTCATAAAATCGCTAATAGCGCTCAAATTAAAGCGATTTATTAACCAAAGAGCTAGTAAACAGTCAACTTAAGGAACTGCCAAGTGAATTTACCTTAGATGAACTTATCGAGAGGCTTCTTTTAGTGGAAAAAGTAAATCAAGGACTGAAAGAAGTTGAAGAAAGTAAGACTATAACGGACCAAGAACAAGATAAAAAAAGGGCAAAATGGTTCGCATAATTTGGAAAAGTAGTAGAGGAAATTGGAATACCTCTAGTTAGAGAAATAATAGAGGAAAACTATAGAATTATACATAAGATAAATAACAAAAAAGAAGTTGTAATTATTTCAATACATCACTCGGCTCAAGACTTAACTAAGCGAAATTTTGATGAAGGAATGGAAGACAACTTTGCACTTGCGATCATGCCGCAAAAAAAACTTATTTTTCAATTTAGACTTAAAGGAAGAATATCTTTCATTTGGCTATGCTAAAGTAGCGGCACGTCGTCATTACTCGACCATTAGCAGTCATGCTATCGGGAAAAGCCTGAGTTCAATAATTTGTCGATATAAGAATCAAAAATCACATTATAATGTGATTTTTCTGATTTTGCCTTAAGTTTCACAATGTATCGACTTTAAAATCACAATATAATGTGATTTTTATTGCATGTTTGAAAAGCAAATCCTGTCTTTGACCCTAAAATCACATTATAATGTTAGTCAAGCATCTTGGAGAAATTATAAGAAACAGGCGAAAGGAGTTAAGCATAACTCAACCTCACTTAGCCGAACTGGCAGAAGTGAGCACAAACACTCTGTATAAATTAGAACGGGGGCAAGGCAATCCTTCATTAGATGTTTTGAATAAATTAGCCGAAGTGTTGGGAATGGAACTAACCCTTGAAGTGAAAAAGAACCATTGAGTAAATGAGAGCAATGGAAATATATCGCAACGGAATTTTAGCAGGAACACTGACAGAAGAAAATCGTCAGCGTTATGTTTTTAGGTATGACGACAACTATTTTAACGATGCAAGTAAACCAGGCATCAGCTTAACACTTCCAAAAACACAAAAAGAATACAGCAGCGAATTTTTATTTCCGCTTTTTTTCAATATGTTGAGCGAAGGAGTCAACCGTAAACTGCAAAGCACACAATTGAGAATAGATGAAGAAGATCATTTCGGTTTGCTGGCAGCAACAGCACAATATGATACAATTGGAGCAATAACTGTGAAACCAATAGTGGCGAGATGAACTTAGATGAATTAAAATATTGTCCGGGAACTTTAGCAGAAGGTTTTTCTACTTATAGCCCAAGCTGCTTGCGGAATTTGTTTAATGGTAAAAAGGTAAATCATGTTTTACCTTATGAACAGCCCCAGCAAAGTGAAGAAGTTGCAGAACAATTCATAGAAAATCGCAAACGCATATCCATATCAGGTGTTCAGGAAAAATTGAGTTTGCTCTTGGAGAAAAATGTATTGCGATTGACAAAGGAAGGGGAACAGGGAACATATATACTCAAGCCAATACCGAGAGATTTGAAAAAGGTCGATCAAGTTCCTGTCAACGAACATTTGACCATGCAAATAGCCAAACAAGTATATGGACTGAATACGGCAGAAAACGCTTTGATTTTTTTTAAGGATAGCTCACCTGCCTACATCACCAAACGATTTGACGTGAAAGAAAACGGAAGTAAATTGGGCAAAGAAGATTTTGCAACACTGGCAGGAAAAACAAAAGATAATGCAGGTGCAAATTTCAAATATGAATACAGCTATGAAGAAGTTGGACAATTAATACAGAAATATGTTCCTGCTTGGCGGATAGAAATAGAAAAGTATTTTTCTTTAGTTGTTTTCAATTATCTGTTTTCAAACGGAGAAGCTCATTTAAAAAACTTTTCCTTACTTGAATCAACTAGTGGAGATTATCTTTTAAGTCCTGCTTATGATTTAGTGAATACAAAGCTGCATGTGGACGATACGGATTTTGCATTGCATAAAGGACTGTTTTCAGATGATTATAAAAGTGAACAATACAAGAAAAGCGGACATCCTTCTAAAAGCGATTTCACGGAATTTGCTATGAGAATTGGAGTTGTAGAAAGCCGGGTTGAGAAACTATTGAATCCGTTTTTAGAAAAGCAACCAATTATGGAAACATTGGTGAGCCGTTCATTCTTATCTGAGGCCAACAAGAGAGGATACTTACTGATGTATACATCAAAAAGAAATTATTTAATAGCTCAATGAGATTGAAACATGAAGATGCTTTTGAAGCACGACCGCTAACATCCTCCCGAATAAAGATAGGTCCACCAAATAGCGAAGGTTGGAGAACCAATTTAATGAATAAAGAAAAAATAGAATGAGCTTTCCACTGATTTGGAGTGCTCCATGCATGAGCAAAAGCGAGTGTAGGACCGGTACATCAAATAGAATTTGCCTATGCATATCTTCCTAAGAATTACTATGACTTTAAGGAATCAAAATGGAAAATTACGAATTAAAAAATGAGCTAAAATCACTAAAATTGATTTCAGCAACTGTCAAAGCCAGTCAAAGGTACCCACATTTTCCGGACCAAAAGTGGCCACCCTATGAGCTAAGATATAAACTTCCCGCCCAGGTTTCGTTCAATAAAATAGTGGTGCCAAGCTTAAGAATTGGCACTCAGTATAGATTTTTGGCTTTAGGACATCAATAGTCCTATTTTTCTATCACATCAAAACAAAAAGAGAAGCCAATTTAATTTGCTGGTATCATAACAAATTACTAACTTTAAGCGTTAATAGTAGAAATTTGATAGTTAGTTTTGCAAATACTGAAACTGAAAAAATTTGGGATGGTGAACGATCCAAAATTTTACCTAAAGAAATTCAACAAATGGCTCGTAGGAAACTGAGAATGATCAACAATGCTGAAAATATAAATGATCTAAGAATCCCACCAGCGAACCATTTGAAGAAACTTAAAGGCGAACTATCAAAGTTTTACAGCATAAGGATAAACGACCAATGGAGAATAATATTCAATTGGGTTAGCAATAATGCAGAAAACGTCGAAATCATAGATTATCATGAATAAATTAAAAAACATTCACCCGGGAGAAATCCTTGAAGAAGAGTTTCTTAGACCCATGGATGTAACGGCATATAAACTCTCCCAAGCTATTGGAGTACCACAAACTCGAATAAGTCAAATTCTAAAAGGAAAAAGAAGAATAACAGCTGATACTGCACTACGACTTTCAAAATTTTTTGGAACTTCGTCAAAATTTTGGCTCGGATTGCAAAACGATTTTGACATCGAAGAAGAAATGCGAAACATAAAGAAGGAACTGGAACAAATTGAAACTGTAAATTGAAAACGAGATCAAACACTGTATCGGACGTACAGACTCCCTATCGGTCGTCCGTGCTAAACGTTAGTCAGAATCTTTCAAAATACTTCAAAGTATGAATTATTTACTATTTATTTACTTTCTTTTCTCACTGACTAATTTATTTGGACAAGTACCCTTTAGTGAAGATATTGAAACAGAGAGCAGTAATATTAATATAATCCGAAACTCAATTTATAAAGTTTATAAGGAAACTTACAAATACAACGACTCAATTTGGTACAGTGTTTCATTTATAGACGATACGACACAACTCAATACAGAAGGTTGGAAACTTAGGAATGGTAGGCATTTGGGAATATGGAAAGAATTTAATAGAGAGGGTGAACTTATGTACACTTGGAATCACGACAAACATACTTGCATAGTTAATCCTAAGCTTTTTCCATATCATGAAGATTTAAAAAAAATGAAACTAATTGCAGATAATATGATAATTCAAGCATATGGGAGAGAATTTATGGACAAGCACATAATATTTAATTTTAAATGTTTTGCCTACAACAGGTATAAAATAAAATACAATTGGAGTACAGATTCAACTTGGACAGAGGATTATTTAGGCTCTTGGACAGAACCTTTGAAATGCAAACCTAACTCATTTTTACTAAGATATGAAGTCAGACTTAATTCAAATGATGAAAAATCAATAGAACTTGGAATCTACTTAGATGAATTCGGTAATTATGTTCCTAGTGCTGATGATTGGACTAATAATTACGGATTTGAAAAGATTAATATTACAAACAAAAAATTTATTATAAATAAAGATTACGCGATTGAAATTGCTAAACTAAATGGACTATTAGAAACCGACAATTCTAAAATAAGTGAATTTTTATTTTGGGAGAATTTTAAAAAGCAGGAATACTTTAATGGCCAATTCAGATACTATATAGCCGCTTTAATAAAGCAAGAAGAATATTCAAAAGGGGCAGAAAGGAAAGGTGTTATAAATAGATTTCAAGTTTTTGTATTTAATCCATGGACAGGAGAATTTGTTGAGAAAAAGAAAATGAAGTCAATAAGAGAATGGGGAAAGCTAAGCGGTCATTCAACAGGACTTTTAAATGATAAAGATTAAAACTGCTATGATCATCCACCCATTTACAGTAAAGCCCAACAAAGAACGAAAGCCGCAGAAACAACTCAACCAATAAGGAAAAATCAGAATGATCTATTCTCTACTTCGCAGTGCTCCATGCAAGAGCAATAGGTGATGAATAACCTGTACGTCAAATAGAATTTGCGTATGCATATCTTCCTAAGAATTACTATGACAATAGGGAATCAAAATGGAAAATTACGGGGTCAAAAATACGCTCAAATCACTAAAATTGATTTCAGCAACTGTCAAATCCAATCTAAGGTACCCACATTTTCCGGACCAAAAGTGGCCACCCTATGAGCTAAGATATACATTTCCCGTCCAGGCTTCGTTCAATAAAATAGTGGTGACAAGCTTAAGAATTGGCACTCAATATAGATTTTTGGCTTTAGAACTCGATATTCCTAATTAGTTACATGCAAGCCTAAAACTTCACTACAGAAACAGGATACAAATCTCAGATAACATAGATTTATATCAGAATTATAAGAGAAAATAAAACCCGTATAAATTATTTTTAGGTATAATTATGATGGATATAGCCATCATAATATCAATATTATAATGATAATGATGTATAAAACCATCATTAATTTAAATATAATTAAAATAAAATGCGTATATTTGTCATATTTAACCATCATAAAGTGCAAAATATTAATTTAATGTCGGAAAAAACCATCATAAATCTAAATAAAATGAGTGATGACGCAATCATTCAAACAATAGCTGATTTTGTGAAGCATCATCGCTTGCAACAAAATGTCACACAAAAAAGTCTTGCTGAAAAAGCAGGAATAAATAGAACTACCCTGTCGGATTTAGAATTGGGGAAAAGGAGCCAATTAATAACTTTAATTCAAGTTCTGAGAATACTCAATAAGCTTCAAGTTTTTGAATCATTTGAAGTGAAGCAACAAATCAGTCCAATTAAGTTGGCCGAAATGGAAATGAAGAAACGTCAAAAAGCCTCAAGACAGAAAAAATATAAAACAACAAATAAAACGGACTGGTAATGCTAAACAATGCTTTCGTAAAAATCTGGAATATGAGAGTTGGTGCTATTGCTTGGAATCCAATTACAGAATTAGGAACATTTCAGTATGATAAGTCTTTTTTAAAATCGGGAATCAATTTATCACCAATCGTAATGCCAATAGAAAATGGAGATATTTTATATGAATTCCCGGAAAATAGAAATAGTCAAACATTTAGAGGCTTACCCGGATTATTGGGAGATATTTTACCCGATAAATATGGAAATGCATTAATCAACACTTGGTTAGCAAGTCAGGGAAGACCTAGTAATAGTTTGAATCCTGTAGAAACACTTTGTTTTATTGGGAACCGAGGAATGGGTGCCTTAGAATTCGAGCCGGTTCAACCAAAACCTAAGAACACTTCCACTAAAATAGAGCTAGGAAGTCTTATAGAAATAGCTGAAGAGATTTTGTCCGGAAGAAAGGACTTTACTACGAGTTTAACTGAAAATGAAGAAAAAGCATTTTTAGAAATTCTAAAGATTGGCTCTTCTGCAGGTGGAGCAAGAGCTAAAGCTTTAATAGCCTTCAATGAAGAAACAGGAGAAGTAAGAAGCGGACAAGCAAACGCACCAAAGGGATTTGAGCATTGGCTAATTAAATTCGACGGAGTATCTGACTCTCAATTTGGTGCCTCAATAGGATATGGAAGAGTAGAGAAAGCATATTATGATATGGCTATTAAGGCAGGAATACAAATGATGGAGTCCAGGTTGCTTGAAGAGAATGGAAGGGCACACTTCATCACAAAGCGATTTGATAGAGAACAGGGTAAGGGGAAAATTCATGTTCAGTCTTTTTGTGCAATAAGACATTATGATTTTAATGAAGTAAATTTATATAGCTACGAAGAACTCTTTGAAACTTTGCGAATACTTAATTTGAGTTATCCGGAAGCTCAGGAACTTTTTCGCAGAATGGTTTTCAATGTAATGTCTAAAAACTGTGATGACCACACAAAAAACTTTGCTTTTATAATGAATAAATCTGGTGAATGGAAATTGTCTCCTGCATATGATATTTGCCACGCATACAGACCAGATAGTGGGTGGGTCAGTCAGCATGCACTAAGTATCAATGGCAAAAGAAAAAATATTGAACGTCAAGATTTGCTTACTGTTGCCAAAAGGATGAATATAAAAAACGCTGTGGAAATAATTGATAAGATATCATCTGTAATCTCAAATTGGAGCAGTTATGCAAAGGCGGTCAATGTGGATGTCCGCCTTATGGATTCTATAGGTAGAACCCACATCATTTTATAATTGAGATAAGAGCCTATAATCAAGTAATAAAGTTAACGATGAACGAAAGTTAGATAGATCATATTCTTCTTTATTCAATGTAGAAATAGAATAGGTCAATAATACCGGTGTGTAAAAGTTGCTAGACTCAATAGAGGAGGATATAATGAGTTGAACAATCTTCCTCTTATTCACCTTTGCGATGTTTTGACATTTGTGTGCGCCAAAATCCGCCCAATCTCAATACCCAAATCGTTGAACAAAGCCTAACGAGGCAGTAATAAAAAAAGGAATATCCGCGTGTGCAAGATTTTCATATTTGACGTATTTTTAGTTCTCGCATCTCAAAAATAGATTTTATATGAAAAGAAAATTTTGACCCGTTGTATGAATAGCATTCGTTTAAGGCTTAAAAAATTTCAGCCCTCGCTCGGTCAAAACTTCATTCTGTAGATCCTCCATAAAATAAGATGCAGTTTTTGAATTCTCAACAAAATATTCTATATTTTCATAGTCGTTATAAATAAACTAAAATAAATGCATAAGATTGATAACCTTTTCAACGCTATTCCGAACATTTCGCTTATAGGCTTAACCAAATCAGGAACAACCGCCGTTTTAGGGGATAGACTTAAAATCAAAGACAAAATGAAGCTGAATAAAAAGAATGAAGATACGAGTCGAAAGTTGATGTAGTATTTTCATCCATTTCTTCGGCACTTCGGCAGGCATTAACTTTCTTTAGGTTTAGAGCCAACTGAAGGATAAATGTTAAAATATTTTTTAAATGCTAAAAAACTAACAATTAAAATTATGAGTCTATTTGATTTTTTTAAAAGAAAACCAACTAGTGGCAGCAGTAGCGAAAACGAAAAATTGGAAAGCCAAAATAGTAAAGCAACTGAGTCTGAAATTTCATTTTCTGAGCTAGACTATATGGTTGAAACAGAAGTTGAAGTGGGGGACTTTGGGGGTGCTAAGCCAAGTTTGACTTTAAAGAAAAGTGGAAAAGTTTACTTGATAGTGGAAATTCCTCCTTTTTATGATGGAAACGGTAATGAAATTGATGGAGACGAAGATTTTCCTGAAGGTATGGAATTTGAAAATCTTATCGCAGAATATGTTGGAACTCCCGTTGAAAGGGAAGATAGAGAAGTATTTATAATTGAAAAGCCTAAATCCGACACATTAATAAAAGTGAAAGAATTTATAGAAAATTATTGGTCGCTTAGAAAGGATATTTATAAGAAACAATAATGACAGCCAACATTTAAAGCATCCACCTATATAGAGAATGGCCCAGTCAAATGCGGAGCCTATAAAAGTAATTCAACGAATAAAGAAAAAACATATTTTGCTTTTAGTTACAATATGGCTATTATTTTTGTTAGTATTAGAAAAAAGGGAATTACTTGCTAAAATAAATCGCAATTTCTTAATTTTGTAGCTTGCAGAATTTAAATACCATTCATTTGATTTTATTGCTTAGTTTTTAGAGTTAATTTGTTTCTTTATGCTATTGAAATTATTCTATATGCAAGGGTTGGGTATGATGTGACACAGTCTTTTATAGAAGCTGAACGGTTAATCCTAAAATTGATCGGGTTGAAATAGTTGGTTCTATGTTTCGGCTATCTTGTTTAGATATTTTCTTACTTCACTGTAATGAGGATTTATATAGGCTCTTTTTTATTTTACTAATGCTTAATTATGGAAGCAGAAACCAGTCTATTTAGAATGCAAACGACTTAATTTTTGAAATTCTCGGAAAATGGGATTGTACTTCTTAGAACTGTCTTGCATAGAACTAAAATAGCTTTGTGTTTCATAATTTACCATGCCAACACAAACTTCCTTTTGGGTTTCCTTTTCTATTAATATCCAATTGGAATATGGAGCCAAATGATCGACCTTATCCAATCTCCAAGTTATCCGATTGTCATCTAATGCAAACAGAGTAATGTGTTCTAAATCTCTATACAACAAATATCGATTATTTAATAAAAATATGGGAAGTAAGTTAGCTAAAACAGATGAATTAATTTTGTGTTCAACAGAGTAATCTAACCCCGAAAAAATTTGACTGTTATTTTTGCCCTCTTCTTTATAATATCCATATTCTATTAATTCATCGGAAGCAATGTTGTATTTATGAATTGTAAATGGGTCTGATGTGAGATACGAATAAAATTCACAGATTCTAAATGGAGTATTATAATCAAATGGAGTATGAATATCAAACAAGGAAATCTCGTCGATATTTTTATTAAAGAAAAAGGGAAGTCCCCCTTTCAATACAGTGGATGAAAGTCTGATGGTTGAACTTAAGTGATCATTTAACTCGTACAATCTCAAAGGATAGAATCGAGGATCGTGGGGGTGGCTACTATATCCACCTGCATCGTATTGACTCTCGAAATAAGTTTCGGTACAAAGGTAAACATCCACTCCATAGGTCTCGATCTGATAAAGTATAGTATCTTCTTGGCGTTGCTCGCTGTAGCTTTGATAGACGATCTCTTGTCCATGTTGGAGATTGGTGATGATGTTGTCTATAAGAGGAGAAATATTTTCCATTGTTTAGATCATTTTGTATAAATAGCTGGATAATATTCTATTCCTAAGCAACCTTTTTGTACTTGTATAGGAAAATATTCTTGATTTCCCAAGGAATTATAAAAAAGCTTAGAAACCTTAATCTCAGGATTTCTCAAGAGATTCCCAAAGGGCTCCAGACTGAGGAGGTAGAAAGATGAATCCGATGAATTAAGTTTGATATCAATGATTCTTGTACGATGCAGTACGGATGTTCTATTTCCAAAATGGCTATTGATATGGGTAACTGCTCCGAATGCCCAAAGTAATGAAATTAGTCTAAAGGTCTTCCATCTTTTTGGAAAAAGACATTGGAGAGTAAAATCCTTGATAGCCAACTTGTGAAGAAGAAAGAAAATGAAAGTGCTTGTAAGGCAAAGTATTATCATGCGACCATATGAACAATGATTGTATAATGAATGGGCCTGATCACTCAAAACGACCGCCGAGCCAATTACAGCACACGGAATAAAAACCACAGTTTGATTGTATTTTTTGGAATGCCAATGATTGAAATACGACTCGGTTTCTCTGGCTGAAAAAAATATTCCGACCAGTGATAATGCAATAAAAAATACAACTGCAAAGGTTGAAAAGGAATGAGCAAACAACCCAACCATCGATACAGAAATGATCATAACCTTAGCTATAGAAGTTTGCATAAATTGCATTAGTCTTTCTTTTATACGGTTATAATACATTAGGACTGTAAATATTGAATAGACAAAAGTAATAGCTTTGATCTATTATTTATTAAATAATTATCTAAGCGATTATAAGAAAATTTATTCGCTATCCTTGACATGCTTTAATGTTGACCAAATTAAAAATTGATGTAAAGGCACTTGGATTCATTATACAAAACAAAAAATCCGTAGTACTTTACAATACTACGGACTTTTTGTTTATTGCTTTTTGAACTCTATTTGAGAACAACCATTTTCATTTTTACATCTTGTTCGGGTCTGTCTCCTCTTTGTGTTTTTGTAGCTGCGATCTTATCTATCACATCCAATCCATCAATGACTTCTCCATAGACAGTATATTCCATATCCAAAAATGGGGTTCCGCCCATTTCCATATAAGCTTTCTTTTGGGCTTCGGAGTATTTTATTCCTTTTTGATCTTCCATTCTAGAAAGTGCAGCTTCAGATTGTTTGGTTCCCTGTACTATATAAAATTGAGAACCGGAACTTTTTTTCTGCGGATTGATTTGATCTCCTGTTCTTGCTGCAGCCAACGCTCCTTTTTTATGAATAAACTTTGGATTAAACTCGGCATCTACCGTGTAACCCGGACCACCTGAACCAAGATTTTTTCCTGCGACAGCATTTTTAGAATCCGGATCTCCACCCTGAATCATAAACCCATTGATCACACGATGAAACAAAAGATCATCATAATAATGTTGTTCGGCGAGTTTGATAAAATTATCTCTGTGGTGCGGTGTTTCATCATATAGTTTAATCAACATATTGCCCATTGGAGTTTGTAATTCAACGAGACAATCTGTTGTAGCTTGTACTTGGATATCCATCTTACTGATTTTTGTTTTATTGGCTTTTGTTGTTTTTAAAGTAACTGTTCTCGTTCCTGATTTTAGAAAACGGTGCTCAGGAAATTTACTAGTACTCTTTTCTCCATCACCAAAATCCCATTCATAGTTTTCGGCGTCCTGAATTGAAGGACTGAGTTTTACTTTTTGTGACAATTGAATCTGTTTTTGATCGGCAACAATTTGCAACATATTCTTAGAACATGAGTACAACCAAATACTGCACAAGATCAAAACAAATATAAAAATTCGGTTCATAGGAATAGAATTAGGTTCTTTAAAGAATTATAATAATTTAATTTGCATTCTGATGTCTTGCTCCGGTCTGTTGGCTTCATTCGTTCTTACGGCTGCAATTTTATCTATTACCTCCAGTCCATCTACCACTTCTCCAAATGCAGTATACTCATTATCCAAGAATGGTGCGCCACCAACTTGAGCGTATTTGTTGATTTCTTCTTGAGTATATTGAATTCCTTTTTGTGCTGCAAATCCTTGAAGATCCGAGCTTGATACAGGCCTTCCCTGAACAATATAAAATTGGGATCCTGACGATCTCTTTCTTGGATTTTGGGCATCAGACAGCCTTGCCGCAGCCAATACTCCTTTGAAGTGTTTACGCCCAAACTCAGGTTCGATATTGTAGTCCGGACCTCCACCTCCCAACATGGCTCCAGGAGCCGCATTTTTAGAATGTGGATCTCCTCCTTGAATCATAAATCCATTGATTACTCTATGAAACAATAACTCATTATAATAACCTTCTTTGACCAATTTAATAAAATTGTCTCTGTGTTTAGGAGTAGAGTTATACAACTTTACCGTCATTTTGCCCATGTTTGTGGTAATTTCTACCAAGGTTTCTCCATCTTTGGTCTTTTTCGGACCTGTATTGCATGAAACCAGCAGAATGGCTGCTATTAAACTTAATAAGAATTGGAATCTGGCCATTTCAAAAATTTTCTGCAAAGATAATATAAATTAAATAAAATTATAATATATAAAAATGAATTAAATTTATTTCTCCTTTATTCAATGGCAAGTCCTAAGTGACTGTTTTAGAAATCCAACTAAAGTAAGGAACTGTCGAATATACCAAAGGGGAAGAATAGACATTAGACTCCTGTAATGGATACAATCTATTATTGAATGAAAATTTCAATTGGAACTTTGAAATGAATTATTTTTGGACAATGGAATCAGAAATAATTTCTTTTAACTCTCAACTCTCAGCTACCGATGGTGAGATTTGTACTCTGCTGGCTCAAACCATTGAAGCCGAATTATGTGATGCTGAAAATAAAATTTGGCACGGGCATCCGGTTTGGTTTTTGGATGGGAATCCTATCGTCGGTTACAGCAAACAAAAAAAAGGGATAAGATTGATGTTTTGGAGTGGTGCAGATTTTAATGAATCGAATTTGAATGAACTGGGTTCAAAATTTAAAGATGCTTCCATTTTTTACAACAATTCCGGCGCAATTGATCCTATAGAATTGAATCGATGGTTAAAAAAATCTCGCGAGATCCAATGGGACTATAAAAATCTGGTTAAAAGAAAAGGCAAATTGGAGAGACTTAAATAAGGGTATTGCCAATAGATTTCTTTATTCTTCTTCTCCCAACTCTTGCTTGAAATATTGAATTATTTGTTGCTTAAGAAAAACTTCTTGCTCTTTTAGTCCTTTGATGGTAAAGGGTTTCAATAGATCATAATGCGGCCAACCGTCTGCATCCAATCCTTTAAAACTATAATACCCTTCCTGGCTCAATAATCTGCAGGAAGCAATGTGCAACAAATCTTGTTTTTCCTCCTTGGTCCACTTTTCTTTTAGCATGCCCAATTCCTGAATCCCTATAAGCAAAAGAATCGCATTCAAATCAGGTAAATCTGATTTGCGAAATCGATCCTTGATCCAATGTCGCACTTTTAACCATTCAAAATCCAATTGCCATTGTTCCATTACTCTTCTCTAAATATGGGTTTAAATTCGGAAATTTTATAGGTAGGAATCAGTGAGGCCAAATAAGAAATGAGCATCACTGTAATGCCTACAATCACAAAATCCATTGCACGTAATTCCATAGGATATGAATCAATAATGAACTCTTCCGGTACACCAATAAGTTTGTATTTTTTCTGCAAAAAATAAAATACAATTGAAAGTAAAAATCCGATGAACAATCCAATACTACTAATCATTAATCCAAGACGTACAAAACTTCTTTGAACCTGATGATTGTACATTCCTAGCGATTTTAAAATACTGATGTCTCTTCTTTTGTCAAGAACAATCATCCACACAGCTCCCACCAAGGTAAAGGAGACCAAAAGTAAAGTCAAAGAAAATAATGCAAAAAACAACCATTTTTCCAATTTCATTATTTTCAAAAAAGTCTCATCCTGCTTTGCTCGATCTTTTACAATGTAAAGATCTCCTGCCAATGTTTTGATCTGCTTCACTGCATTTTCAGAGGCAGAAGAACCTTTATGCAGCTCAATATTGAGCGAGGAAAGATTCATACTATCGCCTATATAATTCCGCAGGGTTTGAAGTGGACACAGGACCAATTCATTATCGGATTCTTGGTGAAAACTAAAAGCACCTTCGGGCCGTAACTGTAGCCTGGAAATGCTTTTATGCAAAGAGATTTCTTTTAGCTTGGAGTCGGGAGAAAAAACATACAATTCCTGCAATGGATCTTGAAGGTCTATACCCAACTTATTAAACACTCCTAAAGCAATGATTGCATGATGTGTTTGATTCAAATCGGATACTCCCTCTACTATTGCAGAATCCAAGGCAAAAATTGAAATGCAATTGGTATCAATCCCTTTGACTATCCCAAAATCTTGCGCTTCTCCGTATTGAAACATTGCCGTTTTTTCTAAACTTCTACCTATAGATTTAACTTCCGGAATTTGTTTTATTTTCTGAATAAAAAAAGAATCTTCCTCGAAGTAAGCTCCGGTTTTGGATACGATCTTAATGTCAGGATTGTGTTTGGAAAAAAGTCCTGATAACAAATCTTCAAAGCCATTAAAAACACTCAATACGAGAATTAAGGAAGCAGATCCCAATGTTAATCCCAAGATGGTAATGCCCGTTATCCAATGAATGGCATTGGCAGAGGTTTTACCAAATAAATAGCGCAGCGATATTTTAGTTCCTAAATTCATTGATCTAATCTCGCTTTATAAATGATGTCTTGTATTTTGGTTCTATATCTGTTTCTGTGCAATTTATTGATGTTTGAATTGGGATAAGTTCTATTGGACAAGAATACAAAGATCAAATCGTTTTCAGGGTCAGCCCAAGTACATGTTCCTGTAAATCCTTGATGTCCAAAAGTCTTCGGACTTGCCAGGGCGGAAACATAAGGATTTTCATTGGGCTCAAGTTCGGGAAGGTCAAAACAAAGAGCGCGGCGTTTGAGTAATGGGTCTCTTGAAGTGAAAATTCTAATACTTCCTCCGCTGATCAATTCTTTTCCTCCAACATAACCTAGATTCAAATAAGTCTGCATAATCTGAGCTACTTCTTTTGCATTCGAGAACAGTCCTGCATGGCCAGACACTCCATGTGTGATAGCGGCTCCCATGTCATGAACATAGCCCTGAATCTCTCTGTATCTCCAATATCGATCATCCTCTGAAGGTGCGATACGGTTAGGATCTACTCCATTTTCTCTCGGATTGAATAATGTATTATGGAGTCCGATTTTCGAATAAAATTCTGATTGCAAAAACTGTGTAAAGGATTGACGTGTATATTTTCTAATAAGTTCAGGGATAAAATAATAACCCAAATCAGAATATAAATATTTTACACTATCGTGCAATCTACTTGTGTATATTTTTTGATAAAGGGTATCCAAAAAATCATTTCTCATATAGAGACTGTCACAAAGTTTGAGCTGGAACGAATCCTGAAATTCTTTGCGATAATAGATTGGGTCTTGCAAGTTAAAGGTATCAGGAGAAATCAAACTTGCTTTATAAAAAGGAATCCAAGAAATAAATCGAGCTTGGTGAAGTAAAAAATCTTTATAGACTATTTGCTCCTTATTGGTTCCGATTAGGTTTGGAATATCTGCAGAAATTTTTTTTTTAGAATCCCATTCACCTCGATCATTCAAAATCATAAGCGAAGGCGCTGTTGCTGTTATTTTGGTTAAAGAAGCTAAATCATAAAGGGTTTCTTCTTGCACAGGAATCAAAGAATCATATCTTAAATACCCAAAATAATTTTCATATATAATCTTACCATGCCTGGCCACAACCACCTGTCCTCCGGGGCTTGCTTTTTCTTTTACTATTTCTGCAACTACAGCATCTATAGATTCCAATACTTTGGAATCCATGTTTTGTTCTTCAGGCAAACTGTATCCTAACCGATA
Organism: Saprospiraceae bacterium UBA3362; assembly: GCA_002360455.1. Taxonomy (GTDB): domain Bacteria; phylum Bacteroidota; class Bacteroidia; order Chitinophagales; family Saprospiraceae; genus Vicinibacter. The sequence goes on from DEQQ01000047.1 coordinate 38,945, forward strand.
CAAACTTGGTCTTAGAATAGACTTTCTCTTCATTCCTATAAAAACAGGCACTAATCCCTGAATAGGATCTGTACCAAATATCATTTGTGCTGTGATGTCCTGCATCATGGGATTGTCTTCATAAGACAATATTATAGAAGAAGCAGTAGGAAAAAGTGAACTAATGTAAGGGTTTCCAAACAACACTATGTGTGTCTTCTTACTGTCGCACAATTCTTGAATTGCTTGAACAGTTTCTTGATGTAAGCCATAATTTTTTGACTGAATATAATTGTATCTATGGATACTAATCCAAACCTCGTCTGCACTATTGATCTTATCTGTCAATTGATCTTTCCAACTTTGTTTGTGATCGAATTGAACGAATGTAGCTTTACTAAATTTTTCAAATCGCTTTTGAAACAATGGTTTGTCCTCGACACCCAAGGAAACAACAAGATACTTTTTATTTAATTCTCTAACAGGAATTGAACTTTCTTGATCCTTGTATAAGGTAACGGCTTCTCTATAAATTTTAGCTTTTAATTTTTTTGCATTGGCGGAGTTCAATTTATTTTTCAGTTGTTGGTAACTCAGGTCTTTCCATTCATATAAACCGAATTTGTATTTTGCCAACAACACTCTTTTCACCTTATCATTAAGCTCATCCTCGTTCCATTCCTTATTCTTTAGAGCTTGTTCGATTCTGTCTAGAGCCGCCTCAACTTTCTGACTAAGTAAAACAATATCATTGCCTGCCTGTAAAGCTGAAAGCTCAACATCTACAGTATAATTTAATACACCCTTCATCTCCAGTGCATCGGTGATGATGAGCCCCTGATAATTAAGTTTGTCTCTGAGCAGATCATGAACAATTTTTTTAGAGAGAGAAGAAGGTATCTTTTGCAAACTGTCCAATGATGGAATATTCATGTGAGCCACCATTACCGCATCAGGGTAATGTTGCAACAAGGCTCTGTAAGGATACAATTCTACGCTATCCAAACGATCTAATTGGTGGATCAGTTGTGGTAGATCATAGTGTGAGTCCAAGTCAGTGTCGCCATGTCCGGGAAAATGTTTCAAACAGGTCATCACTCCTCCATCCTGCATTCCTCTCATGTATGCAAAAGCCTTGCCCGTGACCTGATTTCGATCAGACCCAAACGATCGTTCATTGATCACCGGATTGTTTGCATTGCTGTTTATATCTACAACGGGAGCAAAATTCATGTGCACTCCTACAGCATGAAGTTGATTTGCAACTTCTTTTCCCATTTCATAAATAAGCTCATTGTTCTGCAAAGCTCCCAATGTAATTTGTTTAGGCATTGCAATGGCATCAGATTTTAATCTCATTGCAGGACCGTGCTCAGCATCCATACTGATCAGCAATGGAATTTTAGAAAGCTTTTGATATTCATTGATCAGTTGAATTTGTTTTTCGGCAGTACCTTGAAAAAAACAAAGTCCGCCGATCTGTTCTTTCTCAATGAGTTTTCGCACTAATTCCTCATTGGACTGATCCTGATTACTCATAGCTCTCACCATAAAAAGTTGAGCTATTTTCTCCCTCTGTGTCATCGTTTGTAGCTTGGACTGAACCCACAGTTCGGCAGTGTTCTGTGCCTTGGTCACAAGGTTTAGGCAGAAAAGAAAAAACAAAAGCAGAGATTTGATTTTATTGTATGCCATTTTTTGTCTTTATTTCTGGATCCAATTCAATGGCTTTTTGTAAGGATTTCGTTGCCTCAATTTGATTCTTCATATTGGTATAAGTGATGAATAAATTGAAATAGGCTTGTGCGTTTTTTGGGTTGATTTCAATGGCCTTATTGAAGTATTGTATGGCCTCATTATATTGTTGTGCAAAACCGGAACTTATTCCTAATAATAAATACGATTCTTCATCTTTTGGGTCCAATTCGATAGCTTTTTTTAAATATAGATTTGCATTTTGTAAATCATTTTTCTCACTACCCAATTGCTTTCCGTATTCTCTATAAGCTATCTGCAAATTGGCAGTGGCCGGCAAGTAATCCGGATCCATAGACAGAACATGTTGATATTGTTTTATTGCATTTTCAAAATCTCTTTTCATACTATTGGCATCTCCGGATATCATATAGGCGTCTCTATAGGTGGGATGAAATTCTTTGGCTTTAGAAGCTAAAGAAAGTATTTTGTCAGCCTTAATATGGAGCTCTTTAGAATCTTTGGTTTGAATCAAATCTTCAAGCAAAACCCCTGCATAGGCCACATGAATTTTTGCAGATTTGGCTGAGTTTTGTATATCTGTAGAAAACAAGGTACGATCATTTTTCCATGCAAAATTCCTGCTGATCGTCTTTCCGCAAAACAGCAACAATACAAGTACAAGTCCTGTAACTAAAACGGGTTTATGATTTTGAATCTGTGTTATTCCAAAAGCAACAGCTATTGAAAAACCTACACTCGACATAAATAAAAAGCGTTCTCCCATAAAAGTTCCGATCGGAAAAAACAAATTGGAAACGATGAGCAATGGAAATAAATAAGCAGCAATAGACCAACTTATTACAGGCTTTGTGGTGGTCTTCTTGATGGCATAACCAATCATTGCAATGTGTAAAACCAAGCTCAAAATCACCAAAGGATGAGTTATGGTTTTGGCAGTAATAGTGATTGGATAATAATCATGGGTAAGAGGATGTGGCAAGACAAGCAAACCAATATCTCTCAATAAACAATACAAAACTGTACCCAGTTTTTCATTCACTGAATAAGGTATATATTGACTTCCGGTCCATTTCAAAAACGGATTGTTCATCAATTCCCAACTCATTCCTCCGGTTGGATTCCAGCCTAAAATAGATCCGCGAACAATCAAAAAAAGAAAGCTAAATAGGAATAATACGATCGAAGGAAAAACCAGTGTAGAAATCCTCTGCTTTCTCACCATCCATGCAGCCAGCGGAATTAATCCCAAATAAGCAATTGCATTTTCCTTAGAAAATAATCCCAACATCAAACTCAATCCACTCAAAAGTGAAAAAAGAAGTTTTCCGGATTTAATAGATTTCAAAAATAAAATTGCACTTAACAAAGAAAACCCCAAGGCAAATACCTCATCCAATCCTTTGACATTGGCTACACATTCAGTATGCAAAGGATGCACAGCAAAAATCAGTGCAGACAAAAAAGCCATCCATTGCTCTCGACTTTGATCTATCTCAAGCAATAAATTTCTAAGAAAAAAATAAAATGTCAACACCAGCAATGAATAACATATCACAGCAAATAGATGAAAAATAAAGGGATCTTTCCCGAACAACTCTACTACAAGCGCAAAAGCAAAAAGAGTCATGGGTCTGTATCGTCCACCCGCAACCAATTTATCCTTACCTTCTCTTTTAAAAAATCCCCTAAAAGAATCCTTGCTCCAAATGTTTCCAATTCCTTTTACACCCTGTTGCACAAATTCATTGTCAGAAATCACAATGGCATCATCTAAGGTAAAATCATGCATCAGCGTATTGCCATACAATAAACAAGATAAGATGGCTAGAACTAAAATTTGGTTCTTGCTCACCGAAAGAAATCTTGTTATTTGTTCTATCATGAATTTAATTACAAGCTTGCTTATTCCATAGTACTGTACACATTCTGCACATCTTCATCTTCCTCAATTTTATCCAATAATTTGTTTACCTCTTCTTCCTGTTCAGGGCTTAGTTTTTTGGTAACTGTCGGAACACGATCAAATCCGGATTCAAGAATTTCGTATTCATTGGATTCAAAATAAGATTGCAATTTTCCAAACGAATCAAAACTTCCATACACCGTAATTTCTCCTTGGTCTGCATTCAATTCCTCACATCCGGCATCAATCAAATCAAGCTCAAGCATCTCAATATCGGTATCCGTTTTAGCCTTTATTCTAAAATGACATTTGTGCTCGAACATGAAAGATACAGAGCCGGAAACTCCAAGGCTGCCATTGTATTTGTTAAAATAGGATCTCACGTTAGCAACAGTTCTTGTAGGATTGTCTGTAGCAGTTTCTACAAGGACTGCAATGCCATGAGGCCCATAGCCCTCATAAGTGATGATCTCAAGATCTTTTTCATCTTTTGAGCTTGCTTTTTTGATAGCAGCTTCCAATCTGTCCTTTGGCATATTCACCGTACGAGCATTCTGCATTGCAGCTCTCAATCTCGGATTGCTGTCAGGATTGGGTCCGGAAGCTTTTACAGCCATGAAGACCTCTTTAGAAATTCTCGCAAACTGTTTACTCATCTTAGCATATCGAGCAAACATTTTATGTTTTCTTACTTCAAATATACGTCCCATATTTTCTTTTTAAACTTCTGCAAAATTAATCAATTCTTAATTTAATTATTTCTTTTCGGTCAGCATCGGATTTTCCATTCTTGGATCTATTGCCTTGGCCATCTCTATGTACTTTTTAGATTCTTCCCATTTCTCTTGCTTGCTCATAACGATGGATAGATTCGTAAGAGCAGTTGCACTTTTCGGATTCATTTGAATAGCTCTCTTTAGTTCAATTACAGCGGTATCCCAATTGCTCAATCTGGCCAAAGAAACACCCAAAATTTCTACACTCTGCACATCCGTCGGATCCATTTTCAATGACTTTTCTACATAATTTCTGCAGCTCAACGGATTGTTTTCATTATAAAGCTCTGCTCTAGCCACCTCCCGATAACTCAAGCGCAAATTTTTATTTACCTTCTCTTCATTGGGCCAAACTCGTTTGATCCGTTCATAAGTACTCATGGCGCGATAATAACTTTTAGAAAGATAATACGAATTTCCCAATAAAAAAACCAAGTCAAGATTCATGCTGTCCATCAAATTGGCTTTCTCAAAATGATACACCGCCGCATCCAATGCCTGTTTGGCCTTGATCGAGTCTGTTTTCTCAACCCCTCTAAATTTGGTAATGGCTTCCATTCCTGCCGCAAACTGCGAATTAAAATCATCTGCCACAGCAGCCATTTTCTCAGTATTGCTCATCGCTTTTTTAGGCTCTTGCTTGCAAGAAACTAATACTAATCCTATGTAAATAAAAACAATATAAATATAAAATTTTACCATATAATATAAAATTCAAATCACCTCACAAAAGTAGGACTAATGAACAAGGAATAAACTATTCAGAGCCCTAATTTTGGACAATGCCTTGTTAATGTTTTGGGCGTGCCCCTTGCGGGTCGGAGTCTTACAGGCTCGTATTCACTCGGTATCCGTCACGTTCCGTTCCGGCTACTTCCGGCAAAGCCGGAACCTTCCAGCCTCCTCACGCTTAGAAATTAGCTTTATTAGATTTTACCTTTGTCCACATAAAAGAGTTTTCAGAACAACTTGAAAACAAGCTCGATTACAGTGCTTTAGCTTAATGGGGAATGGTATTTTATACCCGAGCTTTTCATCTTATTTTAGGAAATGATCAGATTGAATAACTAAGTGCATTTTTTTTATTTGGTAAAATTCATGGCATTGTAGTACCTTTACTGTATGAATAGCTGTAAGGCAATATTATTAATGTCAATCTACTTAATGGGAGCCACTCCGTTGGTTCAACTATTCAAAATTCCTCAATTAATTCAACATTATAACAAACATCTGGCAGAAGATCAGGATCTTACTCTCAAAGAGTTTTTGGTATTGCATTATTTTAACGAAAACCCTTTTGATGATGATTATAATGAAGACATGAAACTCCCATTCAAACAAATAGAATCAAGCTTCAATTTTACTTTGTATGTGAACACTACAACACAGCTTGGGGAGTTTTTCAATCCAAAAATACCGGAGCAAAATCAAAGCCAATATGTGCTAAGCTCTTTTGTAATTTCCAATACCTATCTAAATTCTATATGGCAGCCGCCACGGCAGGCCTAAACCGCAATAGACCATTGCTAATAAATTTAGAATTTTTTTAATTCCATCTAAGTAGCTGCAAGAAAATTAAAACCTTTTTTAGCGGATAGGGATATGATTTTCATTTTCCATTTATTCAAATGGGAATTGAAAACTACAGGAATCGGAAAAATTTTAGCTTGAGATTTTTAGCTCAATGCAATGGTTGAACTTTCACAATATTTCAATTTTTTACAGATTCAAGTTGGCTAAAAGACAGATAGATTCTTTCGAAACGTCGCTTTAATAGGGGATTCATATCATCCTAATTAAACAAGTTATTGACTTTGAATTTATACAATATTAGTTTTTAATTTACCTCTTATCTGCAATAAGTAGCTTTGGATTTTTTCATTTTTTTACTTCATTTCAATCCTCAGATATAAAGGAAATTTTAGTAATCCTATAAATGAATTTTAACTAAGGGTCTAATTTTTTTATAGAATTTAATATCTGAGAATATTTAGTATAATCAAATATGTTAAACAAAATAATAGAATTTTCAATTTCGAATAAACTCATTATTGTCCTTTTCATTATAGGGCTGGTAAGTTATGGCTTATACGAAACATCAAAACTCCCTATAGATGCTGTTCCGGACATTACTGACAATCAAGTCCAAATCATCACTCAGGCTCCATCCTATGGTGCATTGGATATAGAAAGATTGGTTACATTTCCTATAGAACAAAATTGCAATAACATTTCAGGCATAAAAGAAATCAGAAGCTTCTCAAGATTTGGCCTATCTCTAGTCACAGTTGTATTTCATGATCATGTAGATCTTTATTGGGCTAGACAACAAATTGCGGAGAAATTAATCCAAGCAAGGGCTTACATTCCTAAAGAAATAGGCAATCCTGAATTGGGGCCTATAAGTACAGGATTGGGTGAAATTTATCAAT
>DEQQ01000054.1 GCA_002360455.1 Saprospiraceae bacterium UBA3362
ATAATGATTGTAGTATTGTCTGAAATTGGGTTCAACCTTAAAAGAATTTTCTTGAACTGTTACCGCATTTAAAAAGGGCAGGTCCACAGTATGTTGAAATACACCTGAGAACATAGTAATTCCTTCTTCACCATTGGGTAAGATCTGAGCTTCTGCATTATAATCTCTTCGGTGCAAATTCTCAGTATCAATATGCTCTTTGATATGTGTAATCTTCACTTGAGAACCATCGTCTTGTAATTCAAATACTCTGATTGCATTGGTATACTCTTGTATAAATCCTGGACCATGTGTTGGCCCCATTGGATTATACATACCAATAAATTTTTGGCCACCGAGTAAATAATATTTTCCTTTTATCTTTTTTAACTTACCGCCGGTTACTTGAAATTTTGAATCTCGGACTTGTCGAATCAAGCCAGCAAAAGATTGATTGGATTGAATAGCATGAATTACTCCGGGTACGTCTATCGCAGTCAATGAGGAAAATGTGGTGTGGTCTCCTATTGTTGGGCTGTAACCATAACCACCTATGCAGTATAAAGTAGTTCCCTCCTGATAAAACTGCATGTTTGTTGAGCTCAATTGCTCTTGCAAAGCAGGCGATAATCCATTTAATTTTGCTGACCAGCTTTCTCCTGTTTCAGGATTTAATACAATCAATTGATTATTATTCCCCTGAATATCAAATGCCGCCCAAGGTTGTCTTCTATGCAGTCCATCCAATCTACCTCCCACAATGAGCCACAATCCATGATGTTGTCCAAAAGCAAAGGATTGAATTCCTCCAATTGACTTGCTCTGTACAGGCTCCAATTGAATCTCAAAATTCTCAGTTTGAGAAAAAAGTAAAGCCGAATAAACAATACTGAAGAATAAGCTCATTTTTTTCATGCGGTGAAAAATGAAAGTTTTTTTAAATTAAATTACTGAATTCTACTGTTTCATTCAATGTCCAAAAGTATCCCTTTATATCGTTCCAGACTGTGACTTTTGTTACACTCAGAATTGGTTTTTTAAAATCAAGATAAAAAGCAACCCGACAAGTCCTTAGTGGACTCATTTTGGGATACAATTTTAGATCTTTTCTTACTTTTAAAGGAAAATTTGAATCTGGTGAATTTTAAAAAAATGAATAAAAAAATTCGATTTTTATCTAAAAACATTTATATTTATCCAAAATTTTGGAATTGATGCATATTTCTATCTACAGAACTGTATTGGTTATTCCATTTCTTTTTGGAACCCTCTTTGCACAAACAGACTGTCTGTCAAGGCAAATCAATAAGCAATATGAAACCAATGAATCAATTCTTAAACAAACAGAATTTGAAACTTTCTGGCAAAAGACTACAGTTTCCAAGATCACAAGACGCGCAGTCGATATTTTGCCTGTTGTGGTTCATATAATCCATGATCAAAACACCGGAAACATTTCTGATGCAAAAGTGATTCAGGCTATTCAATTTCTTAATCAAGGTTTTTCAAATCAAGGACCGTATTATAATTCAAATGGCGTCAATTGTGAGATCCAATTTTGTCTGGCTAAACAAGATCCTAACGGGAATCCAAGCTCTGGAATTACCAGGACAAATTCTGCACTGACCAACCTCACCGCAGAATCTGAAGATGCTTTGCTCAAAGGGCTCATTCATTGGGATGCTCATTGTTATATCAATATTTATGTAGTCAATGAAATAATATCTGCGATATATGGCTCCGGAGTACAGGGTTATGCCAATGGCCCTTCTTTGCATGGTAGTGCTGTAGATGGGCTTGTAGTAGAAGCTGCACTGACGGGGTCTGCGTCGGAAAATACATCTACGCTCATTCATGAAATTGGACATTATCTTGGACTTCTCCACACATTCGAGGGTGGTTGTAAAAATGATGACTGTCTTGTGGATGGTGATAAGGTTTGTGATACTCCTCCTGATGCATCCACAGCAGCTGTTATTTGTAATTCGATAGTGAATACTTGTACTACAGATACGCGGTCGGGTTTGAGCCAAGATTTGCCAGACATGGTATCCAATTTTATGGACTACGGAAGCAATTATTGTAAAGTAATGTTTACACAGGGTCAAAAAAATCGAATGAAAGTGGCTTTGTCTCAGATGCGAAAAAGTTTACTCAATTGTAACTCTTGTGAAGATCCATGTCCAAATCCTCTAACCTTAAATATCGTTACCGACAGCCTTACTGCAGCTATTGGAAGCCCCTTCAATATTAGAACAAACAGCAGCACAGGTGTCACGATATGGTCATGGTATGACAATGGATCATTAGTCAGTAACAATGCATTTTTTTCTCTTCAGTTTACTTCTGCCGGTAAACATGTAATTAAATTAATTGCTATCGGAACAGATCCAAAATGCATCTTTTCTGATTCTGTATGTATTGAGGTATTTTGTCCGATTCCTTTTTCACATACTTTACGAGATACAGTTTGTATTCCTTTAAACTCTATAGTTCCTCTACAGGTGCAATCCAATGTTGTAGGTCATATTACAAAATGGTATATAGATGGAATTTTAAATTTTACCGGAGATTTATTCAATTGGCAAAACAACAAACTTGGACCACATAAAATTTACTTTACAATCGAAAATGGAAATTGTCTTATCAGATCAGCTCTTTATAATTACCTTGTAGGTTGTAATGAAATTTGCGATAATCAAATTGACGATGATGGTGATGGTCTGATTGATGGATACGATCCCGATTGTTGTAAAGTAGTCAATGATTTTTATTACGATCCATGCGATGAATCATGTCCTAAACAATTGAAGAATTCATTTTCGAGTATAAAAACGAAGTGGAAAACTGATGCTTCTGTAAAATGGTTCGAAACCAATACGCCCTTTGTTGGAGATATGGATAATGATGGTGATGTGGAGGTTGTAGGATCCTCTTATTTTAAATTCGGAGTAGATCAAAAAGGAAGTGCGGATATTCTGATTGTTGATGGCAAAACCGGAAATTTACAAGCTAAATTTACTTATCTTGGAGGACCCTTTGCAGGAAATTTAGCGATAGCAGATGTAGATCGAAATGGATATGGAGACATTTTTTCTACTCGAAATGGCCTTGAGAGAATAGAATATTTAGGAGATACCAATTTTGTAAGAAAGTGGAGAGCTTTAA
>DEQQ01000021.1 GCA_002360455.1 Saprospiraceae bacterium UBA3362
TATATGTAAATAAAAATAATTTGATATAATTTTTTTTTAATTTGTTTTTTTTTTTTTTTTTTTTTTTTTTTTTTTTTTTTTTTTTTTTTTTTTTTTTTTTTGAATAAAATATTGAGAGTTCAAAACCACTGCAGTTCTATTTGGCTTGGAAGCAAGAGGCAGTTGGGCTTACTTTATTTTACTTTTTTTGTTTATAGCAGAATTAAAATTGTAAATTCTAATTTCAAGTCTATTGTCTGTAAAAATCTATTCTTTTGTAAAAGTTAGATTGAAGTTAAAAATGAATTTCACTCAACTGCCGGCTTTTGTGTATGGGAATAATCCTAAGTAACTGTCATTAAAAAATTTTGTGATTTGGTTCTATTGTGAATTTTAATATTTTTAAATCGGTACAGGTGTAGCTTGGTGCTACTGTAAGTCCCTTTAGCTTGAAAAAAACTAGAACAGGAAATTACTTAGATTCATTGTTAAAGATAGAAGTTAAACCGGGAATTCTGACCCCGAAACCGTAATCGGTGTATAACGCTTCTTTAGTAAAGGAAAGATTAACGCCAAAAATAAATTTCACTCGACGGCTGGCTTCTATATAGGGACTTAGTCCCCAATAACCGGTGTTGATATTTTTATAATATGGATCTGCATCAAATTTTACTTTATAGAGCCCGGGAGTGGTGTAGCTAGGAGTTACTGTGAAGGAAAATAAATCACTTGGCTCAATTGTAAAATGGACAGGCAAAGTTAAATTGATAATTCTTCCAAAAATGTTCATAGTAGGCCCAACCGCAAGAGCCGATTTAGACAGTTGAGATCCCAATACAGTATATTTTGCGCCGAAGGACAAACTCCCCCATATATTTATCTTGCCAATAAAATCTAATTTATTGCTTACACCATAGTTAATCCCGTATTCGACAATGTATGGTGGGGTGCCGCCATCGTCTTTGATATTGCCGTTTATGCTGATTCTATGAATTGTGTTTCCTTCTCCGGCAGGTTTGGCTGTTTGATACTGGCTTACACTGGCACATGATTGGATCAAAAGGCTTAAGAGTAAAATAAAAAGAAATGGAACTGAATTTTTCATTTGTAAAAATTTTATATGATCAAATGTAGATATAGAATTGCTTTGTCTTAAGTCAAATTCGGCAATGACTAACAGACTAAAGGTTTAAGTTCAACTCAATAGCAAGCAATCGAATAGAATTATTGTTTTTCATTCAATTTTCTTGGCTTGAGCTTACTATTATGATGCAATTATAAAATAATTTTTTAAACATAGGCAACATTTTAGCTTACTATTTCTAAATTTAGTCAATATTCTTCATATTTGAACAATACTTGCTAAAATATATAATCTTGCAAAGATAATAATACTCAAATATTATTGAGCTGCTTTTGCGGTTGGTTTATTATACTGCAGAATTTCATTCAGTATCAGGCTTACAAGCAATAATAGTATTGAGCCGACCCATAACCAATATCCTAATAGATATTCTGTTATTTGACCATTATATCCACCCTCGTTTTTTATTATGCTTTCAATCTGCGTAAATGAAAGCGCTAAAATTGAAGCAACTGAACTAAACGCTAGTGCTAACTTACTTTTTTTAGTTGATAAGAAAATAAAATAACTAAAAATAAATAATGGATTAGCAAGCCAAATCAATCCAATTTTATTGAAATTTAGCCAGCCTAAAAGCAGTGCAATTACTCCTCGTGACCATAGCGAAGGGTCTCCATCTACTAGATAACATTCCATTGTCAGAGATGATAGAAAGACTAAGCCAATTCCGGCTGCTATTATTTTCTTTGCTTTGTTATTCACCTAAATCAAATTTAATTATATTTCATTTTACAGTTATTTTTCAATACGCCTACTGCTTTCTGCATTTTTATATAGTTTCTTTGTGCCTACTTTGATAGGGTTTTTGATCGGTATGTAATTGTTGTGCTGTCAACAACCTCTGACAGTGAAATCATACTCATTGTTAATAGCTGTTCAACTTATTCATTTACAATTCTTATCATAGTTAAGTCATCGCTGGGCATCAATCCATATTGATTCTTTATTTCGATAAGTGTTTTCTTTAATTTATTAGAATTTTCAAGTTCGCTCTTGTCTTCAAAGAATTTTGACATGATTTCTAATTGGTCTATATCGTCATAGGATTTTCCATCGAAGTTTTTAAAAGTGTGAATACCATCGGTAGAAATTGTCAAGTCTTCTATTTTGTTTACAGTTAATTTTTTAGTTCGAGTTTGATACCAAAGATGTTTATCCAAGTTTAGATGATAGCCTATGTAATCCGGCTTATTATCATTCTCATACTCTATGTTTTTACCGTTCACATGGATTAAGCCATCTCCGATTATAACAATCTCGGCAATTGACGTTTTGATATCAATTATTCCCAATATCAGTGTCGAAAGAATTTCGTCGGATCTTAAGTCAAGTTGCCGATTAATATTTGACAATTCTTCGAAGAGTTTCAGAGAAACTTGTTCTAATTGAATGTTAATGTCTTTTGTGTCTTTTTTTGCAAATTCTTCATATGATTCTTGTTTTGCAATTTTCCTAAGTAGTTTCCCAATTAAAGTTGAAGCGAAATGAGAATCCGTTCCACTTGAACAGCCATCCATTACTGCAATTAACTGCCTATGTTTTCCGGCTTCTTCGGAAACTAAAAAGTCTTCGTTGTAATTGACGTGGAATTCTCCTATATGACTCAGTTCGTAAAATCTCAATTCTTTATTCTGTTTTCTTCTTATATAATGAATAGGAACCGCCGGAGATGTTCGCCGTGCTGCTCTCGACGGAGCCCAAATATAATATTTTTTTTTAACCATAAGCCAAGAGTAATAAATTATTCTTGAGCGATATGAAATTCCTCTTTTGTTATGGGTAGATGTTCCTATTAATTCCAGTTCCAATTAAATATAGGTAAAGAACGTTTTTCATTTTTATTCCATAAGCCAATTTGAAATCCTTTAGTTTTACTTGAGCGATTATAAAGTCCAATTTGAAGGCCATTTAGCATCACTGCTGAATTAAACAATGAAGCAATTGAAAGTCCATTTATTGTTCCTGCACTTAACATGAATGCTGAAAGTGAAAGACCATTTCCTAAAGTGACTAATCCAATAATTCCAGTTAAATTAATGCCATTAGAAATCTCTACTGAGCCACCTACTGGGTTTATTACTATCCCGTTTACTAAATCTTCTTTGTCACCAGTTAAAGATATAAATATACCGTTAGTTTTATTTAGTCCATCTAATTTCATTATTTCGATACGATCAAGATGTTTTTTAATAATTATACTGTCGCTTATGATATCAGGTGGCCTAAATGGATCTTCTCCAAGACCCATAGGAACAAATATTCCTATACCAGGTATGTCCAATTTAATTCCATTTACATCTGATTTTTTTGAAATATAGCTTCCAATTCCCAAAGAAACTCCATTAATTAAGTCTATATTTTGCTCATGATGACTCCAAATTATCCATCTTTTTTGAGAATAGGTGTCTAACTTTGATACAAGAAGTATTATTGATATTAAAATTGATTTCATGTTTAGTTTCAATTACTCATGACTCTTGTGTATATAGTCTTGTTAGTTTTAATAGACAATTAACATCATACACATTGTTCGATGCAGTTTTTAATTTTTATTCAATTTATCTAAAATTATCTCTTTGCAAATGTTTTGAATTGATTTGCGAGTGTTGATGGCTTGTTCTTTTAATTTCTGGTATTCAGCATCCGGAATGGAAAAATTTATTTGTTTCATTTTTAGCTGAGTCGAATTTAACTCTACAAATTTGCTTACTTTTTGTATAGAATTAATTTCGTTATCATCTTGTGTAAAAATGAGTTGAACTTTTCCTTCGGTTTCTATTCTTGGCATTCCATCATAATCAAGTTCAGAATTAACCAATTCGTATTTTATTGACTCTTGGTCTAAAAATTTAAGCGTAGATTGAAATTCTAGATCTGGTTCTATAAAATTATAATCAATTTTTAGATCAACCAACTCAGCTCTATGAGTTGTTGGAAGAATTTGTATTCCATATAATCTACCGTTTTCATCCTCTTCAAAATAAAATTCGACTTTGTCATATTTGTAGATAGAGGGCAATTTGGATTTACTATATGTAAAATGCATCCATTTGGTTTGACCTAGTAATTCAAATAAATTTTCCCTCTTCATTCCAAAATAAATTTCCCTTAACTCTCCAAAATTTCCAGTCCTTAAAAATTCTTTTACTTTTATGGTTTCTACCATTTATTGAACTTTAAATGTTTCTTCGATAATTACTTATAAACCCATTCCTTCTAGCACATTTACGATCGCGGCAATTATCCCAGATATTTATAAGACTAGTAGTCATAGCCTTTTTGGTGTAAAAGCATTGGAAAAGGATTTTGTCTTCATAAGCAATGGGTCTGTTTTTAGTTGGTTAAGACAAATATAATTCATCTATTGTATTGTGAAAGTTTATTCTGTTAAGATTTTACCATTTTTTATTTTACGGTATGTGTATTTTCTATTTTGTTAAATGCTGACTTTGCAAGACCTGTTCCTCAAAGTGTAACTTGCATCTGTCAGTTGCTATTTGAGGAACAGAGAGGATGTCGGCTGCAATCCTATACCTGATTGGAGCACATAAAATGTGCGTAAAGCAGGACTGCGGACCAGCAAAATGAACTATCTCTGCATATCCTAATTCTTCTTATTTTAGCTTATTTTGTATGATTTTAGTAACGGTGGCAGAGGTAAATTTGAGTTTGTGAACTGAATTGGAGCTGAAACTGATATTTTACAATTCTTTAATCCGGAAGTGCGGTGAGGTTTGAAGAAAAATAGCTAATATTGAGCCCTGAAAGAAGAAGCAATGTATTTATCAAGATTTTTGGTCATTCTATTGGGGTTTGGCTTTATCCCATTGAGTGCACAGCAATTTGAGTTCAAATTGTTGGAAGATGGAACCGATGAGCCTGTAGCCGGTGCTCAAGTCTACGTGGGGCTATCCAAGAGAACTTATTATTCTAATGAGTTCGGTATCGTGAAGCTTGATCTGCCTGTTGATCAGCAGGAAGTTTTTATCCATATTATTTCAGATGATTATGGTGGACTTGATATAAAAGTAAATCCGGCTCAAATGCAGCAG
>DEQQ01000007.1 GCA_002360455.1 Saprospiraceae bacterium UBA3362
AATAAGCGCCTACGAATTTCATAACTACAAGTTCATATATTCCTGCACTATCTTTGGTCAAGATCAATCTAAAATTTTTATTTATAGCATACTGGTTTAATTGTTGAGAGTCAATGGCTACAACCCCTCTGTTTACAATTATATTACTTAGATTGGATTTGATTATTGGAATTTCCATAACGCTGCGATTTGTGATTTGATCAAAGAAAATAGTACATTTTGACCAATCCAGCTCAATCAATTTATTACTGTCCATAGTTTCCTCGCCAGTTCTGTTGCTTAGAGTTGTAAAGTTGATATTGGATGCAACTAACGCAGATTGAATATAATTTTTTCCTTCTTCGAATGTTATTTTTGGAATGGTAAAATGTTGGTCAGGAAGTTCCTTTTTGCACGAGATTAATGAAAATAAAATAATACATGTCCAGAAAATAAATACTGTTGTGATAGTTTTCATAATTTTAAATATTAAAATGAACAAATGATTTGCATTTATATTAGTGTTGAGTTCATGGTGAGTTAGATTTTCTACTATGGTGCAAATGAAATAAATGAACAATTAAAATCCTTATATTCTAAGTGTAACTTTTTCTTTTATACTACAAAGGTGAAGAATGAATCTCAAACTGTCAATAATTATTATCGGGTATAATTCGCATAGAAAAATGTTATATTATTTTTTTAACAATCTAACGCTTAAACTAATCCAACCGACCTTAATTCTACCTAAAAAATGAAAAATGCAGCAAGTTTTTTCAATTAATTTTCTTTACTACATTCATTATCCTTACATTTTTATGAACATAGAAGAATACTGTTTTCCATCCTTTAATACCAAGGACAAGGAATAGTTCCCAGGAGGTAGATTGGGCAATTGGATTTTGCTATCTCCTTCTGTCAAGGACAGCTTGGAGCTGAGTACAAGCTGACCCTGAGTATTGTAAATTTTATACTGTACATTTTCTTCGGTTTGTTTGTCGTAAATATGGAGTGTAAGATCTCCATAGACTGGAAGCGGACTTATTGCTATAGTTCCGATCCTAATGGAATGAAAAGTTTTGGGTGAATCTTCCACTCTGTTGATCTGCTGGATGTTGATGGTAATGGAGCTATCACATTGTGAGGTTGTCAAACATCCGTTTTGATCCGTAATCAAAATAGTAGGCTCAAAACCAAAAGAATCTGCCGTAAAGGAATAACTATAACCTCCACCAACGATCAGTCTCTCGTCCGGGAGTTCCTCAAAGGCATTGACATACATTCTATTGTACGAGATGGTTCCATCTTGGAGAGTATCGACCAAATAATTATAAACCTTGGACCAATTGAGTTCTCCCTGAGGAGAGAATCGAGACAGTCTATGACCAAAAGTACATTCTGTCTGCAGCGGATCTTTTATTCCGTCAAGCAAGACAATATCTTTGTTTTTACACTGAATCATCTTGTATGGACTGATGACGTCTCTTCTATAGATGAAAAAGTTGGTCCATCGATGCCTGTTCAAGCTGTTGTAACCCATAAGTGCAAAATGGCTGCCAGACCATGTGGTGTCGTTGATTGCTACCAAACTGTCCAATTGAGTCAATACTGCAAATCCCTTGTCAGGCAAGGCAGCATTGAGATGATGAACTGTGTTTAAATCTGCTGCTTCCAAAGTATCCACATTGTAGTTGTAAGTGTATTTTACAAATTCAAACTTGGTCCCCTGAAACAGTATCGTCCCGTCAGATTTGAATCTAATGAGAATGGGTATGCTTTGAGAAGTTGTTATATCGTTGGGAACTTTTCTAGTAGTAACTGAAACAGTATATACAAATTCATCCGGCGCAACCTGAGATAAAAAAGGTGTGGTAGGGTGATAATATGGACTACTGTCCAGCTTGATCTCCCTCCGCCATAGTTGTTCACCGTCATAATTCAATTTTGTAAAATAATGTTTCTGGTTGATAATTCCATTGGGTACAAAAGAAGAGCCTGCGAGTACATATCCCGAACCGTCATCTAAGATTCTAGAGCAGAAAATATTATTGATTGTTTGTTCTACAGGGAATCTCTTGATGAGCTGTAGGTTTTTGTCCCTTTGCTCAATGATGGAGAAATAATTTGGACTTGGGCCTTCAACACCAAGGCTAATGAATGGGAACAAAGGGTTACGAGAAAAACAAGTAAAAGGTTGGTTTTTGGAAACAGCTTGCGTTTGAGAGATAGGATTGAAATCTGCATCGTACAACTCCCCATATTTTACAGTATCGGCGAAAATTCCGTCTCTGTACATTAGAAAAGCATCTTCATAATATTTAAAATCGATAAAGGAAAAATTGGGAAATTGTTTATAAGTTTTCGCTCCAATCCATTGAGCATATATGCAGGAACAATGGAATACTAAAAAAGTAAAAACCAGACTACAAAATGATTTATTCATTGGGTTTGAAACTAAACAAGATATCAAAATCTAACAATTGAAAAAACGCAACAACTACATTCATTATCCTTACATTTTTATGAACATAGAAGAATACTGTTTTCCATCCTTTAATACCAAGGACAAGGAATAGTTCCCAGGAGGTAGATTGGGCAATTGGATTTTGCTATCTCCTTCTGTCAAGGACAGCGTGGAGTTGAGTACAAGCTGACCCTGAGTATTGTAAATTTTATACTGTACATTTTCTTCGGTTTGTTTGTCGTAAATATGGAGTGTAAGATCTCCATAGACTGGAAGCGGACTTATTGCTATAGTTCCGATCCTAATGGAATGAAAAGTTTTGGGTGAATCTTCCACACTGTTGATCTGTTGGATGTTGATGGTAATGGAGCTATCACATTGTGAGGCTGTCAAACATCCATTTTGATCTGTGATCAAAATAGTAGGCTCAAAACCAAATGAATCTGCTGTAAAGGAATAGATATAACCTCCACCAACGATCAGTCTCTCGTCCGGGAGTTCCTCAAAGGCATTGACATACATTCTATTGTAGGAGATGGTTCCATCTTGGAGAGTATCGACCAAATAATTATAAACCTTGGACCACTTGAGTTCTCCCTGAGGAGAGAATCGAGACAGCCGGTGACCAAAAGTACATTCTGTCTGCAGCGGATCTTTTATTCCGTCAAGCAAGACAATATCTTTGTTTTTACACTGAATCATCTTGTATGGACGGCTGGCATCTCTTATATAGATGAAAAAGTTGGTCCATCGATGCCTGTTCAAGCTGTCGTAACCCATAAGGGCAAAATGCTTACTAGACCATGTGGTATCACCGATTACTACCAAACTGTCCAATTGAGTCAATACTGCAAATCCCTTGTCAGGCAAAGCAGCATTGAGATGATGAATTGTGTTGTAACTAGCTGCACCCAAAGTATCCACATTGTAGTTGTAAGTGTATTTTACAAATTCAAACTTGGTTCCCTGAAACAGAATCGTCCCGTCAGATTTGAATCTAATGAGGATGGGTATGCTTTGAGAAGTTGTTATATCATTGGGCACTGTTCTGGTTAAAACAGCACTGGTATATACAAATTCATCCGGTGCTACCTGACAAATAAATGGTATTCGTGCAAAATACGATGGACTGCTATCGAGCTTGAATTCCTTTCTCCACAATTGTTGGCCGTCATAACTCAATTTTGCTATATACTGTTTAGATTCATTTTTATTGTTCGTATGAACAATATTTCCTACCACTATATATCCGGTACTATCATCAATAATCCTTTGACAAAGAATATCACTGGTGGTCTGTTCTACAGGAAATCTTTTGATGAGCTGTAGGTTCTTGTCCCTTTGTTCAATTACAGACATAATTTGAGGATTAGGATCATCTATACCAATGCTAATAAATTCATACAAAGGATTGCGAGAAACTCCCGGCAGTGTTTGGTTTTTCGGAGTAGGTTTTACATGGAAAACAGGATTAAAATTGGCATCATACAATTCTGCAAATATTGAGTCAAGTGTAAAGCCTAATCTATACATTAAAACACCATCTTTATATGGTTTGATATCATAGAATGTATAATTAGGGAACTCCTTATAAGTCTTAGCTCCAATCCATTGAGCATAAACTCCGGAACAATGGAATACTAACAAAGTAAAAACCAGAGTACAAAATGCTTTATTCATTGGATTTAATGATTTTGAGGGTTTGCTTTCCGGCAATAAATATA
This sequence comes from Saprospiraceae bacterium UBA3362, assembly GCA_002360455.1. Classification (GTDB taxonomy): domain Bacteria; phylum Bacteroidota; class Bacteroidia; order Chitinophagales; family Saprospiraceae; genus Vicinibacter. The sequence goes on from DEQQ01000007.1 coordinate 4,168, forward strand.
AAATAAATACCGGACTTAAGATGAGCTATCGGTACAGTTATACTGTTTTGGGTACAGGAGCTATGCTGATTGTAGCGGATTTTTCCCATCAAATCTACTATATGCTTCAATGGCGTTGAAATACTCCCCACTGTGGACATATGAAATACAAATCTGCATTCTGTTCTATTGTGTTGCGAGATGAACAATTGTTACCATTATTACAAGAAAAATTTGGAGATTCTATTAAATGTAAAATTTTAAATATTCATAAGCACTAGAGTCTGATGCTTACGAATGTGGAATCATTGTATATAAATAAATTAGTTTTTATTTTACCTCCATTATTTTAGGAGCTTAGGATAAAAAGGCTTGCAATATGCTCTTTCTTTGAGTGAGGTGGACGATTAATTGGAATTTAGATTTGATTTTTGATGAACATTTTACCAAAATCTCCCTTTGGTGAATGGAAGCAAATTATATTTGTAATCGTTTAGTTCAGTAAGTACTGTGTCTCTGTGAGGGATAGAAGTGGAAAGACCGGAGCGAACGTTAGTGAGTGAGGACTTGGAACGTATAGCCCGACCCCACAGAATGTGGGGGCACAGCCTGAACCTATTCATCAATATTGGATCTATGAATCATATAAAGATTTATTTTAGCTTGTTTTTATTGTGCGTTTTTGCCCATCAATCGACAGTGGCTCAGACCGCTCCCAGGCCTGCGATAATGCTTGATATCCACAATCTGGTGGGGCAGGTGAGTGGGGACATGGCAAAGAGGTATAGTGGGCATTTTGGGATTGGTGGAGGACTGAGTTATCAGCCAATTAAAAATCATTTTCAGTTCGGTGCAAAATTCAGTTATTTTTATGGAAGGACGGTCAAGGAGGATGTCATGGCTCCGTTTAGAACGGCGACAGATGGGTTGTTGATTGGTGAGGATCGTTTTTTGGCTGAGATGCGTTTGAGAGAAAGAGGCTTCAATGCACAATTGTACACGGGAGGGATTTTTCCATTTCCTGAAAGAGCTACTTTTCGCCACGGAATCAAATGGCAGTTGGGTGTAGGATTTTTGCAACATAAAATCAGAATGCAAGATGAGGCTAAGGCCCTGCGACAATTTACTACTGATGTGCTCAAGGGATTGGACAGAATGTGTAATGGATACAGTATTGTTCCTTTTCTTGGCTATGAATATTTGAGTTATAACGGTAGGATTAATTTTTATTTTGGACTTGAGCCTGTGATTGGATTTACCGGCTCCAGAAGAACATGGAATTATGACACGAATACTACAGATTTTGGTGTCAAAAGATTGGATATGTTGTGGAATGTAAAAGTAGGATGGTATCTGCCGTTTTTTATTGAGAGGGCTGATCAAGTAGATTATTGATGTTGTATTTGTATCGGATTTTTATTCCGTTTTATTTTGCTTTGATCCGATTTGCAGCCCGGTTTAGACCTGATGCAAAAAAATGGACAGAGGGCAGAAAAGAGTTGAAGAATCAGCTCAGCCAATTTGCTCAAAAGCATAAGGGTAAAAAAACCATTTGGATGCATTGCGCATCGTTGGGAGAGTATGAACAGGGTCGGCCTGTTTGGGAACAGTTGAAAAAAGAATATCCTGAAGAAATTTTTTGTTTAAGTTTTTTTTCACCAAGCGGATATGATCAATGCAAACAAGAAGATCATGCAGATTTGCTGTGCTATTTTCCATCTGACCTTAGAGAAGAAGTTCAATTTTTTTTGGATGCAGTACAGCCAAAATTGGCTTTGTTTGTCAAATACGAATTTTGGTATAATTGTTTGGAAGAATTGCAAAAGAGGAAAATTCCTATTTTATTTTTTGCGACGCATATTCATCAAAGTTCTTATTTGCGGTCGAGATTAGCGGGTACATTTCATGGAGTTTTAAAAAAATGTGAGCAAATTTTTGTTCAGAATGAGGACAGTTTGGAATTTTTACAAAGCCAGCATTTTAGCAATGTCAGGATCCTTGGAGATCCCCGTGTGGACAGGGTTTTGGAGGTAAAAAAACAAGCTAAAAGGGATGCAATTCTTGAGCGATTTCGAGTCGGTAAGAAACTGCTTATTGTGGGAAGCAGTTGGCCGGGAGATGAAGACTTGGTATTGTCTGCCATGAAGCATGATTCTCTCCAAGGATCATGGAAGACTGTTTTTTTTCCGCATGATCTCAGTGCAGCCCATTTACAAGAATTGCTCGCCAAGTGTTCTCAGCCTATACTCTATAGTGAATGTCATCAGGATCAAAACATTGAGGCAGATCAGCTTATTGTTGATAGAATCGGATTATTGAAATTTTTATATCATTATGCAGATGCAGTTCATGTAGGAGGAGGATTTGGGAAGGGAGTACATAGTATTTTGGAGCCTTTGGTTTATGAAAAGCGGATTAGTTTTGGTCCGAAATATCAAAAATTTAATGAAGCTGTGTATGGTGTTCAAAAATCATTTTTATTTTCAATTCAGACTGAGCAAGAGCTCATTCGTTGTCTTCTCTTGAATGAGGATGAGTTGGAGGAAATTCAAATGAAAATTCAAAAATTTATTTTATTTAACTCCGGAGCAACACAGAAAATTTGTGAATACATTGGTGAGAAAAATTTAATTTGATTGTTATGAGGTTCATTGAAACTATAAATTAATTCGGCTGTTTGAACTAGATCATGAATTCGAGCGGGATCAAAAAAGAGTTGTTGGAGAGTTTGCAAAATGACTGCGGACGCTATCATATTGCGGTCTTGGGAGATGTGATGTTGGATCATTATATTTATGGGAGAGCCGAGAGGATTTCTCCTGAGGCTCCTGTGCCGGTGATCGGTTACATCAAAGAGCAATATATGCCAGGTGGAGCAGCAAATGTGGCAGCCAATCTCAAAGCCTTGGGTTGTGAGGTAAGTTTGTTTTCTGTAGTCGGTCAGGATCACGAAGCCGAACTATTAAAGTCATTGCTTGAACAGCAGGGCATCACTCATAAGAATATTCTGCATGACAAGCAACGCTTGAGCACTTGCAAGACGAGAATTGTAAGTTCAAATCAGCAGATGTTGAGATTGGATAAAGAGCAGACCAATCCCCTGTCCATAGAAAAAACTGAAGAGCTGGTGCATGAGCTCATGACACAGCATCAAAAGAAAGCCATCCACGCCATCATATTGCAAGATTATAATAAGGGAGTATTGCATCCTCTGTTGATTGAGAGATTGATCAAGTTTTGTAATGAGCAGAGTATTCGGGTTCATGTTGACCCCAAGAAAGATCATTTTTTTGATTACCAAAATGTGCAGCTGTTTAAGCCCAATCTCAAGGAGGCAGCACAGGCCTGCGGCATGGAAGAATCTGCAGATCCCGAGCAGTTGCTGCGATTGAGTGAGCATCTGCATCGACGTCTGGGCATGAAACAATTGATGATCACTTGTGGGGCTCAGGGAATATGGATTTATGATCATCAGGTTGCAGAGCTTGTTCCGACTCAAGTATTAAGTGTGAGAGATGTGAGTGGAGCAGGAGATACTGTGATTAGTTTAGCCACAGTTTTAGCTTGTTTGGATTTTGATTTTAAGCAAATTGCGCAATTATGCAATCTTGCCGGAGGTCAGGTCTGCCAAAAATCTGGAGTGGTGACTGTGGATAAAGTTGAATTGCTCCAAGAAATTTCTGCGATTTAGAGATAATTTTCATTAGAGGGATTATTTTTGGGTTTTTAATTCAAAAAGATATTTTCCATAATGAAAAAACTATTACTTGGTCTAGGGTTTTTAATTTTATACACTGCACTGGAAGCTCAGACTATCAAGCTTATTTGGGGTGGTGCAAATAGTGCCAGCGGCTCATTTCAAAATGGCTTGAACGATTGGGAAACTGTAGGATTGAGCTCTGCTATCAAAGATTCCAGTAAAAATGCCGTATGGATGTGGTCAGGTCAAGGCAAAGTAAATCAGGGAGGCTATTCTGTAAATTTGTCCGGTATCGAATCCGTAACAAAAGATAACGGAGCAGCAATATTTCATTCAGATTTTTTGGACAACGGAGGAGATAAGGCCAAGTTAGGTAAAGGTTCTGCGCCTAGCCCGCAGTCCGGTGCATTGATTAGTCCTGTGATCAGTTGTGCAGGGAGGAGCACTGTGTTGTTGACTTTTACACAATATTTTAGAAATTATAATGCTCATTGTTATCTTGATTTATCTGTAGATGGTGGAGCTAACTGGACAGAGAGATTAACATTGAATGAGGATGTTGGAATCGAACAACGAACATCAAGAGATGATCAACGATATATTAATCTTTCAAAATATTTAGCCAACAAGTCCAATGTGAAGTTCAGATTTGTATTTGAAGGAGATTATTATTTTTGGGCAATAGATGATGTGTCATTGATAGAGCAGCTAGAATATTCTATAGGAATTCATCAAGTCCAATATGCTCCACCTGCTTATGCACAGCCTTTGAGTCAGGTATGCGATCAAGAATTTGGATTTACTGCGGAATTGTTTAATGATGGAAGTGTAGATCAGACCAATGCGGTATTAAATTTGAGTGTAAAGGCAGAGGATGGGAGAGTTGTATTCAGCGATCGATTGACAGGAATAAAACTCCTTAAAGACAGCTTGTCCAATTGGGTTTCTATTCCGGGTAAATTCAATCCAAAGTCATTGACAGTTGGAAAATATTATATAGAATATATTTTATTTTCTTCGGGTTCGATTGATTTTGATCTAAGTGATAACTTCCATAAAGACTCATTTGAAATTACAAATTCGAAGTATGCCCTTGCACCTAATGCAAAATTCGGTTACAGAGGATTTCAAGCAGAAGAACTTCAAGGTTGCTTGTACAGAACTTCAGATTGTTGGGTAAACTTTGATAAATTTGCTGCTCACAGTATTCAGTTTGCTGCTACTGCCTATGATCAAACTAAATCCTTGACGGGTCATAAGGTGAAAGCGCATCTGGTGAAAGTTCTGTCATCTGTTCCGGAAAATTGGACGGGATTTGATCTCAGCAGTGGTTTGAGTTCAAGCTCTGTAGAATTGGTGGCATCGGGAGAATTTACTTTTACCAATGAAAAAAATCATCAGAGTGTAGATATTCCTCTCAGCAATGCTCAAGGCAACAAAGTATTGTTGGATAAGTCCACTCGTTATTTTGTATTTATAGAATATGCGTTTCAGCAGAACCCAAATCCTGAAACATGGATTTTTCAATCCGTGAGCCCGGATAAAAATTATTCTCATAGAGAATTTGCGATTTGTCTTATTGATAATGATGGTAACTGGTTTAGTGAAGGATGGCCTGAAGCTTATGTCCCATTTGTAAATCTCAACTTGGAAGTATTGACCAAGGAAGATGAAGTAAGTCTTGAATCTAATAGTTTTAGCTTGTTTCCAAATCCTGCCAATAACCAAATTGCGGTTGAGTTGAATGCTAAAATTGAGGGCCCTGCAACTCTTGTAATGTTTGATGCTTTAGGCAAAGTGATTTATATTGAGAGCATTTCTAAAAAAGAGCAAAAAACATTTCCGCTGAATATTTCCGAACTGCAAGAAGGCCAATATTTTATTCGATTAACAAGCAATGAGGGAAGTTTGACAAAGAGTTTTGTGAAAGCAAAATAATTTCTAAGCTAATACAGATCAAATAAAGTAACAAAAGTCGATAAGAGGAATTCTTATCGACTTTTGCTTTTATTAGCGATCTACATTCTTTATCCCAAAGTATGCACTTGAAAAGTATAAGTAATCATTTTTATCCTGACTTGTCCCAATTGGAATTAGTGCGGTTATAAAATATTGATAATCAGATATAAATTTTAAAAATTAGACAAAAATTCCGCACAAAAGGAGTAAATTTACTCTATGGAAATCAGAGTAATAACAACGGGATGAAAAATCAAAGGCTGTTCAAGTTGCAAAATATGATATCTATAAAAGGATTAAACTTAAACCTATAAGATCCGCCCAAGATAGTCCTTAATCTATTTTACAGCTTGGGGCATGTCAAAAAAGTAACGAGAGCCAATAGATTCGAGCAAGTTTCGCTAAAAATGTCAATATTTATGCAACCAAAAAAACTATAGGATTAAATTTAATTGAAGAGGGCTGTGGTGTAATTCGAGAATTAATAGATTTGTTAAAGATGTCATTTCTTTCATGACGAAGCCCAAGTAATGATGTGTTGTGAGTCGAGAATTTTATATCCAAACCTAAAAGATGAAAAGAGCATGAACGCTATTTTGACAGTGATGTCATTCTTTTAAATCAAGCTTCTGAATTTCTACACAAAGTGCAGAAATTTATTTTTTGGAGCATTTTTTTAAAGTTTAGGTTTAACTCATTTGTATTAATTAATAATTGAAAGTCAGTGATTTATATATATTATTAAAAATATATTGATAATTATATATTAAGAATTAAAATAATATATACCTTTGATGCGGTAAATTGTGATTTTTCTGCTATTTTATTCTGTTGATTGGCAGCAATCACTTCCAATTTCAAAACCTATTAGTAGTTTAACTGAAATCCATAGTGATTCTTGGGTTATCGGACAGTTTGCTAATAGCTTTCTTCCAAAAACCTAAATTCCTACGTTTCATTTTTTAACTATTAATGGCATTGGAAAATTTGATTTCAAAAAAAGAGATCTTATTTTTTACTAAAAAACTTAGAACAAAAATGAATGCAGCCATTGC
>DEQQ01000032.1 GCA_002360455.1 Saprospiraceae bacterium UBA3362
ATACAATCTTATTTACAGTAGTATTCAAAGCATTGAAGAAAACAGAAATAGATCAAATCCTAGGAATCACAAGCGATATAACAACAGCAGAAGCATACAGCACAGAATCAGAGACGAAGGCGATTAGATTGGGAGTAAGATCGAAGAAAGGAGTTGTGGAGGCAGGAATATTTGAGTTGTATCAAAACAATCCGAACCCATTCAACAAAGAGACTGTAATAAGTTTCAGATTACCGGAGGCCTCAGCAGCGAAATTGACAGTGTATGATGTAACAGGCAAAGTGATCAGAGTATATGAGCTAAAAGGAGTAAAAGGCGTGAATGCAGTGAAGATAGAGAAAGCAGAATTGAATAATATCAATGGTTTAGTTTACTATCAGTTGGATGCAGCCACATACACCGCCACAAAGCGAATGATGATCAGCGAATAAAAACCCAGGTCATCTAAATTTCTGACATTTAATAACCAAAATAAAGGAAAAAAGTAAAAGTAACCATCACTTAATTTAGATTGATTTATAGATCAAAATGCATAAATTAAGTGATGATTGCTTTAGTATAATTTCCTATTAGAATTGAATTATTTTACTTTACGATTATATTGAATTCTTCAGTTTCAATAGCAGAAAATTCCCATGCCCGTTTATGAATTAAGCGGATTTTTGTCTGACCTTTAGATAGTGCGTTTATTCTAAAACTAGTCTCATTAGGAGCCCCTAATGGCTTGGTGTCTTTACTTGCTGCGCTATCTTTTTTGAGGAGGTCTACGTTGAGGAAGACAAACTAGCTCAATTCAACTTTCCATTGATTTATTAAACTCAAATCCACTTCAATATTTTCTTTTGTAGTGGTAGCCAATTTTAAGCCTACATAATCGGCGTGAATTGGAAATTTCTTGTGCATTCTCTCCAACAATACGGCTACTTCTACTTGACGTGGCAGTTGATCCATTATGGCTTTGAATGCATAAAATATTGTGCGTCCCGTACTTGCTACATCATCACAGATAATAATCCTCTTATTTTTTATTTCCTTTGGGCTAATGTCTATCGTAACTTCTGAATCTAGTGGAGATGCAGGATTTAATCTTATTTGTGCCAACGAAATTTCAAGATCTGATTGTTGTCTGATTTGATCTGCCAACAGTTGAGCAATATGATACCCTTTATTGTTAATTCCGGCTAATACTATGGTCTTATCTTCTGAATGTTTTTCAACAATCTCACTTGAAATTCTAACTAATTTTTGCTCAATTTGATTTTGATTTAAAACTAACATCGCGATTTAATTTATCAGACAAAGTTAAAATTTTTCTTTTGTTATGGTAAAGCAATGACATACTGCCACCTGTTGAAAAAAATCCAACAAATTATGTTTTCAAAATTGGATTCTGAGCAAAACTTCTAGCTTAAATTTATTTCTGTGAGGAGTCTGGAGGGCTTGGTCACACCAAGGGTGTGACGGAGTGAAACGAACCCCGTAAGACTCCGACCCATGTAATCATGGGTCACAGCCAATTTGTATTTATTTAATTTGATTGGTAATTCCTATTGATTTGTAAGTCACCAAACCACATTCTTTCTTAGGGGCATTGGACTTAGATTCAAACTTGGAAGCTTTCATTACCTCCAATGCTTTTTTGATAAAAGGAATGTCTTTGCTGGCGGACATCTTTCTATTGAATCTGCAATAGGTTACATCACCATCTCTGTTTATACAGATATCAAAAACGACCATCTGAGGAGTAGGTGTGGCCAAAGATTTAATATTTGGAGAATATACTCTCTTGCGTTTAAGTGGGCCCTCTTCTTCAAAATCTACGCCAACGCCATCTCCTGTCCCAGAACCTGTGCCATCTCCGGAACCACCTCCTGTTCCATTTCCTCCGCCTGTGCCTGTAGAATTACCTGCACCTGTGCCGGATCCTGTGTTGGAATCACCTGCGCCTTGACCTGATCCTGATCCGGTGCCGGAACCGCCACTGCCGGGATGGTCGTCATCTCCGGAGGAAGAGCTGGTTGTGGTGGAGCTTGGTTTTGTGGTCTCAGCGGGAACTACCACTTTGGTAGGCGTGGGAGTTGTAGAAGTTGGATCAACTTTAGCCGGGATTTTTATTGGTGGTGGAGTAGGGAGCTTTACGACGTCAGGTTCAGAACTTGCCACAATAGGGGGAGGAGTTTTGATAGGAGTAGGTGTTGGTTCTACTTCTTTTACTTCGACTTTCTCCTCTGCAACAGGCTCAGGTTGAGGTTGTGGAGTTTGCTCTTGATTTCCTTGAGAACCCCCTTCCAATTCTTCCAAACCGGGAGCGCCTTTGGAGCCGCCGGCATCTTCGTAATCCTTAATCCTCTCTGCGGGAATCATATCTATAAGACTCAAATAGGGAGGTGCGTCAGGATCTTCCTCAGGTTTAATCTCAAATTTTAAGAAAAAGATCATCAACAAAAGCAATAAAAGGATTGAAATAGAGCTTATAAAAGCCTTTATGCTATTGGATTGTTCTGTTTTTACATAACTGAAATACATCGCTGACATATCCTGTGTTTAAGTGATTAGACCTACTAATAAAGCCGAAAAGTATAAAAATTTTGTTAAATATTATAAATTTTTTCTATTTGTAGTGAAAAAGTAAACAGTACTTAATCCCAAAATAATCATGAGCAATTTGACTGTTGAAGCAATAAGAAATCCCATATTGTCAAGCCAGAGCATATAAGTTAACTGGACTCCCACTAAACTAAGGATTATTGACAAAAATCCGATAATAAAGCAAAGGAAACCAAGAACAAGCACAATTGATTTTTTATCCATCAGTAGTAAAACGTTAATGTCAAGACAAAAGTATTTGGATACTTGGAATGATTAGATCATGCTTGGTTTTTGCATTATCTTTGCATTCAATGAGTCAACAGCAGTCTATTCAATTTGTTGAGTGCCCGCGTGATGCTATGCAGGGTTGGAAGCATTGGATTCCAACAGAAACAAAAATCAATTACCTTAAACAATTGCTCAAAGTTGGCTTCCATACATTGGATTTTGGTAGTTTTGTTTCTGCCAAAGCAATTCCGCAAATGAAGGATACACACGAGGTTGTAAAAGCCCTTGAAAATCATAAAAAAGACTGTCAATTGCTGGCTATAGTTGCCAATATAAGAGGAGCAGAAGAAGCTCTGAGTTATTCTTTTATAGATGTAATAGGATATCCCTTTTCTGTCTCAGAAACATTTCAGCTACGGAATACCAATGTTGGGATTCGGGAGTCTTTTGATACGGTCAAACAATTGGCTGATTTATGTCACCAAAAGAACAGAGGTCTAGTAGTTTATTTGTCTATGGCTTTTGGCAATCCCTACGGAGATCCTTGGAACGCAGAATTGGTGATGAAGTGGTTGGAGTTGATAAGTCAAGAGCGTATCACTGTAATTTCACTGTCAGACACCATTGGAGTTGCATCTCCGGAGAGCATATCTTATTTATTCAGTAAAGTTATTCCTCAGTACCCTCAATTAGAAATTGGAGCTCATTTTCATTCGACTGTACAAACTTGCATATCAAAACTTGAAGCAGCATACAAAGCAGGTTGCCGAAGATTTGATGGAGCATTAAAAGGATTGGGTGGTTGCCCTATGGCAAAAGATGAACTTGTAGGAAATATGCCTACCGAACTAATGATAGATTATTTTCTCAATCAAAATATGGATCTTCCAATTGATGTTGCTGAATTACAAAAAAGCCTAATTTTATCATCACAAGTTTTTACCCTGAGCTAATGATTATTCGAGAAATTGAATACGGAACTCCTGATTTTGATGAAGCATTAAAATTGAGAACTGATGTCCTTAGGAAACCTTTAAATTTGATGTTTAAGGAAGAAGAAATCGAAGAAGAATACAAGGAATATCATATTGGAACTTTTACAAATGGTTCAAACCTTATAGCCGTATTGTCATTGAGACCGATTGATACAAAAGAGATAAAAATGCGCCAAGTTGCTGTAAGTCCCAATTTTCAATACATAGGAATAGGGAAGGAGCTGGTCTATTTTTCAGAACAATTTTTAATAAAAAAGAATTTTAATAGGGTAAGCCTTCATGCACGTGATACTGCAGTGCCTTTTTATCTAAAGTTAAATTATCTCATCAAAGGAGATGTATTTGAAGAAGTCGGAATTCCTCATGTAAAAATGTTCAAAGAATTCTAAAACTATTATATCCATTCACCGTACACTTTAATTTTATCTGCGTTTTGAACTCTGCTTTTAGCTTGTTCGATATCGCGAATATAAATGGCATTTTCTTCCTCCGGAATATCCAAAATTTCTTGAAATTGGCGATCGAAAGGAAAGTACAGATAGGGTTTGAATCCAAAACTTAATAATGCATTGTGAATATCATCTGAATTACTATTGTATTTTAAAGACAATTTGCTGAGTTCAATAATGATGCAGTTAAGTGAAGTATTGGCTAAGAAGGAGGAAGCTCCTTTGATTATTTCTTTTTCATATCCTTCTACATCCATTTTTAAAGCCTGAATTGAATGATTGAAAAATTGAGAGTCCAATGTTGATTGATGAATATTTATACCATCGACCCAGTCAGATTGATTTGTAATTATAGAATTTTGAGTATCCAATGAATTGTTCAATTTGATCTCAGCCTCTTTTGCTCCTAAAGCAAATTCATAAGTTGAAATTAAATTTTGCAATTGGTTTAACTCGATATTTTTCTTAAGTTGAACCATGGATTTAGGATGTGGTTCAATAGCATAAGAATGACATTCTGTATGAGAGCTTGCAAGGGTAGAATAGATCCCAACATTAGCTCCAATATCCATAAAGCCATCCTTTTTCTTTAAATAATGCAATAGAAAAATCTGGAATTCAAATTCTCTTAAACCACATAAATAATTATTTCTACTGCTGATTGAATTTTTTGTGATCAGAAACTGTAGCTTATTGGTAAGATTTGCAATGAAGGGTTTACGAAGAATCAGATGGAAAAATTTTAATTTCAATAATCGACAGGCAAAGCGAAAAGGGTGTTTCTTTATCAATGGTAATTCAAACAGCTGAATGAACTGGTTTACTTTTTTTTGTATCAGTTTGATAAGATAGTTCATTAAAATTAATCTATGACTAATTGTTGTAAGCCTTTAAGGCATTTGACATGGTTTTCTTTCTGTTTGGAATTGCATAACTCATAATTCTTTTGCACCTTATCTTCGGAGTAAGATTTTGGATGATAGAGATGATATACTATAGCTTTGTTTTTCATGGATTTCGATTTCAATCCTGAAGCTTTCAGTCTCCATTCAATATCGACATCTTCTCCAACTCCAGCATAAATGTAGTCCATATCAAAACCGTTTACAGCCAATAAATCTTGCTTGCAAACAGCCCAATTTCTCCCCACCAATCCTTTTACAGGCTTAAAACTCAAAGGAAAATATGGAAAGTATATTCCATCTTTTAGCTTGTTTGAATCTGACCAAAATAAACTACAGCTTGACAGATCATTAATTGTTAGACTTTGGAGAATGTTTTGTGTAAATTTAGGACCTAACATTACAGCTCGGCCTTCGCAGATGTACCCCGGAATAATCTGGTTAACATAATTCTTTGCAAAGTGCCTATGTGGAATGCAGTCGCCATCAATAAAAACCAATTTGTCGGTTCTTGAAGTTTGAATTGATTTATTGAGCATTTCATTTTTTCTAAATCCTTGGTCCAACTTTTGAAATGTATGTGAAATTTCAAATGAGTATTTTGATTTATTCTCTGATAAAAACTTTTTGGTCTCATCGTTTGCATCATCTTCAGACAGTATAACTTCAAAATCCATAAAGCTTTGATTCTGCAAAGCTTGAAGGATCAACTGTAGATTAGTCAGAGCTTTATAATAGGAAATAATTATAGTAATTTTTGGTTTCAAACTTTGACAGATTTAGATTTGAAAAATGAAAAGCAAAATTAGGGGAATTAAATTTCATATTATGATTTTGTCCCATAATTTATACTATGCAATGTATGATATAATATTACATAATGTATAATAATAACTTACAAATAAAATATACTACTTTTCGCTTTTTGATTCCAATTCCGCTATTCGGGAATACAGCATATCAATTTCCCGGGACTTGGAGATACACTCCTTTGTTTTAGCCTCTAGGTCCTTTTCCATCTGTTGATATTGCCTCAAGTCAACATTTTGGAAAACAGTATCTTCGCCGCCTTGGTAAACCATTAATAGAGGAGTAATTAGGTCAACTTTGAAGTAAAAGGCTGCCTCGAGTAGTTGATAGGTAGTTCCGTAGTATGGTCTCTTAACCCTATCATACAAGGCTTGGCGCTGAACTCCAAGGTCTGCAGCGATATCCTCGACCTTTTTTGAGTTTGTTTTTATACAATTGTCGATCATGGCGCCGAAATCAATACCAAATTTTACATTTCTATAACTCTTTGGCGTAGTGGACTTTACAGCTCTTTTTTTTCTAGTTTTTGGATTCATACGGATAGTTGTTTTGACAAAGATCAAATATTTTTTTACTTTCGTACGTTCTAAAATTTTTATTATGTATTATTTTATAGTACATTTGTGAAAATTTAAATTATGACAAAATCAGCAACTCAACTTGGACAGACTTATCGATGGAAGTCGCGTAACGTTCTAGACAGAACACCATCTACCGAAAGGAATATTCTTCCTTGGCTAAAATCTAACAATCCTGATTTTCTTACAAGCTACAAACAGAATAAAGATTTCAGAATTGCGCTTATTAGCGCAAATCTAAGTATTACAATATTCACAAGAGTACTGAATAACCATTGTGTACTCTCAATTGATGAATTTCTTAAAGTATGCAAAGCCATAGGTGCAGATCCATTTGATATAATCAATTGGAAAAAATGAATCCGGAATTAAGAAAACTCGAACAAGACAAAGAAAGAGCTCTCAGGCAAAAATACAGTCTTGTAAACTGCTCAATGTCTGATAAGGATAGGGCAGTCTTGTCTCATTTTTATACAATAAAACTTATACAAATAAATGAATCAATCTCAAAACTCAGTAAACAATTGCTACTCAACATCAATACTTCAAAAAATTGATTATAAGGATAAGAACGTTTTAAGTTTTCCTTTGGCTAATAATGAATCAAGTTCATTTGAAGACTTTACACTATTTGAAAAAGTTGATGATGAAAAAATATTGGTAAGATTCTTAACGCCGAACTACTATATTAAAACATACAAAAAGAAAAAGGATAACGGAGGATTTGAAGACAAGCCCAAGGAAATAATCTATCATTCTAAAAACGTATATGGACGAACGTGTGAGAAGCCCAACGTTAATATTGGATTTGAGCTATTTTTTCTTCCGATTATTTTTAAAAAAAATGATAAAAAATATTGTGTAATATCCGATTGTCCATTTTCTACATATTGGTTATCACGCTTAGGAATTCCGGCTATTTGTGTACCCCAATTTGAGGATTGGCGATTATTCAATGCAACCGATATTTTTGCTGAAATTAAAGAATCCATAATCTCTTCAGGGATAACAGATCTTATTGTTTTCTTACCGAAGGATTGTTTCGATTGTGTATGGAGTGAAAAGACAGATCTATACATTAAGCCTAATATGTATTATTATTTGCTTGAAAGGATTAAAAATACTTTTCGATGTAACGAAATTGAAATATCATACCAATTCAATCTTGATGTTTTTGAGCCTTCCAATTTATTTGAATTGATAGACTACATTAAGTCTATCCATCGGGATGAATTTGAAAAAAAATTGGACGACGAATTCAAAAGAAAACCGGGACCGAAAAGTTATAGCAAAAGAGTAAACATAACAAAGATGGGGCTCAATCAGCTCAAGAATGAATTTGGCATCGATGGCGGAGCTGACAAATTCTTTGAACGTTATAGAGCTGAGATTGGATTCGAACAGTTTATCTATAACAAAAATGTTTATGCCTATGATATTACGCTTGAAAAAGCTACTTTCATTCACAGCAAAGAAGCTGCTCAATTTATTAACGTTGCCGGAAATTATTTTTTAATAACAAACGGAATAGATGTTTTTGGACATCATCAACACAGCTTGGAACCTGTAGGGGATAAAATATTCGCAGCAAAATTTTCACAATTTTCAAAAGAAAGGATCCATAAAATAAAAATGCAAGTTCCTTACTTTGATAAATTTCAAAATGAACCGAATCACATTCAGTGGAGAAAACAATGGACAGATGTAGACAACGATACAGGTATTGAAACAATTGTTTACAATACTTATAGACCAATATCTCACAAACCCAAAAAAGGGGAGTGTAGCGTTTCTCTATCATTTCTCAAACATGTATTTGGGACTCATACAATATTACATAAAGGCCAAAGAATAGAAGGTTGGGAATTAGGCTTAGATTACATAAAACTATTGTACGAACGTCCGATGGAAATACTTCCTATCTTATGCCTTGTATCTCAAGAGCAAAAAACAGGTAAATCAAGTTTTGCTGAATGGATGCATGCTATTTTTCAAAACAATATGACCAAAGTTCCTGCTACTGATATAGGTTCAAAATTTACAGGATATTGGGCAGGAAAATTAGTAATATACATAGAAGAAGCTCTTATTGATAAAGCTCAAAGTCTGGAGTTCCTAAAAGATATGGTTACGTCTCCTACTCAAAAATTGGAATTAAAAGGAGTGGAGGCAAAACAAATAAACAACTTTACAAAAGTTATTCTAACTTCAAATAGAGAAACTTCTTTTGCTCCGATCTCCCAGGACGATACGAGATTTTGGGTACGCAAGTTGAATACAATACCCGGAGGTCCGGTGTATAATTTTAAATCCAAACTAAACAGTGAGATCCCGGCATTTCTATACTTTCTCCAAGAAAGAGAATTTAAAACTCAGTGGGAGGATAGAGGATGGTTCAACCACGAGCTGATTAGAACAGAGCAACTTGCTAAAATTCAAAAGCTGAACGTAAGCGTAAGTCTCAAGCTCATCACAGAGACTATCATGAATTACATGCAGATCCATAAATTATATCATTGTAGACTGTCTAAGACAGACATTAAGGAGATGATAGGGACAGATAATGGAATTAACCTTGGAAAAATTACCCATTTTATTGAGAGAGAAATGAATAAAACGATAAGCCGGAATAACCATCCCTATGAAAAATTTCATTTAACGGTTTCTATGACCACAGGAGAGAAAATAAGCACATCTGAAACAAATAGGAGTTATTATTACAATTTCACTTTAAACGATTTTTTCAGCTTCGAAGAAATTTGTGAAAACTTTGGGAGAGAATCCATCTTCTTGGAGGATCTCAAAATCATTGACAAAAATGAGGACAATCCCAAAAAGAGAATAAAAGAAATGCTAATAGATGACTATTTAAGCATGAAGCAGCTATCAAAATCTAGAGAGGAGCTTGATAGCATGGCCATGCATGATATTGCTAAAGAAATTGGCTTTAAGAATAAAGTAAAAGATATAGATGATTTAAAGTTTTAGTTTTCGATTCGTTTATTTGTATTGGGAGGGCTGAGGGATCAGTCCTCCTTTTTTATGCTTACTATAATATATATTCAAAAATATAATTTATAATACTCTGAAAATAATTCTTTATTTTTTGGGAAGGACTTAGTAAAAAAAGACAATTTTGGCTAAAAATTATAAAATTGTGTCTTTTTTTGATCGATTTTTTTTTTAAACTCAAATAATTTATTTATGAACTTGAAAAAATAATTGTGTCTTAGTGTCATTTTTGTATAAAATAATTTTTGATATTTTGAATAATAATAATATTATAAAATAATATTCTTTATATTAAAATTAAAATAGAATTTAACAAGTAAAAAAGTAAAATTAACATTATTTTAAAATGACACAAATTTGATTTATTATGTTTCTAAAATTGTGTCAGTAGTAAATATTTGTGTCTTTTTGTTTCTTAAAATAGTGTCATTTATTAAAAATTAGGCATATAATCAATAAAATTGATCAAATTTGATAGAATTGAAAATGACACAAAACACAAAAATTACCCTTTTTTCAAATCGCTCACGGTTTTTGCTCCCGGACACATACCGGCTAAAATTTCCTTTCCTTAATTTTTCTTTAAAATTTACTGAGCCTAATCTTTGGCATCATTTTATTACATCTAATTCGATAGCGCATATTATCTTTGTAGCGACCAAATTAATCAAGAGTTATGATTTTGAAATTTCAAGACATGGTGCGTCTTACCGGGAAAGATCCGGTAGATTTTATACTCTTGTATTTAATTTGGTCGGCGCACCTATTTTTTAATTCTCAAAATTTATTTACTATGGCGAAGAAACATTCTGCCAAAACTCATGTCAGAGGTACCGCTCTCGACGAACTTCAACTCTTATTTACCATCACAAAAGCTAAAAGACTCCGGTCTGACCTATCTATGATGTACCAGTACTTCATGTCCGGTCAAGAGAATCTTAAGGATTCTGAGCTCAAAGAGCTTGCTCTATCCTTTGTAAACCTTAGCCATTTGATCAGTTATACGAGTAAGTTATCCAAAGGTTAGGTTTTTCATTCTAAGAAATAAGGGTCGTGGCATCTGCTACGGCCCTTTTTTTATTTAAGCACAAATCATCCAATTATTGTCCAGTTTCTTACTGCGCCTTTTATTGATTATCAATAACTTAAGATTTTATTAATTTTTTCAAAAATGTACGAATATATTATACTATTGTAATTAAATATTGTACATTTGTACCGTGATTACAGCATCGCCCAAACGAAGGATCAGTAAGTACGACCTGGCTGTCTTGTACGGCCTGACATTATTTTCTGAAGATGCAAAAAAAATAGATGGCAAAGCGCTTGAAAAAGGATGGTTTACGGATGAGGTTTTGGACAGTCTCTCCCTCTCAAGAGAGGAGTATAAGAAAATCAAAATTTTTACATTCCCTCAGACGCTTAAAATCATAGAACTATTTGCCATCGACAAAGAAGATCTCGTAAATCTTAAGATGATATGAATGTTCCAAGTTTGATAAATTATACTGAAAAAAGACTTAGCATAAAGCCTAAGCATCTGCGTCCGGTTATACGAATTTACAATACCGGAATAATTTATCTCTACAATAGCCTTGTTACGAAGCTTGGTCTTAACGCAGGAGATCGTATCATGTTTTCTCGCAACCGAGAGACCAATGAATGGTATATCTGTAAGGATATTACAGGAGATGGTCTAAAGATTAGAATGTATAATAAAAGGACATTTAGCACCAGTTCTACAGTGCTCCGCAAGGAGCTTATAGAAACTAGTCTAGGTATTCTAATTGATTCTGACGATAAGGATAGTTTTTACCTTGGCGTGGATCCAGTTCCAAGCTTTCATATAAAAAACAATCCACATTATAAGATCAATTTTCTATTGTAAAAATTTCAGAGTCATAACGATGATTAATTTGAAATAGATTAGGATGATAAAAAAGTGCAAGACCCAATAAAGGGTCTCACACTGTCGACAAAAACCTTTCGGTTTATGCATAACATAAATCGAATATCATGCCAAAGTCTATATTTATTGATGCCGAGTGGTACATCGGCGGAGATGTATTTCTGATAGGGTATTGCTACAACCTGAGAATGAAGGGTCAACTTCATGGCAATACCCTTTCTAAATACCATTTTCTAAAACTTCTAAAAGGAGTTAAGTACATATACATCTATGGCCCAGACGTGGGCATATTAGAAAAATACTTCGATATAAACCTGAGACGGAAGTTTATATGTATCAACATCCTTAGGATGTTTCGGAAACATCTCCAAGCTCCCAGCTACAAGCTCGCAGACTTGGAGATTAAATTCCGGATAAAACGTTCCGCCAAAGAATATAAAAAAAATATCTTCAACATTTTCCATGACTGGAAAAATGTTGAGAAAAAAGAAAGGATTTTGCTCTACAATATGGAGGACGTGATCAATCTGATGAAGATATGGAAAATTGTAAGAGCAAAAGAAAAAATTAGTATAAACGAATTGTTGCAAAATAGGCTTACATGAAAAATCATAGTTGGGTTCCAATCAGTAAAATTATTGCAAATGCAGAAAGAACTGAAACAGATAAATGTTTAGGCTGTGGATTACTTAGACACAAAAAGAAAAAAGGACCTGGCCGTTGGCTTGTCCAATATTTTAAAGGAGATAAAATCAGCACAGAAGCCGGACCTTGTGATGAATCATGGATTAAACAGCGTATTCGCGAGGCCTCAGAAGTTGTCCAAAAAGTACCAGGTAATACACTTTTTTAAAAATCAACACATTCCAGCCATAAAGTCTTACATAGAAAAAATTGATAATGAACTTAAAAAATATAATTTGTAAAATTTTCAGCCATGATTGGAATATATACGGTACTGAAGTTCATTCAGGAAAAACAAGTAAATCTTTTATTGTGAAAAGAATTTGCAGAACATGTAATAAGAGAGAAACTTTGGTTCCAGATTCAAATAACTCAGGTTACCTTAAGTTCCTATCTGTCGGCAAGGATTCGAAAAGTTCTAAGCAAAAATATTAATCAGCACAATGGTCAAGGCTAAAATGAATATTCATGAATTTTTTAATTAAAAAGAAAGTTATGTTAATTTCTGAATCAAACAAGACACATCAAATCTTTGATTTGATAAGTCTTAGATTTGAAAAAATGGCAACTCACTTTTTAATTAAAAAATTCACGAATAGCCTTGCCCATTATAGCCTCGCAGATAATATGTTGCTTAGAACTTTTCAAAGTCCATTCTCTCTAGAATATTATTTTAGACGTGTGTATAGGTCGCAGGAGAAAGAAATCTCATTGCAAATAAATCAGATTTGCGCAGATCTGATGAATTGCAAATCTCCTGTGGCTTTTTTAAAAAATTAGTTAAATGATTTCAAATTTTACGCATGGATCTTTATTTAGTGGAATTGGGGGTTTTGATCTCGCAGCTAAATGGCTTGAATGGGAAAATGTTTTTCAGGTTGAAAAAGACAATTATTGTCTTTCAATTTTAGAAAAAAATTTTCCAAAAACTCATCGTTATAAAGATATTTTAAGTTTTGATGGATCAAAATATAAAAACAAAATTACAGTACTTTCAGGAGGATTTCCGTGTCAGCCTTTTTCCCTTGCTGGAAATAGAAAAGGAAGAAATGATGAACGCTACCTGTGGGGAGAAATGCTTCGAGTTATCACAGAAGTTAAACCACTTTACGTTGTGGCAGAGAACGTTCCTGGATTACTTACTAACGAAAACGGTTTGGCATTCAAACAAGTGCTCACTGACTTGGAAAATGCAAACTACAAAGTCCAGACATTTAATATTCCAGCTGCGAGCAAAAACGCTGCCCATTATAGACATCGATTATGGTTTATTGCCCACTCCACGAGCCAATATGACTGCGGAAATATCAGAGAAACGAAAAAAAGACAAATTCAACAATTTGGAAACAATATTAAGCAGAGCAATGCTACCAACGGTAACAGCGAACGATGCAAAAAACAATGGGAGCCAATCGCAAATGAAACGCAATACAATAGCACTGAATTGTATTGGAAAAATCACTGGTCAAAGTGGGGTGTTGAACCCACAATTTGTGGAGATAATGATGGGCTACCCAATAGGGTGGACAGAATAAAAGCTTTAGGAAATGCAGTTGTTCCTTATGTAGTTTTTGAAATATTTAATACAATACAATTAACTCATAATTTAATTTTTAACTAATGAAATACGGAATCCATATCGGTTTAAATTATCTAGACCCTGAATCATATTCAGGATGGAGAGGATGGCTTCTTGGCTGTGTCAAGGATGCCGATGCCATGAGAGAACTTATTCTAGCAGACAAATGTGTTTGTCTCTATAATGAGGCTGGAAGTATCAAGAATTTTATTGATTTTGTAAGCACATACTCATCAATAATGTGCGAATCTGATAAGCTATTCATTACTTATTCTGGCCATGGAGCATCAATCAAAGATAGGTCCGGGGACGAAGCTGATGGAAAAGACGAAGCTTGGTGTTTCTACGATGGATTATTGCTGGACGATGATGTCAATAAAATTTTGATGGGCGTAACGGGTACTGTTATTGTCATCTCAGACTCTTGTCATTCTGGTACAGTAACGAGAGGAATGAAAAATCTCTCTTTGACAACAGATAGTAAAAGAACAAAACAAATCCCAAGATATATAGTTGATAAAGCCAAGCAGTATAAACTTGAATCGAATACGAAACCCCGAAATCCTAATATCGTTACTCTCTCCGCATGTCAAGACAATCAATACTCGTATGATACAGATTCCGGGGGACTGTTTACTAATGGGATTCTAGAACTAATAAGAGAAAATTCTGAATACAATTTTATTGAATTGGTTTCTAATCTGAGACTTAGAATCACTGATCAAACAGCGAAACTTTCTTATAGGAATGGTAAGGCAATCTTATATAAGCCTGTGTTTGTTTGATGTAAAGCTATTAATATTAACTTCAAAAATGTAAAATCTTATCTTATGAAATATATTTATTTATTTTTTGTTTTATTTCCATTTTTGTTAAAAGGTCAAATTATTATTTATGAAGAAAACTTAATTTTTGAATACAAATTGATTAATGGAGACTCATTGATAAAATCGGTTCGAGCATCAAAAATGCCTAAATATGGACGTGAATTCGAAAAAATGATTGGCGTTTTATTTGATAGTTTAAAATGTGAAACAATCTGGCAAGAGATAAAATATCTTATATATATGAAAGTTTCTGCCTGTAAATATAGTCAATCATATAGTCAAGCATTTGATTGTATATTGGCGAAAACCAATGAATTTATTAAGAACGGATATAATTGGTAAATTGACAATGACAGAGGAACAAATCAAAGAGCTCGGTTGGAAACTCGTTAAAAAATACAACCACGACCAATATCATACTAATAGATACAAGCTTGGATGTATGGAAATTGAGTTTACTTATGATGGTAAGTAACTACTTACCCATGATGTAACTATTACAAAGTTGATTTGTATGCCGATTTCATTCAACCAAGCGAAATTGTTAACGGAACTTATAGGACATTGGAAGGAATAGTTATGGATTATAACGAACTTAAAATATCAGAATCAACAATAAATGTTGATATAAAATATAGCGATGAAATTGAATTTGTCGTCAAACAATTGGATCTTATTGCTCACGCTGGAGGTAGATACTCATACCGGCAGCGGCAGCAGTAGAATTGCCTGTGAAAAAGCGAGGTTTGATTTTACAGGATTTGAAATTGAAAAAGAATATTTTTTAAAACAAGAAAAAAGATTTGCCATGCACTTGTCTATGCCTCGTCTCCCCGGGATGTAGTATTGCTGACAACGGCAAAGCATACACGAAAGCGGGGCTTCTTTAACCCGAACTTACATATTAGCACTTCGCCCCCGCTTTTGTGTATGCAATATTATAGGGCGTTTAATTTATGGAACCTTATAAAAAAGCAGAACAAATCAAACAACACTTTTGCATTCAAGCAGGTGATATTACAGAAAATGGGCAAATAAAATCAGCAAGAGCCTACATAGGTCAATTGCTTAATGATATTCCTATGTTAGAGGGAGATTTTAAGATGGCATATAAACATGAATGGTGGCAATACACTTCATATTGGTATGCTGTTCTAAATGCCATATAACGGTTAAGGCATTTGTGTAGGCGGCACGAATGCTGATTAAATTAAAAGTAAGTGTCCAGCCGCTTACACAAATGCAGTGTTCGCTGCCGTTTTATATGTACGCAAACGAAAAGGAATTTGATGCTGTCCACGCTGCTATTGATTTTATTACAAGTCAATCAGATGGAGCAGATGACGATAAATACCCACACGATGTTATTGAAGGGTTGCGAAGTCTTTTTGATAAAATAAAAAAAGACAGAGAGCAAAAACATTTTAAATACTTGGTCAATAAAGAACTGGTTAAACTTAGGGCTGTCAAAAATGGCAGCTAACGCTAAAATTGATGAACCGCACAAAGTGCGTTTGCATCAATTATTTGTTATGTATGTAATTTCTTTATATATTTACATAATTAATTATCTAAATATGGCAAAATTGGTAAAAACTACAACAGAAACAATTGATCTCACTAATGGAAAAAGACCAGGAATAGGTGAGGAATATAATTTATTAGCTGAGTTTCATAACGGGCAAATTTTTAGTTATTATGGAAAAACAAAAAAAGAATGTCTTGATCAATTGAAAAAGAAATATGGAAACACAAATGGATTTAAAAAATTAGAGTGGATTATTCTTGAAGAATAATATCTTAAATGTAAGATGTATACCCTTTAATCCCTCTATTTTCCACACATAAGGGATCGAATATTTATGAAGAAGGGTATTTAAGCCCGTCAGTTCCGGGTGTGGTGGAGGTTCAATAGTGTAATTCATTTGAATGACGTCCTTCCGCCCCTTTTTTATAAATACTTTGTTAGCGATTCGGCCTTCTACGCTTTTAGAAGATCAGAAACAAATTTCAAAACAATGGCAAGATTTAGATTTGTCTAAAAAGACATAAAATACTTTCTCCTACGAAGATGGAAGTATTATTATAATTTTAATAAACACTTAAGAATTAACAAAGAAGAATTATAATATTACAATCCCTTATATAGCCCGAACCTAAGCGCATTGTCACATTAATAATTAATTTAATGTGATACAATTGCATCTCAAATGGGTTTGAAGGATTTACTCATAATATCTGCGTTGGCTATTACTGGAGTTTACTTATTTAAAAAGTGGGCTTCCAGAATAGCCGACGGCCTAAGTTTAGACTCCGTTCGGTTCGCCTGGGGCAATTTTGATTCTGAGGGAGTAAATGTTAGGGTGTTCGTTAGAATTGACAATTCCAATTCTGTTTCAATAAGAGTAGATGATTTTATAGGCAACTTTTTCTATGCAGAAAAAGATTTGGCTATTCTCAAGCTCCAGAACTCTACAGTTCTGGAAAAAGAAAAGACAACCGAACTATCTTTTAATGCAAAAATTCCATTTGCCAAGAAGCCAGCAGACTTAATCTCAATAATTAAAGAGAAAAAAAATCTTACAAAATTTAGAATCGCAGGGACTATAATAGTTCAAGGGATCTCACATGACGTGGATCACACTGCAGAATACATCATATAAACGTATATGATAAGCGCATCTACAGCCTCTAGACTAATTCCGCAACCCGATTGGGTTACCAATACCGTGCATCAAGATGGAGACACAATGGATATCATTAACGCTCTTTTGGCTGCTGACGGTTGGAAAAATAATAGAGCTGCAAAAAGCATGAGTGATGTTGCAAATAATTTGGAATCTGACAATCCTTATTCTACACTGTACAATGTCTGGACCTTTGTTCATACAAATATCCGGTACAAAGCGGATGAGGATGGTCACGAGAAAATAAAAGATCCATCTTATTTGTATCATTCCGGAGAAGGAGACTGTAAGAGCTTCAGTCTAATGATAGGAGCAATTTTAAGAAATTATCCCAACATAGGATTCTCTTACCGATTCGTTTCCTATCCGGGGCAGAAAAACTTCTCTCACGTGTATGTAATAGCAAAAATGCCTGACCGAAAAAAAGAAATAATATTGGACGCTGTCCACACTAAGTTTGATGAGGAAGTTCCTTATCATAAAAAAATGGATAAAGAAATGACAAAAATATCACATCTTCATGGGATCGGACTGATAGGTAATGCAAGGCCTACAGCGCAAGATGTTATTTCTAATGCTCCACGAAAAGTTTATAATGCTCCTGTAATTCCGGTAGGTAAACTGACACAGGGTCAGATCGAAATGGAGTTGATAAAGAGAGATGTATCTCAATTGATCGCTTATTATGGTGATCTACCAGAGTTAGTAAACGCTTTGAATTTAGTGAATTCTTCACTAAGAAATCCATCTAAAATAGAAATACCGAATTACTTACCAACAGAACTCAACGGATTAGCATCCAAGTTGATAAGTTTGTCGCACAGCCATAATGATCAGCTCTCTAAACTTATCAATGCCTTCGATAGTGTCAACATGCGAAGCTCCATTTCCGGAGTCAAACTCACAGCAGGGAACCTCAATATAACAGAGCAGCAATTGAGAGAATGCATGAAAAACCATAGCTTATCAGAAGCCGGATGGTGGTATCGAAATTCTAATACAGGATCAGATCCTCATCATTATATTGAACTTGATGGCAAGTATTATGCGCTATCTATGAACTCCACAATATGGGAGTGCTTCAAACTAGCCAAGCAACAACAATGGGCCAAGAATAACATTTTCGAAAAAGAATCCTTCAAACTTGGATCTCACCATATGCTGTATGAATTTATCTCGACAGACGATATAAATCAAAACATGTCTTCTACTGGTGCCACAAAAGCTCAAGGTCAAAAAGAATATGTCGCAGCATTTGCCGGAGTATCTGGTTTAAACCAAAGTATTGTCCAATCTTATGTAAGAACTGGAATACAATATACTTGCGCAGCTAATAAGATGCAAGTAATCACCCCGGAAGATAATATTCTTGGACTTAAAGATGGTGTTCAATATATTGGACAACAGGGAATAAATTCACAAATTGGTGTATTGCCTGTTGCTGCAGTAGTTGCCATTATAGGCGCCATTGGCACTGCCGTTGCAAAAATAATTGTTGCCATAAAGTCTGGAGGTCCGACTTTCGAATCTACTATGCTAAATAATGCAAGAGGTATAAACACAGATGTGAATTCATCTGCTGTTTCGGATTTTGAAAAAAAGATCTTTGACCTTTCTAATATTAATTCAATGATTCCTCTCGCAGCCGGGGCAGGAATTATTTTTCTTTTACTCAATAAAAAAAGCAAAAAATGAATACTCAAAAAAATAGAAGGCGATACGTTGTAAATCGCGAAGAGACAAAAACAAAAGAATCTAAAGCGATTGATGAAACTAAAAGTAAAAATAAGCCAACTTCTAAAAAAAAGAATAAAGATTGAAATAATATTTTTTAACAAAAACAATAAAAAAATGGCCACAATTAAAAAGAAAATTTCCGGCCTTCCTGCCAAAAAGAAATTTGGCAAAAGGACTTTAACCAAAGTAGCATGTGCAAAAACAAAGGCTGCTGCAAATTCAAAAGCAAAATCACTTAGAAAAGCTGGTAAAGCTGCAAGAGTGGTGAAGAATCCTGCAGGAGGTGCTTGCGTTTATTCAGGTGCTAAAAAATCTACGGCAAAGAGGAAAACTACTATCCGTAGAAGATCTCGTAAATCTTAATCAATTACGATATGTCTTGTAAAACTTGTTCATTAACAAAAATATCTGGAATGAAAAAAATCAGTATGAATGGCTTAGGAAAAAAAGTAATTCCTGCAGCCACAGTTGCGCTAGGATTTGCTTCTGCAAAAGTGATTCCTGCGATTATCAATAAAGTCTCACCGAAGACTAACACAAACAATACCATCATTGGTGCTTCTCAAATCTTAGTTGGAATCTTATTGTCCAATAGTAAGAATCAACATTTATCCAATGCCGGACTTGGGGTTGCGGTATCTGGCTTCCATACCTTTTTAGCAGGACCTGTTGATTCAGCTCTTAAAGCTGCAGGACTTGCTGGTATACCAGCCTACTACAGACCTCCTATCGCTTTGGCAGGTGTTGGTCAAAGTGTAAATGGCATCAATTGCCCTGGAGTAAAAACCTTGAATTAAATCTTATTTGTTAATCACTAATTTTTAAAATTAAAATGAATCTTATTCAAAATTTCGTTCAAAATCCTTGGAGAGCTTCGGCCTTCGCATTCATCGCAAAACTCCAAGCATTGGCATTGGCAGGAGTTCAAGGTATTCCCTCAGATCTAACTGAAGACAATGCAAACATCCAACCGTTTATTATTAGAGTTCACCAGAGCATTGTAAATGGAACAACATCATATTCTTTTGATCTGAAAGCTGGAAACACTCCCGGTTTAAGTATTGAAAAAAAATTGACAAACAATGATGTGTTCATGTTGGTTAGTTCCGCATTATGCATACAAAAATATGATCCGGCTGCTCCTGACTTTTCAAAGCCACTATATACACACCCAGATCCAACATATTTTACCGCAGCAATAGCCGCCCAATTGGAGTTGATTTATGGTGGTAAAATGAGTTTAAAGGCAGGTTCTAACAATAGAATTGATATGCTTGATACCTCATTGTTGAGATATAGTCCCGGCGCAAACTTTAACGGAACCGTTACTGCTCCTGTTGATAATCCTCAATACGGTCCATATGCAGAAGATAGAGGCTATTTTGACCACGGAATTTATCCGATAATTTTTGGCAATGAAACCAATGTTGTTGAATTTAGCTTAGCACAGGGCTCTACTGCTTCAATTGCAGATACAGGTGCTAATAAGAACAACCTTGTTTATCTTGGTCTTGGATGGAAGTTCTTAGGAACTACTTCTAATAGCAGTTGTACAACAGTTTAATTTATTAATTAATATAAATTAGTTTTATTGGGAGGAAAGCACTTCCTCCCAATAAGATTGTTTGTATTGTAAAAATTATTTATCATGAATTTTAGCATAGGTAAATTATTATCAACAGCAAAAAATCATCTCGGAGCAATTATGACCGGAAATTTTCCTGTCATCGATCCGATTGAAAGAGAATACAGTTCTCCGTATACTAAGAACATTGTCATTCAGGTTACAAGTGTTACTCAGAGGTCTTATCAGATTCCTGACATGGATTTTTTTCGTGACAAAATTATAGTCGGGATTCATACTCGACGTCAAAGCCCTGACGATGATAAACTTTCTAAAAATGGAAGAAAACTTATCACTAATGCAGCAATGGGGCAATGTTTTGTCAAGCTTACTCAAAACAATAACTTAGTAGATGAACAACTGCCACTTGAGTGGTTGATTCATGAAACTAATGCAATGGCTGCAACTTATGGTCAAAAAATTCTTGAAGGTGGATTTACAACTCAGTCATCCGGTATTGAATTTTCAGGAACAATCCCTGCCGGAGACATTGGTAGAGATGTAGAATTAATCTTCCACTATGTTCCGATGAGTCAAAATTGTTATCAATAATTTACAAGGATGGTAAGTAATTCAATCATAAGCATAGAGGCTCTACAATCTTGGTTTTTTAACTCCAAAAAACATGGATATATTTCCATTTATCGCGGTTTTGAAAAACTACCAAAAGAGAGAATCTCAGTCATTACATATGATAATCTTGACGATGGCTGGAACCAACTTTCTAGGCTTGTAATCGATAATACTGCTTATGGAGGATTGCTTACGATTTACTTAACAGACAAAGAATCTGACAACAATGGATTTACCGTTCGATACAATTCATCTCAATTCGGGAACCGTAATGAACAAAGTTCAATATCCGGAATAAATACTGAATCAATTGGGGCAATAATTAGTAAAGAGATTGATTCTTTTAAAAAAGATTTTTTAAAAGACCAAGAAATTGCAGATTTAAAAATGCAACTTCAGGAAAAGAATAAAAAATCTAAAAAAGGAACTATCACCGGACTAATGAGTGAGATAGGGGAGGCCATGGAAGAGAATCCAACTCTTGCCGGGATAATCACAAACATTGCTTCTGCATTTATTGCAAAGTTTATGAGTAGTGATCAAAATCAAATGCCTGCTATTTCCGGACCACCTAAAACAAAAATTGATCATATAACAGAAGCTGATTCAGATCAAAATTTGGAAGAATCCGAAGAATATTCGGAAGACGAACTAGAAAGGATCGCAGTATGTATGGAAAAATTGAAAATCATAAATAATGATCCAATTTATGTTTTAGAAAAAATTTCAAACTTTATTGAAAAAAATCCTGATCAAGCCAAATCACTTCTAACAAATCTATGATGGAGGAAATTCTAAGGAAAATTTATGATCTGCTTAATGACCATTTTAATGATCAAAATGGGCCATTGATCTACGACAATTTTAAGCAAAAACAAAAAACAGTTGAGGGAAATCAAATCTATAAAATTCATCCTCATGTTACTTTAATTTTAAAAGACGACACCATCAGAGCACGATGCAATAAATTATTGATCCAAAATACAGGCAATAATACAGCCTACTTACTCAGAGACTGGACATTAACACCTGGTTCATCTTTAATGATCGGTACAGAATATGACTTTGGATTAATCAATGCGGATATTACCGTTAATTTTGATAATGCTGCTTTTGATCCAACTAAACCTGTAAATAAAAGAATTGAAATCTTAGAACTTAATACAAGTCATCCGGAGATGGCGTGGCATGGATCATCAACTAAAATGCAAACACCTAACTAATGGGATCTTTAGGAGGTAATTTCAATTTATTTAAGCCCGGAAGTTCCGGAGGTGGTGGAGGTTCAATTCCTGTGCCATTAGAGGTATTTCTTCCATTTAAGCACATTATTCGTGATAAACACAAGGAACGAAGATGGGAAACGGATAAAGATACAAAGATCCCTGAAGGTTGGTATTTTCTTGACATCTATAATTCAGGATTGAATACTGTAAAAATTGAAGTATATGGCCATACGGAGGTAATCAGCCCGGGTGGAAGATGGCACTCGACTGATAAAATTGATTGGGAACATTATCAGCAAGAATTAGGACCACCTATCATTGTTTATGCATCGGGAGAAACTGTTTGGATTCATGTATGCTATCCGTCCGACAACCCAACCGACGTAACAACTATTTAATAAATTTTTTAAATTATACAAATGAAAAAATATTCTCTTTTCTCAAATTTTAAATCCTTATGGATTTTGATTTTATTATTTGCTTCGTTGTTCTACGCATCAATGAGCAATGCTCAGACCGGAAATACCGGAACAACAAATTACGACTATGAGGTCGTAGAAAAATGCGTGGACTCCGCAGGAGTAAAGGTTGGTTTCTATGAAGTTTACATCCATAGAGCCGGATTTGCACCATCGCTGTACAATAGATATAGAGCCAACGGATCTATAATGACGACCATCCCTTCCGGTAGCGTTACACTTGGATCATGTCCTGCAAACATTACGGTTGCTATTGACACAACATCAGAATTCGAGATGCTTGTAATGTGCGATCGGAATACTTTGAATACATTAAGTACTCCGTTCCTCCGCACTGTACATAGAATTTATAACTCAAAAACTGGCGTGATTTACTCTACAACAATCAATAATATAGACATTACATCAGGAGCAACCTACACGCCTGCTGGAAATGTTTATGATGGGCCTTGTCATGGCACTACTACAACAATGACGCAGCTTGAGACGTCAGCATCTGGAACAATTTCCCTCGGCACTGGGATGGGTTCGTGGGAAGTATGCAATGTTGGAATTGCAACAGGAACTCTTACTGTATCGGGTGTAACAATCAATCTTTATCCCGGAGAGTGTAGATCATGCGCTGACTGGACATCAGACTTTAATCACAGGGAAGTAAACTGCCCATCATTCACTTATGATGCTACGGGTACACAATTCCATATCGTTTATCAAGGTCGTTAATAATAAAATCCAAATCCATAATGAGATATTGGCTTTGTCTTTTCATAATAGCTTGGATTTGGGATTCGGTGTCGGCACAAGTTAACAACAGCGCCGATGCCGAATTTCAAATCATCTGCCAAATCGATAGCATTGGTCCCGGCTATCAAGTTGAATTTGCAAGAAGAATATCTCTTACAAATCCAACTTTATTCACAAATCTTACGGCAGATCTAACATCTAATTATACTCCTACAGGAACTGTAATTCCTTGCTTTAGATTGACAGGGACGTCAGAGTGTTGGTATCGCAACGAAACTGTCTCATACACTAAATACTGTATAGATTTCAACAACTATGTTGCTCCTGCACCTCCTTTGAGCCCCAACGATTTGGCTCTGACTGAAGTAATTTATTCGGATTTCTATTCGCATTTGGCAGTAATAGGAACAACACAAGATGCGGCATTTAAAAATTACAGACTGCCTTTAGCTTATCCTTATCTCAACACATCAAGGGATTCTGCTCGACTTAAAAGGGATCTTGAAGAAATATTAGAATGTTTGGGTGCTGAAACTAATAATACTAAAGTGACAACTTTTACAACATCTGAAGCGATTTCATTTTGTATCGAGTCTGCAAATTTCTTTGTTGAATCTGCTAAATACAGTCAAAATTCAAATTCAGCAAACTCATTAACGATTCCGGCCGAAAAAACAACCAATACAGCAACTAACTTTATCGCTCGCAGAATTGGAGATTTGTATCGAAAACAAAACGGTGCAATTTATTATTTTATCAATTGGCAAGGAACTTTAATTGCTCCACCAATCAGCGGATTGAATTATAAGATCAATTGCAATTTTGAAACTGAGAAAAAACTGAGTTGTAATAAGCCTGTTGGTGGTTCTGAATGCTGGATTACCCCAATTGATACACCACTGTGCAGTTATTATCTCTCCATCCCTTATTATTGTAGGATAAATGGAATTTATGTCGGAGGAACTAATATTATTACAGGTACATACATTCCCAACGATACTACTACAGGCGTTTATTCCAAAATTTATACGCTATCCAATAGCGTCAATAAATACATTGTTGATCAAAACAAATGGGGAACTGTATCAATCGATAATAAGAGAGGCGGACTTGGTTGGGTATTTCACATCAATTATTCTGATTTATCTTTCGATTCTGTTACAACATTTTCGAACGGAAATTTTTATTTTAAAAAAATCAACTGCCAAGAATATCACTGGTATGAAGTAACACGCAATGAATTAGGTGGAGTATTAACTTGCGTTGATGAGTTTGGTAACAGGGCATGGCTTAATAATGCTTCGCGTAAAATCAATTGCATGGATTTGGCAAACAATACGGATTGCCAAAACAAGAATAGGGTAGGTTCTGAGACTATTCTTAGTGGAACTAAAATTTACGACCTATCTAAATACCATTCTTTTTCAATCGTTATCCTTGCAGGCTCTGCAACCTATACTGGTGATGCTTATAATGGATCGCCCACGCCTGTCACTATATCAACAAATTTTAGTGAAAAGCATACTGCAGAGACAAATTGTAAATATTTAAAAGGAACTATCACTATTCAGGCAAACCCTGGATGTGTAGCCAAAATAACTTATATATGGTAAGACGTATTCTTTACATACTAATTTTTCCGATCTTCTGTTTGGCTCAAACGGAACAGTTTTACTTTGCCCCAACAAAAGATTCAACAGTTCTTAAAGATTGCGGAGGAAACTTATTAGACAGCACGGATAAAATTTGCGTATGGGATATTTTTACTAGGAAAAATGGATACGGTGTCACTATGGAACCTACCATATTATGCCCTGGACAAAATGATGAATGGTACGAGGCTGGAAAATGGTCCTATGCAGCTAATTTCGCTCAAGGACCTAATAGAGCAACAGGGAATTACTCAACGGTTCGGGCAGGAACCGAAAACCTGGCATCCGGAAATTATTCCGCCTGTCTTGGTGGCTGGAGAGATACATGCACTGGCGATTATGCAGTAATGGTTGGATCTTACGATGCTAACTGTACAGGATTCCTTGGATTTGTAGGGAACGGAACTCGACACAATTGTTCAGGAGTGTTTGGAACTGTATTAAACGGCTTTGAAAATGCAGCAACCGGCACCTACTCAGTCGTAACGAATGGATCAAAATGTTTAGCTACTAATCACGCTACATTCATTGGATCAGGAGAAGATCATCTATGTAATGGGTACATGGGTGCAATAGTCGGCGGGAGCAGAAATACTTGTTCAGGCAATCAAAGCATTGTATGTACGGGAGATATGAATCTTGCCTTAGGAACAAGATCATTTGTAGGAGCAGGAGATAATAATGCTGCTAGGGGAGGACACAGTGTAGTCGGTTCAGGACAGTTCAATGAAGCCTGGCCATCCTTTGCATTTATAGGGTCTGGCTCTCAAAATAAGATATGGAATACCTCTCTAAGCTCCGCAATTGTAGGCGGTGATCAAAATCAAATTTTTCAAGTTCACAGCTTCATAGGCGCCGGACAATTGAATCGAATATTTACAAACGGAGGCTATAACGGAATCGTTGGAGGGCAAGAAAATTATATTAATGGATTTCAAAGTTTTATAGGAACAGGATATCAAGATTCTGTTACAAGTAATAATTCTTCCGTGATAGGATCCTATCATTTGGGCAATGCCTACGGTTATGTTGGCTTTGGAGTTGCGCCAGTAAAGTTTTGGACTGGCCAAAACGGTACAACGCACCAATGGACTAATATTTTAGAAAATCTAGGAAACGGTGAAGCAGTACCGGGCAATACATCTAGCGCAAGAATCACATTAAAAAACGGTTGGACTCAGATCAACACGATAGAATCGTTTGCAAAAACACAGGTACAAGTTACCCCCAAGGCAGCACTTGAGATTGTATCAACATCGAGCGGATTCATAGCTCCATGCATGACATTATCTCAGAGAGATGCTATTTGGAATGAATCATCTCAATCTGGAAATTTTACAGCGACTTTTACGAAATCGTTGGCCAATTCAACTACACCTGGTGGATTATTGATGGATCAAGTAGGCATGCAAGTTCACGTTACTCAAGACGCCGATAATAATTCAAGGACCTATATCTTATCGTGGGTCTCATCACAAAATAAATACCTATGGCAAGCAACATATTAAAATTCATTTTCTTCAGTCTTATGTGTTTGCCACTCTTTGGCCAACATTATCCTTATACATCTACTCCTGCAAGTACAGATACGATTTTGATCATAAAAAATCATGGAGGGACAAAGAAAACCACCATAGGAAATATATCTTCAGGATCTCTTCCGGCTGGGGTTAATAAACAAACTCTACGATATACCGGAACAAAGTGGGATTCTACAAGTAATCTTAAAAATGACGGAATTGCAGTAGCAATCAACATGCCTGATACTTTCAGTGCCCGTTTAAATATTTACGCACCTTCGGGCTTTGGGAGAGATGCTATCAGAATGCATGGAGATCCTCGCGGAGATGGTACAAACTATTTGACTTACTTTGATGATGCTATTCCAGGTCTCCTTACAGATGGCTTCATTGTGGCCAATGGTGAGATCCATGGCACAGGAAATATAAATCCCAACATTCTCGGTTTCCCTTCAATGATTGGAGCAAAATCTGATCTAGGTACATCAGGAGCAACCATTCTTAGTCAAGGTTCAGGAAATTATATCTATGCCGGGTACAACGCAGGAGGAAATAGAGCCTTCAGCGTGGACGATGCCGGCAACGTAAGACTTGGTCTTAATACAAGTTCGGTAATAGAATTTGGAGCGCCGGCATTGTCAGGAAATTGGTCGGCAAGAATTACGAATGGAACATTGTTCGGAACTTACAGCACAGAGTCTTTTGATCGCTTTGCTATTAATGCAGATCATGGTTTAAGATTAGGTCCCGGATCTTCTGCTTTTGATACAAAAATCTCAAGGACTGGGGTTGCTCAGGTGACGATAGAAAATACTCTCAAATTAATTCCTGTTACTGCAGCAAGTGTTGGCAATAGCTGTCTATTCATCGACAGTGCTGATAATAAGCTAAAATTCAAAGACAATACAGGAACGGTTCAAAATTTATATTAATGGAAAATTTGCAAATTTTTAAACTATTAATCGAGCACGGAATTGCTAGTCTTGTAATGGGATTGGTTTTTTTCAAAATCGTCAATCCTCTTATACAATCTCAAACAACTACTTTACAGCAAGTAATGGCTAACTGTAATGAGCAACGCAAACTCTATGACAAAAAATTTGATGAACTCGAACAAAAATTGGACACTCACAAAAACGAAATTATTTCTCATTTAAAAAATAAATCATGAAAAACAATAGTTTATTGTACTTAGCTATAGGTGGAATTATTTTATATTTTCTATCCAAAAATAATGCATCAGTTCCTAAGCCGGGAGGCAACGGAACAATTTACTCCGGTGGTTCAAGAAATAATGATAGTTCAAAATTTTAATCTATGCCAAAAGTACTTGTAGTCTATAACTCATGGGATATGACTCCCGAGCTTGACAATATGTTGAAGGAGTTATCTGCATCAATAGCACAAGAAGATATTTTCTTCTACGATTCACAAAAAAATAATGAGCTTAATGCTGCGATTGCAAAATATAAAAGTCTCGAAAGCTCTACACCATCTCAATTCTTCAATGGACAGACTTTTAAGGTAAGAGCTTTTATTACAGTATTCGTTGACAATTTTGCAGGCAAATTGAAAATCTGGAACGAATGGGATCTTGCTCCTAATCTTAATAAAGGAGGAGTGTATAATTCAATCAAGATTTATGTACTAAAACTCTTTGCTGACAGTAAACAGCCTGTGGTTCCGTCAAGTGGTGCGAACAATAGTTCCACCTCTCAACCTCCGGCAAACAAACCTACAACTGCAGGACAATTTAGTCCTTGGCTCATAGGTGGAGTTATTCTCGGTTTATTTTTAATTTGGAAAAAATGATCAATAGATTAGATATTCTTCTTTTAGCAGACGAGAACTTTAATTGGGATCGTCTTCAATCGATAGTCGATAGTTTTAAAGTGCAAAACTTGATTGCACATGATACTATTCCGGACGGCAAGAGATTTAATACCATCACTTTTTACAACGGAGATGTTACCCCTCCGAAATCTCTCGTCACCATTCCAGCTGACAAGGATGATAATTTTATTAGAGAGGTAATAAAATCAATCCTTGCAGGAAAATTTGATGATGTTAAAAAAGGTGAATCATACATCTATCAAGGAGGTGCTCCGTCCGATAGAAATTCATTCATCTCAATGCCATGGGACATTGGAGTGACTAATATCTTTTCTGACATTGTAGATTTGCTTAAAATGAATTGGATGCCTTGGTGGGGATTTGCTGCGCTCGCTGCTGTATTCTCTATCCGGGCTGCAAGCTCTAAGAGATTGCTTTGTCAAGCTGTCTGTGGTTCAGCTTCAGCTTATTTTGGATACAGAGTTTACAAAAAATTGTCTAGTAAATAATTAATCAAGGAATAATGAAAAAAAATACAGTTTGGATTTTACTCGTTGCTGGAGTTGCTGCAGGACTTTATTGGTGGAATAATCAAAGGATTGAATCATTAAAAATTCAATTAGAGGCTGCCAGAGCAAATCCACCAAAACCAACAGAAACTCAAAAATGGCTTGGTATTTTATCCATTTTGTATAATCTTGGATTAGACATTTATAAAGAATTCCAACCCGGTGGATCCTTTGCCAAATCTGGTCTCAGTAAAGAGCAGCTTGATTCTTTGGTCGCCCAATTATCTACTTTCAGAGTTTATTAAAATTTCAATTTATGAATATAATAAGATTTATTACTGAATTCCTTTTTTTGGGAAAATGGCTCAGAGGATATAGATCCTACATTGTTTTTTTCTTGACCTTCATCTATAACCTCGTGGCTTGGTTGCTCGATGTGAGATTCTTTACATTCCTGTGCGACTATTGGGAATACTGGTGCAGCTTCCCAAATACTCCAGAATACAACAAACTTCTAAGCATCCTGAGTGCACTGGCCATTTATCTGAGGCTTGACACTAAGAAATCAAAGCAGGAAGAAACAGAAGTATTCTAATGACAAAAAAGACCGTTGCAATATTATCACTC
The DNA here is from genome assembly GCA_002360455.1 of Saprospiraceae bacterium UBA3362. GTDB lineage: Bacteria > Bacteroidota > Bacteroidia > Chitinophagales > Saprospiraceae > Vicinibacter. The sequence continues at coordinate 29,774 of DEQQ01000032.1, forward strand.
ATTGCAGTCATTGCCATAGTGGCCAAGGTTGCATTATCTGACCGTGATAATCCCGGATCCAATCTCTTTGAGCTTATAAAAAAAGCCTTGGAGAATTCTTTTGGGATATTGTCAGCACAGCAGATAAGATCCATTCTTGACATTGTCCAGGCATGGACCGAGTTTGGTGATGGAGACATGAATAAACTTGCTTATATACTGGCCACTTGCTACCATGAATCCAAATTCATATCCGGCAGGGAAAAACGCTGCAATCCTAACGGAGACGCGCAACAAAAGGCCTGCTACGCTGCCCAAGAGAAATACTGGTACACGGGTTACTATGGCCGTGGATTCGTACAATTGACACACAGAGCCAATTATATCGCAATGAGTTCTGTTTTTAATATCGACTTAGAAAGTAATCCGGATCTTGCCCTAGACTCCGCTATGGCTGCCAAAATAGCTGTGTATGGAATGATGACCGGATCTTTTACAGGTCTCAGATTGTCAAATTATATCAATCTGTTTAAGCAAGATTATTACAACGCTAGGAGAGTGGTCAATGGATTAGATCGAGCAGATTTAATTCAAGCTTATGCTTTGAAAATCATTGAGAATATTAAACTTTTGGGATAATTAATGAGATTTCTTTTTAGAGTATTTTCTCTACTAATATGGATTTCTGTTTTTCACTTAGAGACAATGTTTCATGAACAAAGATAGGCATAGTCTGCTTTTTTCTTTTTAGGTATTCACTCTCTGTAAATAAATGGAAGCTCGACTTATCAATTGAATCCGAATCATTATAAACCAATAAATAGACAGGCAAAGAAGCCCCTTCGTTTGTTCTAAATGCAGCTTTCAATAAATTTTTATTCTTATGAATTCCCTGCAAGATAATAGAATGAGCAACTTTATAAGATTCTTTTATAGGAGAGGAAGCGATCAATGAACTATTGTCCACCTTTGCTTTTTCCCAAATTTCTTCATAGTAGTTCTTTTCTGATGGAAGTTTAGAAAAATTCATTTGAGTGATTTTAAATAGAATTTATATAGTTTCTTATTTCGTTAAAATTTTGAACGCATTTGTCATATGAATTTTCTAATTGGTCATCATACAACTTGCCTCTCATGCTATATCTAAAAAATTTAGACATACTATAAAGAAATTCATATTTTATCCATATCTCCTTTAACTTAGGATCAGACCTAAGTTCAGAATTCCTTGTTAAATGAGAATCAATTAACAATCCTTTTTGAGAAAAAAAACCATCGATCAAAGGAATTATACAGTAATGCATTATTACAATTTCCCAATTTCTAAAATCGTCAGAATCTGAAGAACTTACATGTTTTAGAAAATGTAAATTCTCATTGTAATTGTGAATATAACTATTCATAGTAACTTCTCAACAATGTAATTTGGAATAAACTCACTCATAGAAATTCTTTCCATGGACAAGAATAGGATTTCTTTTTTGGCTTTTTTATAATAATCAAAAAAAACAGTAGAGCTAAGTTGAGAGCTTTCCATACTTTCAGCTGAATTATAAATTACATAGTAAACAGGAATAATATCACCCGTACTCAATCTGAAAGCGCTAGTAATTAAATTCCTATTTTTTTGTAATGCCTGAACTACAATAGAATGAGCAACTTTGTAAGATTCTCTTATCGAAGAA
>DEQQ01000020.1 GCA_002360455.1 Saprospiraceae bacterium UBA3362
TACTTTATTAATTATTTTCTTTATAACTCAGATATTACGGTTGAGCTAAGTTCTAACCAATTGGAAGTTCACTACACAAATACAGAAACCTTCAAAGTTACTTTGATCAATACAGGACTAGAAACCAATACTGCAGGCAGGCTAAAAGCTGTAAAAAAATACGTGGACCAAGCTCAATTTATGCTTACCTATGGTGATGGAGTAGCTGATATAGATCTCCAAAAATTAATTGAAAGTCACAATAATTCAGGAAAGCTTGCAACTCTTACGAGTATTCAATTGCCCGGTAGATTTGGCAACATTGAAGTTGACTCAAACGGGATTGTGACCAGTTTTCAAGAAAAACCTCAAGGTGATGGAGTTTGGATTAATGGGGGATTTTTTGTTTTGAATCCCGGCATTTTTCACTATCTAGACGGTGATATGAGTTCAGTACAGTGGGAAAAGAAACCATTAGTAGAAATAGCAAATGATGGTCAGCTTCATGCTTATAGGCATAGAGGTTTTTGGAAGTGTATGGATGCAATGAGAGATAAATTAGAATTGGAAGAACTTTGGGAAGGAGGATCTGCTCCATGGAAAATTTGGTAAATGGGACTTTAGTGAAAACAGATTTACAATCATATTTTAAGAATAAGAAAATTTTAATTACTGGTCATACAGGATTTAAAGGAACATGGTTACTTAAAATTCTTTCAATGTTGGGCTCAGAAATTAAAGGAATTGCATTAGAACCAAATGAGAATCAGTTATTTTTCAATCAAATTCAAGGAACTCAACTTTGTGAACATTCAATTATTGACATCTGTGACTATGAATCATTAGAGAATGAGATTTTAAATTTCGAACCGGATATAATCTTTCACTTAGCCGCTCAGGCATTAGTTAGACCTAGCTACAGTTTATTAAGAGAAACCTATATGACCAATGTTATTGGTACATTAAATGTGCTTGAATCAATAAAAAAATTAAGTAAAAAATGTAATGCGGTATTAATTACCACCGATAAGGTGTATGAAAACTTTGAGAAAGACTATCTATATATTGAAACTGATTCATTAGGAGGGCATGACCCTTACAGTTCCAGCAAAGCCGCATGTGAAATATTAATCAGTTCGTTCCGGAAGAGTTTTATTCCCATAGAGAAGTATGATCAACATAATAAATGTATTGCTTCTGCAAGGGCTGGAAATGTAATAGGTGGAGGAGATCTTTCACAAGACAGGATCGTTCCTGATATTGTGAAATCTGTTCAAAAAGGAATACCAGTGACTCTGAGGAATCCGAACGCAATCAGGCCATTTCAGCATGTATTAGAATCATTAAGGGGCTATTTATTGTTGGCTATAAAAATGGAAATAGATCCGGTACTGTGTTCAACAAGCTACAACTTTGGTCCTTCCAAAATGGACTGTATTTCGGTACTGGAGCTTGTTCAAAAGTGTATTAAAGAATATGGCATTGGAAATTATAACATTGAACCTCAAAACTCTTATCTTCATGAGGCAGGTATATTAATGTTGGACAATTCCAAATCTAAAAACGACTTAGGATGGATTCCACAATGGGATATTGATAAAACGATTAAAGAGACTATTACTTGGTACAGGACAAATGAAGAAGAAAAAAATATGATTACAGAAGCTCAAATAAAATATTATTTCAATTTGTAATATGAAATTTACCGAAAGCCCATTAAAAGGATGTTTTGTAATAGACCCGGAGATCCGTTCGGATCAACGTGGATGGTTTGGTCGGACTTTTTGTGTTAATGAATTTAGTGCAATCGGTTTAAATTCAGAGTGGAAACAAATCAATTACTCCCATACCTCTTTTGCAGGGACTGTTAGGGGGCTTCACTTTCAGCATAATCCATATCAAGAAGTTAAATTAATTCATTGTGTGAAAGGGTCAGTCCAAGACGTAATTTTGGACTTAAGAAAAGGATCAGAAACATTTTTAAGCTACTATACAATATTGCTTTCTGCACAAAATCATAGGATGATATATATCCCAAAAGGTATGGCACATGGGTTTCAGAGTTTAGAAGATGAATCCGAATTGATTTATCATCATTCTGAATTTTATCAACCATCAGCAGAAGGTGGAATTAATATAGGAGACCCAAGGATTGCTCTAACTTGGCCATTAGAAATTAGAAATTTATCAGAAAGAGATAAAAATTTTGGAATGCTCTGTTCTGAATTTAAAGGAATATAATATGAACTGTAGATTTTGTAAGCAAGAACTTAAATATGATTTAGTAGATTTGTTCCATTCACCGGCATCCAATTCATTTTTGAGTCCAAGGGAATTGAATGAACCGGAGGTGTTTTTTCCTCTAAGGATTAAGATTTGCGATCATTGTTTTTTAGTACAAATTGATGAGTATAAAAAATCAGATGCTATTTTCAATGATCAATATGTATATTTTTCATCTTATTCTACAAGCTGGCTTGCACATTCCAAAGCTTATGTAGAAATGATGATTTCTAGGTTTGGGTTTGATAGCAATCATTTAATAATGGAATTAGCTTCCAATGATGGATATCTATTACAGTATTTCAAAGAAAAAAATATACCTGTTTTGGGCATTGAGCCCACTGCTAATACCGCAGAGGTGGCAATCAATAAAGGTATTCCAACCATTGTTAGATTTTTTGGAAGGGAACTTGCACTTGAATTAAAAACGCAATCTCATAAGGCAGATCTAATTGTGGGTAATAATGTTTTAGCACATGTTCCTGATATAGTCGATTTTGTATCCGGTATGAAGATAATATTATCTGAAAATGGAGTTATCACCATGGAGTTTCCACATCTAATGAATCTTATAGATCAAAATCAATTTGATACAATTTATCATGAACATTATTCCTATCTTTCATTATATACAGTGGCCCAGATATTTAGAGCACAAGATTTGCGAGTCTTTGATGTAGAGCAGATCCATACTCATGGTGGATCACTCAGAATTTTTGCTTGTCATGAAGATTGTAAGCAGCATTCTACTCAGGAAAGAGTATCTGTTCTGTTGCATATTGAATTAGAAAAAGGTATGAATCAGCTTCAGTATTATAGTCATTTTACGGAACGGTGTTTGCAAGTGAAAGTTGATTTGATGCAGTTTCTTTTAGATCAGAAGAAACAAGGAAAAACTGTTGCAGCTTATGGGGCAGCAGCCAAAGGAAACACTTTATTAAATTATTGCGGCATCAAAAATGACCTTATATCTTATGTGATAGATCTCAATCCAAGTAAACAAAATAAATATTTACCGGGTAGTTATATCCCTGTCTTTGATGAAACATATCTTATTTCTCACAAACCTGATGTCCTTATAATTTTGCCATGGAATATAAAGGATGAAATTATTTTACAATTAAATTATGCAAAGGAATGGGGTTGTAAATTTTATATAGCCATACCAAGTTTGCAGCAAGTTGCATGAAGATATTAGTTACAGGAGGTACGGGATTTTTAGGAACTGCAATGGTGCATAAGTTGCTGGCTGAAGGTCATCACATTATACTTGCAGTGCGCAATGTTGAAAAGGCGAAATTAGAATTTCGTGATGCTAAACTCACTATCATTCAATTTGATTTTAAAGCTATAGATTATAAGTTAGATTTGTATCAGTATTTTCACAGGCCAGATTCATTATTGCATCTAGCTTGGTCAGGTTTGCCAAATTACAAATCCATCAACCACATCATCGATAATATCCCTTACCAGTGTTTATTTCTTAATAATTTAATAAGCAATGGACTTTGTGATTGCAATATTACTGGTAGCTGTTTAGAATACGGATTGCAAGAAGGAGAGCTGGATGTTGCTATAGAGACCAATCCTACTACGCCTTATGGTCAAGCTAAAGTAGCTATTTATAAATATGTTGCTACTCTTCAAGAAAGATATTCTTTTAAGCTTAAATGGATGAGACTCTTTTATGTGTACAGTGTGAATCAAGGAGAACGAAGTCTTTATGGTCAAATGAATCGGGCTATAATAAATAGTGATAAGGTTTTTAACATGTCTGGGGGTCAACAATGGCGAGATTTTTCTTCTTTGGAAGAAATGGTAGAAATGATATATATAGGTATTAAAAAGGATAGCAAACATGCATTAGTGAATTGTTGTAGTGGTATAAAAACCAAAGTAGAGGATTTTGTTAGAAATTATTTTGAATCAGAAAATTATAAGATTGAATTAAACCTTGGTTATTATCCTTATCCCGATTATGAACCTATGGCATTTTGGGGGAGAAAAGAAAACATTTAAATATGAATAAAATTGAACAATTTCAACTTGAGAATCTGCTTAGAATTGAAGGATATAAGGACAATATTCCTTTGAAGAAAGCAGCAATAGACTTTGTAATTGAGAGTAATAAGGCCCAGTATTCTTATCATTTCTCTTGGTTGGGGAGGCCAATTATTCAATATCCTCAGGATATGATTGCAATGCAAGAGATTATTTATAATTTGAAGCCTGATCTAATAATTGAAACAGGAATTGCTCATGGTGGATCACTAATTTATTATGCATCGCTTTGTGAACTAATTGGAAACGGGCAGGTATTGGGTATTGACATTGATATAAGAAAGCACAACAAAGAGGAAATAGAAAATCATCCAATGTATAAAAGAATTAGGATGATACAAGGGTCTTCTATTGATCCAGAGATTGTAATGAAAGTAAAAGAGTATGCAAATAATTTTGACAAAATCTTAGTATTGTTAGATTCAAATCATACACATGAACATGTATTGTCTGAGTTGTTAGCTTATTCTGAGCTTGTTTCTGTGAATAGTTATATAGTGGTTTTTGATACAGTTGTATCTGATTTGCCAGATGGTTACCTGCCTAATAGAGCATGGTCAAAAGAAAAAAATCCAAAATCTGCAGTGATAGAATTCATGGAGACAAATGAAAATTTTATTATAGATTATTTTATAGATGAGAAATTACTTATAAGTGTAGCGCCATCAGGATATTTAAAAAGAGTAAAGTGAAACCATTTATTAGTTTTTTGTATCCTACTAGGGACAGACCTAGTTTTTTGGAGAGATGTCTATTTTCCATGAGTAAATTGTCATTCATTGATTTTGAAATAATTATTACAGACAACTCTATTAATAAGTCAGCACTTCAAGTGTATGAATTATATAAGATAGATACTCGTATTAAATATTTTTCAACTGGAGGCAATTTAAGTATGTCAGAAAATTACAACTATGCACTTTCTTTGGCTAAAGGTGAATACGTTTCGGCGTTGACGGATAAACTATTTATGAAAAAGAATTCATTAGAAATTATATATAAAATTGTTAAAGAGCATGATTTAGATTTGTTAAATTGGAGAGAAAGTACATTCGCTTTGATTGACGAGGATAAGTCGTTAGAAGAAGGGTTTATCTATACGTTACCGGTTAAAAATGATTTGATATTCTATAACCCTAAAGAAGAGTTGAAATATTTAATCGATTTTAAAAAACACCGAGTGGATGATATTGAGAAATACTACAGGGGCAAATTATTCATAGGCTGTGCTAAAAGAGAAAAAATTGGGGATTACCTTTTGGGAAATAAATTTTTTCAAATTTATGCACCTGATTATACTACGCGTACAATACTATTATCTAAGATAGAGAAATGTGCAGAAATTACACTGCCTTTGCAATCCAGTATACAGACAAAAACATCCAATGGTGCAAGATGTGCAAAATATCCGGATGCTGCATTTCAATTTTTTTATGAGTCGGATAAATTTGAAATAGCTGATAAATTTTTTCCTATAAGGGGATTGTATACCAGTCAACAGAATCATGTTGCAGGAGATTACAATCACATACTAACCAAATTAGAATCAGATTTAAGAGTTAATGAAAAGAACTTGATGAAAACTATTCCATTCGATTTGTTGAACGTAGAATGGCCATCACAGAGGTTAAAGAAGGAACATTGGGGGTTGTTTTTCTCCCATGTTAAAAAGTTAGGCTTAAAATTATACCTAGAAATTATTTTTATTGTGATCCTTAAATATTATTTTAAAATTCAATTGAAACGAATTCGCAAAGGAGTGGTAAGACTATTCGCATCTTTTAAGAGTTCAGGGCAAAATGATTTGAAGTTGGTGAATCGAAAATACTTTTCTTCTTTTGCTGAAGCTATCGAGGAAATGAATAAGCAAATAATATGATCTACAGTATTATTAAAGTTGTTTAGACCATGTTAGGATTGAAGGGGTCTTGTTACCTATTTTGTTAAGAAAAGATTGAGTAAAGTAAATAGAATTATTTTATGACAATTCTGATTCTTTATAATAATTGGGAGTTTCGTTCTCGAAATACTCTACTGGAGAATATTAAATCTTTTGAAAATTATTCTGATCATACTGTAGTATATTTGAACTACTCTTATGGAATACCATTGGAATTAGAGAATCAATATTTTGATTTAATAGTTTATCATTATTCCTTATTAATCTTAAAGTGGCATGGCAATGAGAATGTTTTTAAGTCAGAGGGATTTAGAATTTTAGCTAGTTTAAAAGGCTTAAAAATTGCAATGCCACAAGATGAATATGTGTATTCTGACATTATGTGTAATTTTATTAAAGATCAAAGTATCTCGACAATATATACCTGTTTTTTTGAACAGGATTACCACAAGGTGTACCCAACTTATAAAACAAATTTGCGCAATTATTTTACTGTCTTTCCCGGGTATGTTGACAATAAGACAGTGTTGAGATGGAAAAATAGTGTCAAAGGACATCGTGATCGACAAATTGATTTGGGTTATCGTGCAAGAAAGAATCCTTTTTGGTTGGGTTCATTAGGAATACTCAAGTGGAAGGTAACAGAAGTATTTATGATGTACTCAGATAAACTGAAAATGGATATCAGTAATGACGGAACCAAGGTTATTTTAGGTGAAAAATGGTACAAATTTCTTGCAGAATGTAGGTGCGTTCTTGGCGTCGAAAGTGGATCGAGTCTATTGGATGTTGATGGCTCAATTAGAAAAAAAGTGGACCATTATCAAAAAAATAATCCCGAAGCTGAATTTGATGAGGTGGCTCAACATTGTTTTCCCAATATGGATTGGAATATTCATTTAGCAACTTTATCACCTCGCCACTTTGAAGCCTGTATTACAAAAACATGTCAGGTATTGGTGGAAGGACAATATGCAGGAGTGTTTAAGCCGGGAGTACATTACATAGAAATTAAAAAAGATTGGTCTAATATCTACGAGGTTTTAAGACTCATACAAGATAAGGAGTATTGTGAGCAATTAGCGGAAAACGCCTATAACGACATCATTTTATCAGACCAATATTCCTATAAGAACTTAGTTGCACAGATCTGTGACTTTGCGGCACAGCATGTCATTCCTGATTATAAAACCAATTCGAGAATAGTAGAAAAACTTCGCTTTAGAAATAAATATCCTATGCTAGCTTCACCCATTCGATGGTTTAGCTTTTTAATAAAATTTACTGTCAAATCAAGTTTAGTGAAATTGAATTTACTAAAGTATTTTTCAAAATAAGTGCAAGTTTAGTAAGCATAAGGATAGGGTACTTGGGCTTTAAAAGATTTAGCATGATGCAATTCTAAAAAAGTTTCACCAAAGTAATTTGAGTTTGATATAATGGAGTTTTGAAAATTATCATTAAATTGGTAACATTTTCTCCACAAAACACATTACTATAAAATCAAATTCCCCAAAGATGTCAGGAGCTCTTAGAAAAATCGACAGCTGGAAATCCCAGATTAAAAGTGCTGCTATACCTATTCCTACAGACAAGGAGAAGGATGAAGTAAAGTCTGAGTTATCAAGAATCTATCTGTATCTGGCTCAGCTTAAATTTTGGGACTATCTCATGTTGCTGTTCAAATCGATAAGGACAGGGTTGTTCCCTTTGCTCATCATGGGCCTGGTTTTTACTGTGATGAGTCAGGGGCTTGATATCGTACTGGATTTTGTAGAAAATTCCGGTTGGGGCTCAAAGCTGTTTTTTTATTTTTTAGTATGGAGTTATGCATTGCTCACTTGGACAGTATCCAAATTCTACATATTCGATGCCTTGGCAGAAGAAGAGGGTATCGAAGATTTATGGCTTAAAAGGGTTCTGTCCATTGTAAGCTTAAAAAAGGGTTGGGCCAAACTTTGGGATCAGCTAAAGAATTCCTTTAGCTTGTTTCTTAAGTCTCCTGTAAGCTATTTTTTAGCGGTTTTTAACAGGCTTTTTACCGGAATCAATCAGCTCAAAGAGTACAATACTGCCCTCTTGATAGAAGAACTAAGTACCGATTATTCACGGGATGAAAACTGGAAAAAAGTAGTATTCTATCTCAACGGAATAAAGATTTTTCATCGCGTGTTCAGCGTTCAGATTTTCGTTCTTCTAGGTGTGCTTTACGCAAGCTCTATTCCCAATCAACCGATGTCTACCTTTTGGATATTATTGCTGACCGAATTTTGTCTTATTGCCGTAATAAGCATTATTGAGCTGTTATCTCGTTTGGTTCACAGGACGATTTTATTGGGTGTATTTCTGGCAATTTTTATTATAGCATTGCCGCTTACATTGGTTATGATGGATTCTTCATGGAGTAGGATCTATATTGCAAATTTGGCAATAGCAACATTATTTTATCTGTTTTTTGTTATAAAAAATAAGGTAGTAGATAAGGGTTCTAAAAAGGACGAAATAGTATATACCTCCTTGGTTCAAAAGCTGGCCTATTTGTTGGCTGTAGTGCTTACGATTGTCATTTTGATAGCAAGTTTTGTGCATGCAAGTCTCACTGGAAATGATGCCATAGATCATATTCATATCATAGTGGGAATGTTTATATTTTATTTATTTGTTTTGTTTTTTATTAAATCTGAGATAGTCTGGCTATTTCTGCTTTTGCTGTGCATAGTCAGTTTAGGGCTGTTCTCGGATCTTCAGAAGATACATCATGCTGTGCCATTGACCAAGCTGCAGTCGGAGGCATTGATGTCTCAAACCGACTATTTTAATGCTTGGAAACAAAAAAATTCTTTGGATACAGCACAGGACAAATCACTGTATTTAGTCCTTGCAGAAGGTGGAGGATCACGGGCTGCGCTATGGACTTACTCTGTGCTTGACTCAATGAATAAAATAAGCAAAGGTGAATTTTATAAGCGGGTGCTTTTTCAATCCGGAGCCTCCGGTGGGCTTTTTGGCTTAAGTTTGTTTCAAGCTAAAATGGCAAGCGTTGCAAGCGGAGAAAAAATTAAGAGTGACGAATATGCAATTTTCTCTGAAGACTTTTTGAGTCTCCCTCTGTTTTATTATTTAGGAAAAGATTTGTTTGTGGGCATGTTTCCTTGGCTGAATCATTTGGGCTTGCATCACGGGAGAGCAAGCGCCAGTTCGATGTTGTGGCAGGAGCGATTTACAAAACACATTTGTGCAGAAATCAATCCATTGGATTCTAGCGTTCAGAGCAATTTTGGTTCAAAATTTTATCCGCCTATGTACATGATCAACACTACTCATTGTGAGACCGGCGGACTTCGTTTTACGGCCAACTTCAAAGTGCATCAAAAAGACAGCTCCAATATTTTGACCAAGATCAATGAGCGAGGTCAAACCATTAGTTTGTTGGAGGCAAGCTCTTTGGGTGCTCGTTTCCCATTGATCAATCCGGCCGGATATATTCCGGGCTTAGGTCATTTTGTAGATGCCGGATATTTTGATAATTACGGCATTCACTCGTTGATGCAGTTTTTATCCGATACTCTACTTTTAGATTCTATCAAGAAGTCCGGCTTCCAACTGAAACTTATTCTTGTTCATAACGGAAAAGATGCGCAGTTTAGATTGCAGGATCATCAACGATTTACAGAAAATAAAATAAGAAAAGGCGTAGTACAGTCATCTCCGGTAGGCTACAATCAATTGTTCGGAGTAGCGCAAACCTTATACAAGGCAGAATTGGAAGCGCATAATGTGGAGCAATTGGCAGGTCTTGAGCTTGAATTAAAATCCAAAGGAGTCCTCAACATTAAGCATATTTACCTTGATCACGGAGATGATAATTTGCCCTTGGCATGGGATCTATCGGAACAGTCGGCAAAATTAATTCGATCAAAATTGACTTCGGCCGACTTAGATCTTAAAAAATTATAGGGAATGCATAAAACCCGGACTTAGGGAATAAATTCTCATTTTACTCTCGATAGAAAATGAATGGGATGGTATAAAAATTCAAGCTGAATTGTTTTGGAAAATATTGAGTATCATTTAAGAATAGTAGGCCATCATTAGTCTATGAACTATCATGTGAAATTCTGTAAACAGCTCTATGCTGAGCTGAAATTGCAGCCAAAAAAAATCAATGCATTCTATCTCCTCTCGGCTTCAGTTGAGCTATCCAATCAGCCTCAAAACTCAAATACTCCTGCCATCTTTGCTGCACTTTCTCTTTTGGAAAATAGAGTTCTGCCAGATCCAAAAACATACGATAATGTCCGGCTTCGGAGACCATGAAATGATAATAAAAATCTTTGAGCCCATCTTCCTCCAATCCCTGTGACAGCAACTTAAATCGCTCGCAACTTCTTGCTTCTATGAGTGCGCAGGTCAGCAATAACTCCAACAACTTTTCTTCTCTGGATATTCCTTTGCGTTGAAACTGCAAAAGGCCATTTACATATTCATCTTTACGCTGAAATCCAAGCTTCAATTTTCTCTTTTCCAACTCCTGGATCACCAGTCTAAAATGTCCCCATTCTTCTGTAACTACCGGAGACACTTCTTTGACCAATTCTACTCTGTCAGGATATTGTTGGATTAGCGATATGCATGCACTGGCAGCTTTTTGTTCGCAATAAGCATGATCCGTCAGGATTTCTTCTAGAGAGATGGAAGCAAGATCGACCCATCTTGGGTCTGTAGGCAGATGAAGTCCTAGTGTTGTCAGTTCTTTTGTTCTAGACATGAGATCATGTTTTGGATGAGGTTAAATTGCAACAATTCATAGCTTTCCATTCCGTTGTTCCACAAAAATATGATTCGGTCCAATTCTTTTTTCTTAAGTTTTTTAAACTTATCCTTATCCAATTTGAATTGCAATTTATAGATAGAGCGATTGTTTTTTTCATCTATTGTCGGAGTCTCTTCGCCAATGTTTCTCAGATAAACAAAATCTCCATCAATAAAACTTAATCGCACCGGATTGGAGTAACCCATTGTTCCATAAATTGTATTGGCCTTAGTGCTGGCAATGGACAAATTTAATTCCAAAAACCAATTGGATTTGCTTTTGATTACACGACAGTCCGATTGAATAAAATCACCTTCTTTAAAATAGGATTCCAGTTTGGGGTCTGTATAAGCAAACAGTTTGTGATACGAAGTTGCTTTTACTTTTTTATCACTGCTTACATGAATCTGACAGTGATAGGCTTGATCCACAATTTCATTTTCACTGTGGTCCACCTCAGGCAGTTCGCTTCCTGTCCATTCGATTTTTATTTTTTTGAGCTTGTTTAGGGCAAGCATTTTTTTATTGATAGACTGCAGACCTGATGCCTGTTCTTTCTTGTTGAGGTACTGTAGTTTTCTACTTTGAGACAGCAAAGCAGAAAATTGATTGAAGAGATAATTGGATTCTGCCAACTGCTGCTGTGCTCCTTCTACAGAAAATTGAAGTTGCTTAACTTGGGCTTGTTTGAGATTTGGGTTGGCCAGCTCAATCTGCTGTTCTTTGATTTTCTTTTTTAGATCTTGGGTATTGGCAAGCTGTTCCCGCTGTTTGGACTCAAGATTGCGGATAAGATTAAGGACAGTATCTTTATTATCAATAAAATATACTTTATCAAAAAAAATAATTTGATGATTTGCAGCCCAAGCAGGAAAAGCGCAGGTCAGAGAGCCTAAAACCATAAAAACCCTTAGCAAGACGGCTCGCAAGGACGAAAATATTTCATTGAATTCCAACGTTTTAATTATTTTTGAACTTATTTTTAGGATCAGATTGCAAATATTAAGCCGAATTTTCTACATGATTTATCATTTTGCTTCAGTCACGGCCTTGGTCGGACTCTTTTTTTTAGCTTGTTTTTCCTGCAAGCCCAAAAATGAAACCCATCCTCTATCTACAGCAAGTCAGCAAGCTATGAAACTCAATTATCCTTCCACTCATAAGGACAGCATAATAGACGATTATTTTGGTCAAAAGATACAAGACCCTTACAGATGGTTGGAGGATGATCATTCTCAAGCTACCGGAGCTTGGGTAACAGAACAAAACAAACTGACCTTTTCTTATTTGGACAGGATTCCGTTTCGCAGCAAATTGAAAACTCATCTTGTGAAATTATTCAATTTCGAAAAATGCTCCGTACCGTACAAGCATGCAGGGAAATATTATTTTTTTAAAAATAATGGACTTCAAAATCAAGATGTCTTGTACACATCCGACTCCTTGCACTCGACCCCGAAGATTTTACTGGATCCCAATCTTTTTTCCAAAGACGGCACAAGCTCTCTTTCGGCCTATGCGGTCAGCAAAAATGGACAATACATTGCTTACCAAAGCAGTGATGCAGGATCAGACTGGAATACGATTTATGTCAGAAACATAAAAACAGGCGAGCAACTAAAAGACAGTATTCGTTGGGTCAAGTTCTCCGGAATATCATGGAAAAACGACGGATTCTATTATTGCCGTTATCCGGAACCAAAAGGCTCAGAACTCTCATCCAAAAACGAATATCACGCACTCTACTTTCATAAACTCGGTACAGCTCAAAGTCAAGATAAACTCATCTATTCCGACAAAACAAGGCCCAACAAGAATATCTACGCCACTGTTTCTTATGATGAGAATTTTTTGATTTTATCAGCTTCCGAATCCACAAGCGGAAATACCATTGGCCTACAAGATCTTCGCAAACCCAACGCAGCAGTACAATGGTTGAACAATGATTACGACAATGATTTTAATTTTGTAGGCAATCAAGGCGAGACTTTATTTTTTCATAGCAATCAGGATGCAGAACGGTGGAACGTGTTCAGCATTGCGTCCAATGCAAAAAACTTGAATTCAAAAAACCTGGTCATCACCGAGTCTCAAGATGTCATAGAATCTGCAGATCTCATAGCCTCCAAGCTGGTGCTCAAATACATGCACAATGCCTCCAATCAACTTAAAATATTCGACCTCAAAGGCCAATTGGTACAGGAACAAAAATTGCCTGAACTGGGAACAGTAGGCGCAGTATCCGGCAATCCGGAGGAGACCGAGATGTTTTATTCTTTTAGCTCATTTGTCAGGCCAAGTATTGTGTACCGACTTGATCTTGGGACAGATCAAACTTCTGTTTATTTCAAACCCCAATTTGAATTTAACTCAGACTTGTACACCACAGAGCAGCACTGGTACAATTCAAAAGACGGTACCAAAATTCCCATTTTTCTTACCTTCAAAAAAGGACTCAAACCGGATGGAAAACGACCAAGTTTATTGTACGGATACGGAGGATTCAATATCAGTGTTTTGCCTTCATTCAATGCCACAAGGCTCCCTATTTTGGAGAATGACGGCATTTACGCAGTGGCCAATTTGAGAGGGGGCGGAGAGTTTGGAAAAACCTGGCATGAAGCCGGAATCCTTGATAAAAAGCAAAATGTATTTGACGACTTTATAGCGGCCGCTGATTTTTTGGTTGCACAAAATTATACTTCGCGTGAGCGTCTTGCCGTAGAAGGAAGATCCAATGGTGGACTGCTCATCGGTGCTTGTATAACTCAACGACCAGATCTCTGCAAAGTAGCGTTTCCGGCTGTGGGAGTGCTGGATATGCTGAGATATCACAAGTTCACTATAGGTTGGGCTTGGGCAACAGACTATGGCACCAGCGAAAACCAAAAGGGCTTTGATGCTCTCATCCGATATTCGCCATTGCACAATGCCAAGCCGGCGCAATATCCTGCTACGATCATTACCACCGGAGATCATGATGACCGCGTGGTTCCGGCACATTCCTTTAAGTTTGCGGCTGCCATGCAGGAAGCTCAACAATCGCCTTCGCCCATGCTGATCCGAATTGATGTGAGCGCAGGTCATGGGGCAGGAAAACCTACATCCAAAAGAATTGAAGAAGCAGCAGATCTGTTAAGTTTTATGTTTTATCAGTTTGGGATTGAACCCAAATGTGAGTAATTGAATTATATTAAGGAATGGAATAAAATTTGTGAGGAGAGGCAGAGGTGAGTTTCTTTAGTTTTGGCCAGAGTCCCGCTATCCATTACAGCGCTTTGCGCTTTCATTTCTATCGGGTCTAGGTTTGCATCAACAGGACAATCTTTTGGCCAAAGTTTCGTTCTGTTGGGATCAAAAAAAACAAGCTCAAATTGCATTATCCACATACAAGTTTTTGAATCTCGGGACTACAACTTTC
Organism: Saprospiraceae bacterium UBA3362; assembly: GCA_002360455.1. GTDB lineage: Bacteria > Bacteroidota > Bacteroidia > Chitinophagales > Saprospiraceae > Vicinibacter. Next base: position 14,458 of record DEQQ01000020.1, read on the forward strand.
TCAACGGAAAAAGAAGTGCAATCCCGAATCCAAACTGAAGTAAAAAAATCTGTGAGGGATAGAAACGAAAAGACCGGAAGGAGCAAAGCGACTGAGGACTTGCAGTGGATAGCCCGACCCGTAACAAAGTGAAGGGGCACAGCCTAAAATAAAAAAGTCAAACCATAAAAATTGAAACAATTATAAATTTGAATTATGCAAACGGTATTAAATTATCTCAAAGAAAATAAGCAAAGACAGTTGGATGAGCTCGTAGAATTTCTGCGAATTCCTTCTGTGTCCGCAGATCCAAAACACGCTGCAGATGTTAGAAAAACGGCAGGCTTCGTGGCTTCTGCTCTGACCAAAGCAGGCGCAGACAATGTGCGCATTCACGACACCAAAGGTCATCCCATAGTGTATGGCGAAAAAATTGTGGATCCAAAAAAACCGACAGTGTTGGTCTATGGTCATTATGATGTTCAGCCGCCGGATCCGCTTAACTTATGGACCTCCGGTCCCTTTGAGCCGGTGATCAAAAAAACAGATTTGCATCCTGATGGAGCTGTTTTTGCAAGAGGCTCCTGTGATGACAAAGGTCAGGTATATATGCACATCAAGGCTTTTGAAGCTATGATGGCAACAGACTCTCTGCCTTGCAATATCAAATTCCTCGTAGAAGGTGAGGAAGAAGTGGGATCATCAAACTTAGAAGATTTCTGCAGAGCAAATAAAGATCTTTTAGCTTGTTCGGTGATCCTGATTTCGGACACTTCTATCATTGCCAACAACTGTCCATCGCTTACGGTAGGACTTCGTGGACTGAGTTATCTTGAAGTAGAAGTAGTGGGCCCCAATAGAGATCTGCACTCTGGTGTGTACGGCGGTGCTGTAGGAAATCCGGTGAACATCCTATGCGAAATGATTGCTTCTCTCAAAGACAAAAAAGGAAAAATTACTATCCCCGGATTTTATGATGATGTTGTAAGACTTAAACCGGCAGAGAGAAAAGATTTGAATAAAGCTCCGTTCAAAATAAAAGAATACACCAAGGATCTTGGGATCAAAGAAACTCGTGGAGAAGATGGATTTACAGTAATAGAACAAACTTCCATAAGACCTACCCTTGATGTCAACGGAATTTGGGGAGGCTATATTGGTGAAGGTGCCAAGACAGTGCTGCCATCCAAAGCCAGTGCAAAAATTTCGATGCGATTGGTGCCAAATCAACAGTCGGATAAAATCACAAAACTGTTCACAAAGCATTTTGAAAAAATTGCACCAAAGTCGGTAAAGGTAACTGTAAAACCTCATCACGGAGGGGAAGCTGCTGTAACACCAACAGACACTCCGGAATATGCAGCTGCAATGAAAGCCATGAAAACAACCTTCGGAAAAAATCCTATTCCTGTGCGAAGTGGTGGATCCATTCCAATTGTAGCTCTGTTCGAAAAAGTACTCAAGGTCAAAACCGTTTTGATGGGATTTGGATTGGACAGTGACAATATTCACTCTCCAAATGAGCATTATGGTTTGTTCAATTATTACAAGGGCATTGAAACCATTCCATACTTTTTTCGTTATTACGCAGATGCAAAAAAATAAATCATTTATAAAAATTCAGTTCAGCATGAAACTAAAACAAATGGTAGCTTTATGTGCACTACCTTTTTTATTACATTCACAAAACAATCAATTAAAAATGGATTCTCTATCGTACAGTCTGGGAGTGATGATTGGAAACAATCTGAAGCAACAAGGCTTTGAAAACATCTCAGCCCCTGACTTGGTGGAAGCTCTTGAAGATGTAATGCTCAACAAAGCAAAAATTAATCCTCAGGAAGCAAGCGCTTTGATTCAAAAAATCATGACAGAAAAATCGGCTAAAGCCAATGCTTCTGTCAAAGAAGATGGAGAAAAATTTCTTGCAGAAAACAAGAAAAGAAAGGAAGTGACCACTACAGCTTCAGGTTTGCAATACGAAGTGATCACAATGGGTACAGGCCCCAAGCCTACAGCAGAAAATAGTGTGAAGACTCATTATCACGGAACCTTGATCAATGGAAAAGTTTTCGACAGTTCAGTAGAACGTGGCGAACCCATATCGTTTCCACTCAATGGCGTAATCAAAGGTTGGACAGAAGCTCTTCAATTGATGCCTGTGGGATCCAAATTTAGATTGTTTATTCCTTATCAACTTGCTTACGGAGAGAGAGGAGCCGGTGCAGACATCAAACCATTTTCTGCTTTGATTTTTGAAGTAGAGTTATTGGCGATCGAATAATAATCTGTTCGTAACTGTCCTACGGAAAGACTGTTTTTACCTTAAGGGCAAAGTAAGATCTAAGTTAAAGTTTGATCAAAATCCAATCGATGGATTCCTTTAGCTTAGATCTTTTTTATTTATTCTAATTCATTATTTTGTGCATATAGACATCATATCGGTTGTTCCCAAACTTTTGCAAGGTCCATTTGATCATTCTATTCTGAAACGAGCCTCAGAGCAATCTCTACTTGAAGTGCGAGTGCATGATCTTCGCGCATATGGAATCGGGGTACACAAGCAGGTAGACGACTACCAGTTTGGTGGTGGTGCAGGAATGGTCATGATGATGGAACCTTTGGTGAATTGTTTGGAACAGCTCAAATCTCAAAGAAACTATGACGAGATAATTTATCTAAGCCCTGACGGTTTGACTTTGCAACAATCTATGGCCAATCGGCTTTCACTCAAGGAGAATCTGGTCCTCATCTGCGGACACTACAAAGGCATTGACCAAAGATTTAGAGATCATTATGTGACCATGGAAATTTCTATAGGAGATTATGTCTTGAGTGGGGGAGAATTGGCTGCAGCGGTATTGGTGGATGCGATCGGGAGACTGATTCCCGGAGTATTGAATGATGAAACTTCTGCCCTCACAGATTCATTTCAGGATAAGTTGTTGGCTCCTCCGGTTTATACACGTCCGGCCAATTTTAACGGCATGGAAGTTCCCTCTGTGTTGTTATCCGGACATCAAAAAAATATCGATGATTGGAGATACGAACAAAGCATCGAAAAAACCAAGCAAAGAAGACCGGACTTACTTCAACAATACGAGTAAAGGCTTATTGCCGAGTTGATCGAATTTTCAATAATTCAATCCCAAAAAAACAAGCTAAAATTCAAAAACAAATCCTAGGCTTGGAATGAAATTGACCTGCGGGTCTGATAAAATTTTTGGCACTGCATTGGATCCGTCTTTTTTAAGTTCTGATCCATCTGTGGTAACAAACCCCGAATTGTCTGCTTTGCGTTCAAAGACATAGTTGGGTAAGTTGTAGGTCTTTAGAAACAATGCATTGGTCAGATCAAAATAAACATCCAATGTCGCTCTTTTGAAATTCCATTTTTTGTCAATTCTAAAATCAACCTGGTTGAAATTGGCAAGACGCTCTGAGTTTAATCTCGAATAATCCAATACCCCTTCTCCAAAAGTTGTGTAATTAATTCGTGAAGCTGTCGAGTCAAATGGCGTATAAGGAACACCTCCTGCAAAACGATATTTTAACCCGATCTCCCAGTTCTTTTTAAATTTTTTTCCTATGGTAATAGAAAACAAATGTCGGTTGTCCCAGGAAGAGGCTACAAGTTTGTCCTGAGCATTGCTAAACTGACTGATCACATAGGTATAAGAAAAAAAAGTAAAAAAATTGCGAATCATTTTCTGCTGAAAAAAAAGTTCAAGTCCATATGCTTGACCTCTGCCACTGTCATTTACTTTTTCATTTCCAATAGTTCCAAAGTCTGAACCCAAGTTTGCCAAAGAAATTCCGTTTCTTTCACTCACTGGATAGTTGGAATAGCGCTTGTAAAATGATTCTATGGTTATCCTGGTGCTTGCTCTAGGAATAAACTCTGTTCCGACTACAAAATGATTGCAACGAATATAATCAACATCTTTATTGATAAAACTTGCTGTACTGTCCTGATAGCCCAGGATGGTATAAGCCGGAAGCTTGGTATAGGATCCTACACTGCTATTGATTCTCCATTTGGCATTCACTGCAAACTCAAGGCTCAGTCGAGGTGATAATTGTGCAATCGGATTAAAACCTCGGGTTGTAAAGGAATTCAGGTCCGTTCTAAGGCCTATGGAAAGCCCAAGTTTCTCATCAAAAAAACGTCTGGAACCCTGACCGGATACTCCGATCTTTATTAAATCAAAAGCAGAAGTAAATTGATTCTCAATTTGATTTTGAATAATATTGTTTTGGGAATCCCGAATTTCTTTTCGGATGATTTGACTGAATGCATTATTGTATTTTGCATATTGTAATGATAGTCCTGAGCTAATGGTCCATTTGGAGATAAATTGAGTTAGATTAAATCTTAATTTATTTTCGATCTCTTGAGATTCTGAACCCAATGTTTGTTTGCTTGGATCATTTCGCAAACCATCTTCAAAAATTCTAAAATCATTATCAGACATATTTCTACTTACGGCAAGGTTCCAATAGCCATTAGTGAACAGATGCTTTGCTGCAACTCCCACGGCATAATTCCATTGTTTTATGGTTGGTCCTCTTTTGATGATGTACGCATTGTCCACACTGGTGTTTTTTGTGAGGTCAATGTAGAAATCATCCAATGCTCCGAGGCCGATGGCGGTAATGCTTGTTTTGGGATTAAGTTGATGTTTTACTCTGTATTGGAAATCCCAGTAATTTGGACGTATGGCAAGATCAATGGCCTCAAAAAGATATTGTAAATAGGATCTTCGCACAGAACTCAAAAAATTGGTTTTAGGTCCAATGGGTCCTTCCACAGTTGCTGCAAGCTCAGAAGAACTGAGTCTCAAATTTCCTTGCAATCGTTCCCTATTGCCATCCCTTTGCTTAAATTGAAAAACCGAAGATAATGCATTGTCATATTTGGCATCAAAAGAACTTGAGTTTAATGTTAGCTCCTCAACAAAACTGACATTCAAAATTCCATTAGAACCTCCGGAAGATCCCTGGGTTGCAAAATGGTTTATCGTTGGAATTTCAATATCGTCCAGATAATAAACATTTTCGCTCGGGCCTCCTCCTCTCATGATGATATCATTTCTATTGCCAACTCCCGGAGGAGAGGCTATTCCGGGCAGAGATTGAACAATTTTGAACACATCAAAATTACCACCCGGACTGGTTTTAATTTCTTGCATACTGAGTCGCTGAAGAGAGTTGGGCGTTTCTACTGTGCTCGGTCTGATACTCCTGTTGGCGCTCACTGTAACTTCCTGAAGGGATTTGACATCAGGTTTAAGTTCTACAGAAAGTACATTGATATTGCCCGAATTAATATCGACATTGTAGAGGGTTTTGCTTTCATATCCGGTGTACTCTACCAACAAATTGTAGCTGCCTACATTATATTCTATTCTAAATCGTCCATCGAGATCTGTAACTGCGCCAATGGTTGGATTGCTATTTTGTATTTTGACGCTTGCGCCAATTAATATTTCTTGAGTAAGTTGATCTTTGAGGACGCCACTGATAATTCCTTTGCGCTGTGCAAAGCTGAAAAACGGAAATAAAAACAAGCTAAAATAAATAAAGTATCGCATGCAATTCATTTAAAGAGGATAAAACAAATTTTTTCTTATAAAGTTAGAGCAATCCAATTAGAAACATTTCTATAAAAGATCATCTTAATTGTTATCCAAGCCTTTACAAATGGATTGATTTTACATTATATAACTTGCCGTAACCTAAAAGGATTTATTTTAGGGATTAAGCTTTTTGGTACCGATTTTCCTTTTAGATTTGTGCCATAATATCGTTCGAATATGACAATGTTGGAAATGGTGGATCGCTTCTGTGATCAGCTTGAAGAAGCCATTCAGATTGGATCCACAGCCTTAATTGACAGATGTGTAAAAGACCCCGGTCAAATCTATGTTGCAGGAATGGGAGGTTCGGGTATAGGAGCAGATTTGGTGTCAGCTCTGACCAAAACTCAATTGAAAGTACCTTATTTGGTGGGCAAGTCTTACGAGGCTCCGCATTATATTAATTCTCAATCTATAGTTGTAGCTTCTTCTTATTCCGGCAATACAGAAGAAACATTGAGCTGTTTGGAAGAAGTGAAGAAAAAAGGATCTCGAATAATCGTAATTAGTTCGGGAGGTGAATTATTAAAACAAGCTAAAGAAAACAAATGGGAATATATTCAACTGCCTTCCGATTGGCCATCGCCAAGAGCTTGTTTGTCCTATTCTGTAGTGGCACAGTTGTATATGCTGTTTCATCTCGGCTTAATCAAAGACAACTTTGTTGGGGAACTTAGAAATTCTATTCAAAGGCTTAGATCTGAGAAAGATGAAATTAAGGAGAAGGCTGCTCATTTGGCCAATGCTTTGTTTGAAAAAAATGCAGTGATTTACTCTACAGATCAATTTGAACCTGTTGCTGTTCGATTTCGTCAACAAATCAATGAGAATGCAAAACGACTTTGCTGGCATCATACCATTCCGGAAATGAACCACAACGAATTGGTCGGTTGGAGAAAAAATGATCCCAAACTTGCAGTTCTGTTTTTGCGATCTTCCTCAGATCATCCAAGAAATATTGTGAGAATGGATCTTACCAAAGAAATAGCCTCGCATTATGCAGGAGCATGCATTGAGTTGTTTGCCAAAGGAGATTCATTTTTGGAAAGAGTATTTTATCTGATTCATCTTACAGATTACATATCAGTATTTTTGGCAGATCTCAACAAAGTAGATGCCGTAGAAGTAAAAGTGATCGATTTTTTAAAGCAAGAGCTTGCCAAAGTATAATTTTTACGAATATAAATTATACTTAAAGTCAATTGCAGGTACTATTGCTATTCTATTTTCTTGGGATTTATTACCGGAATTTCTTTGTCTCGTATCAGCTGATTGAACTCTTTGAGCTCATTTTGTTTTAGGGCATCAAATCTTCCGATTTGCTCGTCGATGGCCTTGCTTACTTCTACCCTGAACTGTTCTGCTTGTTTTGTAGGTGGATAAGAATTATATCCATTAAGAGCGCTCAAATGAGCTAATTTATTGGTTAATTTTATAGGATAGTTGATCGGATCTTGAACACTCTGATTCTTGGTTTGGTAAAGTTCATTTTCTATATGGAGTAAAATACTGTCGATCATTTTTTGCTTTTTGAAAATAAGCTCATTCTCTTTGCTTGCATCCATTCTACTTACAAAATCACTCAGCTGCGATCTTACATCTCGCATCCCGATAACGCATCGATGAGCTTCATCCAGTTTGTCTCTGCAATTTTTTATAAAGAAATATTTTTCTTTCACCTCATCATCAGTCACCGGATATCGCGGATCTTTCTCCAGTTTGCAATCCACACTATCTGCAAATCGCTTTCCTTGCATTATGATCTTGTAATTTCCCGGATAAGCCACAGGTCCTTGCAATGAAGACCACCACAAAATCATTCCACTAACCGATTTAGCTGCAGGGTAAGTATAAGAAAGTAGCGACATATTGCTACCTGATTTTAATTCAAGTTTTTTGCTCTTGTCTTTTTCGATGGTCGAATAGTGACTCACTGTATCCCGAAGTTCGTTCAACAAACAAAGATGGATTGTATCATCCTTGTACAAACTATCGATATAGGAATAAAGTACAAATTCTTCAGGTAGATTTTTTCCGTTCGGATACTGATTGGATTGACTTCCAAAAGAACGGAGTGCGGGGATTGGGGTAAATAATGCAAATGATATTTTAGCTTGACTTTTTCTGATGGGATCTAGATTGTCTATCATCCAAACTCCTCTTCCCTGAGTCGAAATAAGAATAGCATCTTCCTTGAGACAGATATCCGTTACCGGAGTTATGGGCAAATTCTTTTGGAACGAATACCATTGGGCGCCCATATTGTAGCTTATATACATTCCTTGTTCGGTTCCTGCATACAATAATCCTTTTATCTTTTTGTCTGCTCGAATGGCCCTTGTAAAATGCTCATTGGATATTCCTTGGTTAATGGATTTCCAGCTCACACCATAATCTGTAGTCATGAACAAATAAGGTTTTCGATCTCCCGATTTGTATGAAGTGGCTGCAATATAGCAGGTCTTGGCATCCATTGGATCCGGCTCAATACAGTTGATCATCGTCCATTCCGGCAATCCGGAGATATTGCATTTGGTCCAGTGCATTCCTCCATCTTGACTTACATGAACCAGCCCATCATCAGAGCCTACCCACAGCAAATCTTTTTGAACCGGAGACTCCGCAGCAGCAAACAGTGTACAGTAATATTCTACAGAGGTATTGTCTTTTGTAATAGGGCCACCGGAAGCCTGTTGTTTGGTTTTATCATCTCTTGTGAGGTCTGGACTAAGGGTTGTCCAAGAATCGCCTTCGTCAGTGCTTGCATGCAAATGATTGGACGCTGCATAAAGTTTTTTTGGATTGTGAGGAGAAAAGAAAATGGGGAAGTTCCATTGAAATCTGTATTTCTGATTTTCTGCTCCGTGACCTAGAGGATTATCAGGCCATATATTGATACTTCTGTTGATTTTATTTTTATGATCACGACGATCAAACAAGCCACCATAAGAACCTCCATATACAATATCCGGATTGAGTGGATCGGCTACAATATGTCCACTTTCTCCGCCTGCAGTATATTCCCATGCAGACGAATTGATGCTGCCTTCATCGGTGCGATGAAGAATTCTCAATGCGCTGTTGTCTTGTTGCGCCACCAGAATATGATAAGGCTTGGCGTTGTCTGTAGAAATTCTATAAAATTGAGCTGTAGGCTGATTGTGCAAACTAGACCACGACGCCCCTTCATTCATCGTGATTTCTGCACCACCATCATCGGCAAGAATCAAGTTCTTTGGATTGTTTGGATTAATCCAAAGATCATGACAATCTCCATGCCCTACATTAATGGTTTTGAAGGTCTTTCCCCCATCTTTGGATTGATGTAAATATACATTCAAAGCATAAACTGTATTGGCATCATTAGGGTCGGCATAAATTCTTGAGAAATACCAGGCTCTCTGCCTAAGATCCCTGCTGTCATTGACCAATTCCCAATTGATTCCTCCGTCATCTGTTCTGTACACACCTCCTTTTTCATTTTCAATCATTGCATACATCCTGTCCGGATTACTCTCGCAAATTGTAATCATGCTGATGCCCCAAAGTCCTCCCGGCAATCCTTTGTTTGATTTGATTTCTTTCCAACTTTCTCCATGATCCGTACTTTTCCATAATGAACAACCTGATCCTCCACTAGAAAAACTGTACGGACTTCTTCTCGCATTCCAAGTTGTCGCAAACCAAATTTTTGTTTGCGTCGGATGTTGTACCAACTCAACGGCTCCCGCCGAATCCGAAACAAACAAAGTCTTTCTCCAAGTTTTGCCTCCATCGGTAGTTTTGAAAATACCTCTCTCCGAATTGCTTGAAAAAACATCTCCCATAGCGGCTAATAAAACAATATTGGGATCTTTAGGATGAATTCTGATTCTTGAAATATGTCTTGTATTTTTTAATCCTACAAAAGACCAACTCGTACCTGCATCCTCAGATTTCCAGACACCATGACCTGAAGAAACATTACCACGCCAGGTCTCTTCTCCCGTTCCCACAAAAACAATATTGGGATCTGATGTGGAGACGGCAACAGATCCTATAGACCCTCCAAAATATCCATCAGAAATATTTTTCCAAGACCTCCCTGCATCTTTTGTTTTCCACACTCCACCACCGGTACTTCCCATATAGTAGAGTTGATCATTCCCTATAACTCCGGTCACCGCACAAGATCTTCCACCTCTTGGCGGTCCGATTTCTCTCCATTCTACAGCAGAACTTTGAGCTTCGAATGGATTTTGCATTGACACTTGAGCCTGTATCAAACAAGCTAAAAAACTACTAATGAGAATAAAAAAGGATTTCATCTGCGGCAAATTTTGTGGTAAAAAGTCCATTGATTCACACAACGATTGTCACTCGTGACATGACAAATATTATTGAGCAAGGAATCGTCTGCCAAACATAAGAAAAATCCAAGTTCTGTGCAAAAAATGAGTAAAAGGAGTGGCTTATTTTGGTTTTTACTTTGGGTTTTAGACCTGCTATCCATTACGGCGCTCTGCGCCTCCATTTCTATCAGGACTAGGTTTGCAACAAGACGTACATTGCTTGGAGTAATCAAAAATTAATATTATAAAAATTTATAATGTTTAATTATAAATAAATTAGCATTTTAAAAATAACATTTTATTTTAATATTAATATTGCATGACAAGCTCTCAAGCTTTTTTGATAAGCTATAGATAATTGCTAACTTAGCACCTGATTCAATCAAAACGAATTTTTTATGAAACCGGTACAGGCCAATCTGATCAACTGTTTTGTTTTAGTATTTATTGGTTTGTGGAGTTTTCAGTCCACAGATTTTTTGCACAAAACAGCGATGGTGCCCGTAATAACAGGGATTGTGCTCAGTGCTTTTCATAAAGGAATGAAAGAAGGAAATAAAATTGCAGGAATTACAGTGCTGGTTATCACATCGTTGCTTTTTATAGCTTTGTTTTTACCTCTCAAAAGAGAAATTGAAGCCAAAGATTATTTAGGAATTCTGAGAGTATCTCTTATGTTGATATCCTGCGCTTACTCAATATTTGTGTTAATGAGAAATATTTTCTCTGCTCAAAAAAGCTGAAAGAAAAACTCATTTTGTTAGTATTACTATAATAAGAATGTTGATTCAAAAATTCGATCATACTCTTCGTTCCAAATACTATGGATTTTTTGCAATTTTCATTTGCTCTTTAACTGTAGCTTGTTTTCCGCCGGTTCAAGAAGACCATAGTTCCGTTCACTTAGATTATTCTGATCCCGTAGTGATTTCAATTCTGAACTTTGCGGATGAACACAAAACGGATTCTTTATTATCCTACCTCTCTCATCAAGATGCCAAGTATAGGTTGATTGCAGCACAATCCTTTTGGTTTGTAAGAGACAGTGTTTCCATTTCCAAATTAAGTCGGCTCCTAACGGATCCCATAGAAAAAGTAAGAGAAGCTGCCGCAATAGCATTAGGCCAAATTGGAAAAAAAGAAGCCGAAGAGTCTCTTACCAAAGCTTTTATAGCTGTCGATTCTGTTGGCCCTTATTTGAATACCAACAGACATATTTTGGAAGCCTTGGGCAAAACCGGAACAGATCAAACCTTGCAACAACTTTGCGAAGTTCAGTATCTTCCCAAAGACAGTTTGCTTTCGCTTGGACTTGCTACTGGTATTTATCGATTTGGGATAAGAAATTTATTTTGTAAAAACGCAAAAACTATTCTTTTCCAACTTGTTGCAAACAAGGATTATTCCCATGCCACAAGATTGATGGCAGCCCACAGCATCCAGAGATTTAAGGCTCTTGATTTTACGGATTCATTAGAAACATTGAAGCGCCTCTGTGTGGAAGAAAAAAATCCGGAAATCAGAATGTGTTTGGTCGCCGGATTGGCAAGAACAGGGGCTGCAAGTGCTTTAACTCTTATAGAGGAATTGTATTCGCGAGGTTTGGATGTGAGAGTGATGAGTAATGCCATAAAAGGTCTTAGTTCCTATAAAAATGGACAGGCTACTTCCATTGCATTACGTGCAGCGCAAAATCCTTCTGAACATGTTGCTATTCCTGCATTAGAATATTTGATTGAATATGGTCAGCCGGAAAAATACGAGGAATATCAAAAGTTGGTTGATCAAAGTTCATATTCATGGAGGCTCAATGCGCTTGCCTATCAGTTGGCTCTCAAAAAAATTCCGTACTACATGATATTGACCAGAGAAGGAATAGAGTCAAGAATCAAACAAAAAATTAGTACAACAAAAAATCCTTACGAGAAGGCGACTTTTATAAAATTGTTTGCCGACAAACCCAAAGAACTTTATTACTTGTTGAGTTTGGATCAGCAGAACAATAAATCCGTGGTTCGTACAGCGTTGATGGAAACGATAGGTTCTTGCATAAAAAATGCTTCCTTTGAGCTTGTTTTTCCGGGCACAAGAAATCCGATTTATCCTATTATTGCAAATTTTATACAAAGAAAATGTACAGATGCGGATGCAGGAGAATGTGCCGCTATGGCAGAGCTTTTTATGAATGCAAAACCATTGGTTATAAAATATTGCCAAGCAGATTCCATTCTTCAAGTTGCACAATCCAAATTAAGTTTGCCCAAAGATATCGAAACCTATAATGCACTGCAAGAGACAATTTGTAAATTGACCAAGACAAGCTACAAACCAAGAATTGCAGAATTTACACATCCAATAGACTGGAAAGAGTTTGCGACCTTGCAAGATACTTTTGAAGTCCTGATGAAGACAGAGAAAGGCGAGCTTAGATTGCAGCTTTATAAAAAAATGGCTCCGGGCACTGTAGTCAATTTTGTACAACTCATCAAATCCGGATTTTATAAATCAAAATATTTTCATCGTGTTGTGCCCAATTTTGTTGTTCAAGTAGGCTGCCCTCGAGGGGATGGTTATGGAGCACTGGATTACTGCATAAGGACCGAAATATCTAAGATGAATTATTTAGAAAGCGGAATGGTCGGCATGGCCAGTGCGGGTGCAGATACAGAAGGAACACAGTTTTTTATTACACACTCTCCAACTCCACATCTGGATGGAAGATATACTGTATTCGGGAAACTTGTTGGAGGATTTGATGTTTTGATGTCTATTTATCAAGGAGATGAATTGACCGATATCCAGATTGCAAATTAATTCAGAAATCAATTGGTTGGAAAATGGAGATCAGAAAATAGCCTTTCAATTGTACGCACATATTTACTATCAAGATTTAAACAAAAATAAAAATAATGAAGTCAACTCCTCTTACTCAAAAACACATTGACCTTAACGCCAAGATGGCAGAATTTGCAGGATACAATATGCCTATTTCATATTCGGGAATTAAAGAAGAGCATGAGGCTGTTAGAACAGCTTGTGGAATTTTTGATGTTTCGCATATGGGAGAATTCATCATCAAAGGAAAACAAGCACTGGACTTGGTACAGAAGGTGACCAGCAATGATGCCAGCAAACTTAAAATTGGCGATGCGCAATATTCTTGTATGCCCAATGATCGAGGTGGAATAGTAGATGATCTTTTGGTCTACAGATTGTCCGAAGATCAGTGTTCAGAAGGAGAGCAGGCCTTCATGTTGGTAGTCAATGCCTCTAACATTGAGAAAGATTGGAACTGGATAAGCAGTCACAATCAATTTGATTGCAGAATGAGTAATATTTCTGATCAAACCGGATTGATTGCAGTGCAAGGACCCAAAGCGGTAGAATTGCTGCAAGCATTTACTTCGATCAATTTGAAAGAAATTGAATATTACCATTTTGTTAAGGGAAGCATTGCAGGCTGTGATAATGTTCTCATTTCTGCTACCGGATATACGGGTGCAGGCGGATTTGAACTCTATGCTACCAATGATGATATTGTAAAACTTTGGGATGCTGTAGTTGGTGCAGGAGCAATGGCGATAGGCTTGGGGGCAAGAGACACTCTTAGACTGGAGATGGCATTTTGCTTATACGGCAATGATATTGATGACACAACTTCCCCATTGGAAGCCGGCTTGTCATGGATTACCAAAATGAATAAAAAGGCTGATTTTATTGGAAAAAATTGGCTTACCGAACAGAAAGAAAAAGGAATTGCAAAGAAGTTGGTAGGTTTTGCGCTTGAGGAAAAAAGAGTACCAAGACATGGGTATACAATTTTTGCAGATGAGAAAACAGAAATAGGAGTAGTGAGCTCAGGGACATCATCTCCAAGCTTAAATCATCCAATAGGCTTAGGATATGTAAAGAAAGAATTTGCATCATTAGGAACAAGAATAAAAATAAACCTTGGTTCTAAGATGGTTGATGCAGTTGTTGTTGAAATTCCTTTTTATAAAAAACAAGCATAGAATTAAACTAAAAGCGGTTATATTAGTTTTTTCCGCATAAGAATCGTTACATTGGATTTTACTCACTGTAAAAGTAAATTTATTGAACTTTGGGCTCAGCTCTGCCACCATTGGGGAGTCAATAAATCTATGGCACAGATCCATGCTTTGCTTTTGGCCAGTCCGGTGGAACTCAATATGGAGCAAATCATGTCTGAGCTTTCTTTGTCACAGGGTTGTGTTAATATGAATGTCAGGTCTTTAATAGATTGGAACTTAATTCACAAAAGACAAAAACCCGAAGAGAGATGTGATTATTATTATGCAGAAAAAGATATGCAGCAGGTTTTGAAGCATATCTTAATTCAAAGAAAAAAATTGGAACTCGAACCCTTGGTTGCTCAACTTAATGAACTAAAGGAGTGTAAGGAAATGGGAGAGGAGCATCATGATTTTAAGCAAACCGTTGTGCAGATTCATCAATTGGCTACCAGAGTGGATTATGCACTCGAAACTCTTACCAGAACAGATTCACACTGGTTTTTTAATACAATTATGAAAGTGATTCAATAATCTATAATCGATGAAAATTGAACCAATAAAATATTCACATCCTGACTTTGATGCTATTTTTGATAAAGATCAATTTTTTGATCAGGTAAAACACGAGTACCCCATACTGAAACGTCAGGGAATTTTTTTGGATGAAAAACAGCCTGCCCTTTTCGTCTATAAAATTAAGACCAAGCAAAGAACTCATTATGGTATTTTAGCCGGGGTCGATCTCAAAGAATATTTGAAGGGGAATATTAAAAAACATGAAAACACGCTTGTTGCTCAAGAAGCAAATATCAGTGGATTGTTGAAGCAAAGAGAGGCTATCATCAAGCCGGTATTGTTGGCTTACCCTGAGGTCAAGAAAATAAAAAATCTGATTATCAAGTATTTTCTTGGTGTAAAACCAACTTATCAGGTTCACTTTAAAAAAGACGATCAGATTCACGAGTTTTATCAGATTAAAAATGAAGATGAAATCAAGGAATTTCAAAAGGAGTTCAAGCAAGGAGTAAAAAAATCTTATATCGCCGACGGGCATCATAGAATGGCTTCCATCAGCGAGTTGTTGGCTTCGACAGAGATTAAAGAAAAGCATAAGATAAGATACCTTTTTTGTGCGCTTTTTGATTTTAAGGAATTGAGTATCTATTCATTCAATCGATTGCTCAAATTGGATCAGTTTTCATCCGGAGATGTAATTAAAAAATTGATGGATCTCGGCAGCCTTAAGTTATTGAAACAAGCTAAAAAACCTTCGAAAAAATTTGAATTGATTTTCTATATTGATCAGATGTATTATTCTTTTGAGTGGAAAAAGGAGTTGATCAACAGTTATAAAAAGAAAAACGAAATCTTGTTTGATATTACTCTTTTTAATGAAGAGCTGCTCAATAAAGCATTTCATATTCAAGATGTGAGAAATAATCCGCAAATTCAACATATAGAAGGGACTAAGTCATGGAAGCAAATACTGAAAACGATAGGCGAAGAAAATGGAATTATAGGAGTGATGTTTTATCCGATCAAAAGTTCAGATTTTATTAAAATTGCAGATGCAGGAAAAATTCTTCCTCCTAAGAGCACATGGTTCGAACCTAGGATAAGAAACGGTATATTGGTTCAAGAGATCAAAGCCTTGAAAGAAAAGAAAAAGAAACTGTAGAACTTGATAAGATTCATCCGGAGTAAATCAAAAAATTAATTTGAAGAAAATGAGAAAGCTTACCGCCGATGTTTTATTTCACAATGGATGTTTTCGGAGAAATCTTGGGCTTGTAATAGACCGTGAATCTAAAATTCTTGAGGTCAATGAGGTCAATGATGCTAATCGATGGGAGTATGAATTTTTTCCGGGTATATTGAGTCCTGGTTTTGTAAACTGTCATTGCCATTTGGAACTTTCCCATCTCAGATCAAAGTTTGATACCGGAACAGGCTTGATCCATTTTCTTCATTCCGTGGTTAGTCAACGCGAGATTGAGCAAGAGGTGATCGATGCTGCAATTTTGGAGGCCGACCGACAGATGTGGTCTTCCGGCATCCAAGCTGTGGGAGATATTTGCAATAAACTTGATACTCTTTCTGTCAAATTGAAAAGTAAGATATCCTATTATAGTTTTATTGAGAGTTTTGATTTTTTACAGGATCAACTGTGTGATCAAATGACTCAATCTTATGCAGATGTTTTTCATCAATGG
Organism: Saprospiraceae bacterium UBA3362; assembly: GCA_002360455.1. Classification (GTDB taxonomy): domain Bacteria; phylum Bacteroidota; class Bacteroidia; order Chitinophagales; family Saprospiraceae; genus Vicinibacter. Next base: position 30,654 of record DEQQ01000020.1, read on the forward strand.
ACAGATCAATTGAAATCTTTTGTACCTCATGCACCTTATTCAGTTTCAAAAACCTTATTTGAAAAGATCAATTTACTCAATTCCAAAGATGCAGTTCTGAGTATTCACAATCAAGAGTTAGATGCAGAAGATGCTTTATTCGAATTTGGAGATAGGCGATTTCTTCAATTTTTTGAACAATTTGGATTTGGTTTTGAGCATTTTAAGCCTTCAGGAAAAAAATCAATTTATACTGTTTTGGAAAGCTTGAGTGCTGATTTTCAGCTTCTGTTTGTGCATAATACGATGACCGAATTGGCAGAATTGAAGTTTGTAAAACAGAATCGCGACAAAGCATTTTTTATTACTTGTCCACAGGCCAATTTATTTATAGAGAACAGATTGCCAAATTATAGAGCATGGATAGAGGCCGGTGTGTCTGTTGGCATTGGGACTGATAGTTTGAGCAGCAATTGGAGTCTGGATATTTTGGAGGAGATCAAAACCATTTCGAAATTCCATTCTTGGATACCCTTAGAACAGTTATTTCAGTGGGCGACGATCAATGGAGCAAAGGCATTGAAAATGGAGAATACTATGGGCAACTTTGAATCCGGAAAAGCGCCCGGGATAGTATGGATAAAGAATATCGATAGCTTGTCTGAAATAAGGTTGACAAAAAATAGTGTTGCCCAAAGAATAAGCTGAGTGCTGTCAATCTTGGCAATGCCTTGCAAGATTGAACCACAGGATTAGCGTTTGAGTCGGTTTTAGCAAGCTTTTATGTTCAATCTAGATCTGACTTATAAAATGGTCCATTTTCGATTGCTCATTTTATTTGAGTCTAAAAACGATACTTTCATTTCTTGCCTGTGATATACCAATTCAGCCGACTTTTTTTGTAGATTTTGTAAATCATATTATAAAAAATTTATATATTTGTATCGTCTAAAAGTGAACGGTATTTTTATTGAATTCCGACAGACCCTTGTAACTAAACAATTTAAACATATGAAACAGAATTATTCCCTGTGGATCGCAGGAATTTTTATTTCTCTTGGTTTTCTTTTTTCAATCTCATGCAATAAGTCAGATGATTCGGGTTGTAATTTTACAAAAACCGCGAAGACTGTAAAATTGAATTCTGCCACAGTCAATATCTCTGCAGTTCAGTTGGCCGTCAACAATACATTTGAAGGAGACGAATATACCATGGTGATCAGTGTAGTTGGAGATGACTGCAACAAGATGAGCATTTTGTCACTGAGCACAGTTGTTGTCACCGGAGGTAAATTGAATCGCGCATTCCCGATTAAAAGTTTTGCTGATTCAGGATTGAATAGTACTTATGGATCTTTACTATCGCAGTCTGTAAATCCGGTGTCTCAAGTATCTACGGATCTTGCATCAGGCACTGCGTTATTCGAGGACAAAGGAAATAAGCTTTATGCTATCAAAATCGACGGCACTGTAACAGACGGAACATTGTTTGCTTTTAGCGGAGATGTTCAATTCTAATTTTTGGAATGGAATGAAGGATGAAGATTTGTTCTTCATTCCATTTTTTACTTAAGAGAATGGAATGATGACACTTTTTAAAGAAAGTGAGGAACCGATCTATCGCTTTGAATTTACACTAACACTTTGTTTCTTATTTCAAATTTGATTTAGCATTTTTTTGCTTTTTTTGCTTGCTTTGAGGTTCACAACAAGTATTTACTGAATATTAATAACATGGAGTTTTTATTGCAATCTATGGGATTCCCTTGTACAAATCGGAGATTAGAATTTTGGGCAAAAACTCATTAGTGAGTTAATCGTTATTTTAGCTTGTTTTCTGAGCTGGGAATAAGCTAAAATTCTTATTTTTGCAAGGATGATTCTATTCAATGAAAAGTTGATAAGAATTCAGTTTTTTTTGATCTGTGAGGGATAGAAGTGGAAAGACCGGAAGGAGCAAAGCGACTGAGGACTTGCAACGGATAGCCCGACCCCGCAGGATGCGGGGGCACAGCATTATTTTTATAATTATTGAATTTTCTAATTCCAAAATCAGTAGAGTATGAATTTTTACAAGTCATTTTTTTCACATTTCTTTTTTTGTTTAATTCTTTTGTTGGCGGTACAAGCGCAAGCGCAGGTGCAGGAATTGCAAAAATATATAGAACAGGGGCATAGCTTTGAGGAGATTTGTAAGAAAGCTGATAAGATGGTCAAACGACACAAGCTTGAAGATGAAACCTATCGAGGTGAATTTAATGCCGGAATGCACTCGGAGGATTTTTTGGATGATGAGCGTGTGAAGTTGGAGCGATGGAAATGGTACTGGAGAAATAGGCTTACGGAAGATGGAAAATTTCCTGATTTGAGTAGGAGGGCGGAGATGTACTCATCGGTTCAAAATGAATCTTCGGGTTGGAATACAAGAATGGTTCCATCTTGGAAGCATGAAGGTCCTGTAAGAAATACCGGAGGATATTGGGGAATGGGGAGAACGACACATATTGATTTTCATCCTACACAGGAAGCTACTTTTTTTGTTGCATCACCAAATGGTGGATTGTGGAAGACAAGCGATGGCGGAAAAACTTATGCTTCACTCACAGACAATATTCCCTATCAACCTGTGGGCATAGTGATTGTAGATCAAAAAAATCCAAACAATATCTATATTACTCTTGGAGAGAAGGAAGGCTGGTGGCAATATTCAATGGGTGTTTATAAATCTGCAGATGGAGGAAAGACCTGGAGTGTGACCGGACTCAACTGGAAGCTTACAGACAATCGTGTGATCTATGAGATGGAAATGAATCCTCTCAACAATCAGCATTTGTTGGTGGCCTCAAGTGATGGATTGTATCAGACCTATAATGCAGGAAAAAATTGGACAAAAGTGCGGTCAGGAAATTACAGCAGTGTTAAGTTTAAATATGGAGATACAGCCACGGTGTATTTGGCACTTAATGATTACTGGGGTTCGTGTGAAGTTTGGCGCACAAAAGATTCAGGAAAAAACTGGAGTCAGATTACCAATTTTAATGCGCAAAAAGGATTTTTGCGTATTATCGTTACTCCTACTGACGGAGAATATATTGCCATAAATCAAAGTTTGGACGGCAAAAAGCAATTGATCCTTTCTAAAGATGGTGGAGCTAGTTTTCAGTTTGTTTCGGAGATGCCGGAAAATTTAACTTTCATTATTTCTCCTAAGGACAAGCAAGTGATGTATTGTGGATATGTTGTCTTATACAAGTCCATCAATGGAGGAAAAACTTGGACACAAATTTCGAATTGGTATGGAGGAACTGGATTCCCGGAGGTTCATGCGGATCATCATTTTGCTCAATTCCATCCAAAAAATTTGTCGCTTTATTTCTGTTGTGATGGAGGAGTTTATAATTACAATGAAAGCAATGGGCAGTTTACTGAACTGTGCAATGGACTTGCCATTTCTCAATTTTACAAAATGGCAATATCCATGAGCAATCCACCTATTATGGCAATGGGCTCACAAGACAATGGAGGATTTGTAAGACGAGCCAACGGAAGTTGGGGAAACACAAACGGAGGAGATGCTATGTGGCAGATCATAGATCCTACAAATCAGAATATAGGATACACAGAATATTGGGGCGGTACCGCAGTTTACAGAACGACGAATGCTTTTAATAATCTTACCGATATTACACAAAATATTCCCGGCAAACCTCAAGGTGATTGGGTTACTCCTTTTGCCTTGAATCCAAAAAATCCAAAAACTTTTTTTATAGGCTATCACGATGTTTATGTAAGTTATAATCGGGGAGATCAATTTACTACAATCAGTAGAAACCTTACCGGAGCAGAGGACAAAGATTTGAATAATGTAGAACTTAGTCCGGCAGATACCAATATCGTTTTTGCTGCTTACAATAATATTTTATACAGTACAAAGAATTTTGGGAAGAACTGGAGATCTGTAACTCAGTTGGGAAATGGAGAAATAACTGACATTGAAATGCATCCTAAGGAAGCAAAACGAGCATGGACTACACGAGGTGGATTTAATCCTGTGAAAGTGATGGTGACAACGGATACCGGCGCAACTTGGAAAAATATTACGGCTAACTTTGTCAATATCCCTGCGCTCTGTATCACTTTTGATGAAGCAAGTAATAGCTTGTTTGTAGGTACCGATATCGGTGTATTTTATTCTGATGCTGATGTTATCAATTGGTCTTATTATGGTGTAGGCATGCCCAATACTTCTGTGACGGATTTGGATATACATCCTTCTACTCGAAAAATGTATGCGGCTACTTATGGTCGCGGAGTGTATTCTGTAGATCTCCCTGATTGTTATCCTCAGATCGTAAATGTACAGGCTAAAATAAGCACTAATGAATATAAAAATTTGGATACAGTTCGACTTTGTTTTGGAGATACATTAAGTTTGAGATGTGAGCAGTCTAACTTGAGTGGACAATTCAGATGGACCGGTCCATTGGGTTTGGATTCGGTAAAACAGAATTCTTCCATTTTGCAATTGGGAGCAGTAAACAATACCTCAAGAAATGGAATGTATGTCTTGCAATATACTTCGAATACGGGTTGTGTGAGGACGGATACAATTCACCTTAGAGTTTATACAAAACCAAATCTGCAGTTGGATGCAAGTTCGTTGCAATTGGACTGTCATCATGAGGAAGTCAATATCAAAACAAAGTTTAGTGCACCCAATGACTATACTCACCAATGGTATAGAAATGGTGTTGCCATTGATCAGACCGACATGATCAAAATAAAACAAGAGGGAATTTATACATTGGTTTCAAAATCTAAATTAAGTCAATGTGAGGCCTCCGCATCCTTAAACATTTCAAAGTTTTTGGATCCTGTAATGAACGTATCTTCTAAGGATGTTTTGTGTTATGGAGACTCGACGGCAAGTCTTGATATTAGGGTAACTGAGGGTAAAGCTCCTTATGATTTTATGGTTAATGGGAAACGAGTCAATTCAATGATTTCTAATTTGCCTGCGGGAGAATATCAGATTAAATTAATTGATTCTAATCTTTGTGTAATCGAACAAACTGTAATGATTTTGCAACCCGACGAAATTGCTTTTCAATTTAGCTATACTCATAGCTCTTCCAATACAGGCAAGATAGAATCAATGGTAACAGGAGGAATACCGGTTTATACCTATGAATGGATCAAAGAATCAACAGGAGAAATAGTGAGTAAATCAAGTATAGCAGATGGTTTGGAGCCGGGATTTTATACGCTTTGTGTTGTGGACAAGAACAATTGCAAGCGCTGTAAAGAACATCTGGAGGTAAAGAATACGACTTCAGTCAATCAAGCTAAAAATCTTAATGATCTCGCCTTATTTCCTAATCCAACACAGGGTAAAATAACCATCTTGTCCAAATCCTTGGATCTTACAAAAGTTGTATTGACCTGTTTTAATGTTCAAGGCCAGGAACAAAAAGTGCAGGTACTTACACAATCTAAAAATGAGATCCAAGTGGATATAATGTTCATGCCCATTGGCAGCTATATTATCCAGATACAAGATGCGGAGCAAAAGTTTCAATACCCTGTCGAGTTGATCAAGTAAACCATTGTAAAATTTAATGAATTAATCATCTGATCGTATGAAATTACAACATAGAATATTAGTATTTCTCTTTACTTTTTTCAGTTCTTTTAGACTGTTTGGCGGAGAAGGAATGTGGTTGCCTTTGCTTCTTAAATCACTCAATGAAGCTGATATGAAGGCCATGGGAATGAAATTGAGTGCAGAAGATATTTACAGCATCAATAAGGGAAGTTTGAAAGATGCTATTGTAAGTTTTGGAGGAGGTTGCACTTCAGAAATTATTTCCCCTAACGGACTTTTGCTCACCAATCACCACTGCGGCTACGGGTATATTGCAGGTCATAGCAGTGTTGAGAATAATATATTGAAGAATGGATTTTGGGCTAAGTCAAATGCTGACGAAAAAATTTGTGGTGGATTGACTGCAACATTGATCGTCAGGATGGAAGATGTGAGCAGTACACTTCTGAAAGGTGTAGGTTCACAAGATTTTGAACTTGACAGGAAGGCTAAGATAGAGAAGAATGTTGCTGCATTCAAGAAAGAATACAAGCTCAATAAAAATGAAGAACTTTTTGTGAGAGCATTTTATAATGGCAATCAGTATTTTGCTTTTATTACGAAAACTTTCAAAGATGTACGATTGGTTGGAACCCCACCGGAGTCCATAGGAAAATTTGGAAGTGATACGGACAATTGGGTTTGGCCAAGGCATACCGGAGATTTTTCTATCTTTAGAATTTATGCCGATAAGAATAACGAACCGGCTGAATATGCAGAAAGTAATGTGCCTTATCAACCCAAGCATTTTTTGCCCATTTCGTTGGATGGAGTTGCCGAGGGGGACTTTACCATGGTTTTTGGGTTTCCTGGAAGAACAAACGAGTATCTTACTGAAGAAGGGGTGAGGCAGATAGTAGAAGTGCAAAATCCGATCAGGATACGAATGCGAGAGAAAGCACTGTCTATATTGGATCAATACATGAGGAAAGACGAAGCCACCAAGCTCAAATTTGCAGCTTCTTACGCTTCCATCTCCAATGCCTATAAGAAATGGATTGGTGAAAATCAAGGAATCAAACAAACTAAAGGATTGGAAAAGAAGCACGAACGCGATGCATTATTCCAGCAACGCGTGGATGCCAATGCAAATTTTAGCGAATACAAGAATTTGGTTTCTGAATTGGAGTCACAATATAAGTCACTAGAAAAATTGTCAAGGGCAACTGAAATTTACGCAGAGGCTTTTCAGCGGAATGTATCCGTAATGAATTTTTATTCTGAAATAAAAGAGGTGATGACCGCTCAAGAAGTTCGAGGAGAAAAGATTTTTATTGAAAAAAGAAATGAACTTCACGAGCAAGCAGAAGCGCTTGTGTCGGGTTTTAATAAAGAGATAGATCAAGAAATTTTTACTGCACTTGCTCAGATTGCCGTAGAGGAAATGCCAAAGGAACTCATGTTGCCTTATTTGCGTGAACAGCTCAAGCAAAAATCTGTGAATGAATTTGTTGTGGGACTTTATAGAGAAAGTAAGTTGACAGACGGTAAGGAGTTGAAGAAATTGACAGAATTATCCTACTCCGATATGGCAGCAGCATTAAAGACAGATCCCTTATGGCAGTTTTATGATGAGCTCAATTACTATTTTGCCAATGATCTGAGTAAGCAGTCTGTTCCATTGCAAGATAAAATTGTTGAATTGAGGAGGAAGCACATGGCAGCATTGATGCAGGTAATACCGGAGAAGAAATACTATCCTGATGCCAATTCAACAATGCGTATCAGTTTTGGGAGAGTAGAAGGATTTTCTCCTAAGGATGGTTCATGTTACAAGTACCAAACCTATCTTGATGGAGTAATGGAAAAATACATTCCTAATGATTATGAATTTGATGTTCATCCCAAACTCATCGAACTTTATAATACCAAATCCTATGGTCAATATGGAGAAAATGGTAAAATGCCATTGGCATTCATTGGGTCCAATCATACTACCGGAGGGAATTCGGGAAGTCCGGCAATTGATGCTTACGGCAATTTGATAGGATTGAATTTTGATAGGGTATGGGAAGGGACAATGAGCGATATCAATTATGATGTTTCGATCTGCAGAAATATAATGGTGGATGCGCGTTATATACTATTTATCATCGATGAATTTGCAGGAGCAAAACATTTGATTCAAGAAATGAAGTTAGTTCATCCAAAGGCAAATTCTTCCAAAAAGAAAAAGAAAAAATAAACATAAAGAGACAGACTTGAGCCGGTTTGTTAGGTTTACTTGGAGTGTTGATCAATCAATGGTAGAGAAGTAGGCAAAAGTAATTTTGCAGAGTTGTTGATATGATGTAAGGATGCAAAACCATCTTGATAAAAGCATTATTGATTTGAACAACTCGGAGGTAAGCTAAAAATATTGAAATTTAGGTTTCGCAAAAATTGAGTTGGAGTAATTCATCTGTGTTTGAAATCGTATGTTCTTGAGGATAGAATTTTTTGAACCAGGTGAGTTGCCTTTTAGCGTAATTTCTGCTGTGTTGTTTGATTTTTTCTACAGCCTGATCCAAGCTACAGAGTCCATCCAAATAATCAAATAATTCTGCATAGCCAACAGTCTGAAGAGCCTGGCAATCTCTGTATTTGGATAGAGACTTTACCTCATTTAATAAGCCATTGGTCATCATGTCGTCCACTCTCAAATTAATTTTGTGATACAGAAGTTCTCGCGGCAATTGAATGAGAATTTTTATATGCTGATATGAAGGATCAAGTGTTTTCTTTTCAAATTCTATGGACGATATGGGACTTCCAATAGTAGTACACAGTTCTATCAGTCTCATCAATCTCATCGGGTTGTTTTGATCAATTTGTGAATAGTATAGAGGATCAAGTTGCTTTGCCCAATTTTGTAAGGAAAGGATTCCTTCAGTATTCAATACGTCGATTAATTTGTTTCTTAGATCAGGTTCTATTTTGGGTAGGATGTCTATTCCTTGTAATAAGGCTTTGATGTAAAATCCGGTTCCACCGCAGACAATACAAAAATCGTTTGTGGTAAAATGATGTTTAAGAATTTGAGCTGCATCTTCAAAAAATTGAGCCACATCATAATGATGTTCTAGCTCAACAAAATCCAACAGGTGATGAGGGACGGAATGCATTTCATGAGTTTGGATTTTTGCAGTGCCGATATTGAGATGTTTGTAGATTTGACGACTGTCGGCAGAGATAATAGGGCAATTTAAAATCTGTGCTAACTGGACAGCGGCTGTAGATTTTCCTGATGCGGTAGGGCCGGCAATATAGATTATTTTTTTTACAGACATTGATGCAAAAATAGAACATTTAGATTGTCCTTTTTGATTTTATTTATAGCCGTTGATTTGGGGAATATTAATTTTAGTTTTATTATTTTTACATTTTGATTTATTGATTTAATTTGATATGACTCCAACTGTTCATAAAGTTTATATTACAACCTTAGTGTTGGTTGTAGTTTTGGTGACCTTGTTTCTTTCAATATATGGATTTCAATATTATCAAACATCTTTGGAAGAGAGATTCTATCACGAGCAACATCATTGGTTGAAGCCCAGTGGAATATTTGGTCAAGGATTGGGAATCATCGGGTCTTCTCTTATTTTGATTGGTGTAATAATGTATATGGTTAGGAAGAGGTTCAGGTCATTGGCTCGATTTGGTGCATTAAAGTATTGGTTGGAGTTTCATATATTTTTGTGTACTATTGGGCCTATCATGGTTTTATTTCATACTGCATTTAAGTTTGGCGGGATAGTTTCTATTAGTTTTTGGAGTATGGTTGCTGTTGTGGTGAGTGGTATAATAGGGCGATTTATATACAAGCAAATTCCGAGAACGATCCAAGGAAATGAGCTGGAGTGGAAAGAGATGGAAGAGCAATTTCAAGTTAAACTTTACGAGCTAAATGCCATTCTTCCGGCGGAAAGATCCTTATCAATTTCGATAGAGAGGCCTGACATGAATCGATCTGGAGTAACTGCCTATTGGGAGCAATGGAGAAAGGATCAGGCGAGGTTTTCTGAGTTTGGGCGTTCGCTCCATTCCACAACTATAGATAAAGAAAGTGTTCGGTCGGCGCAATCTTTGTTTAAGCATTTGCTGTCGCTCAAACGGCAGATGAGTTTTTTGAGTTTAATGCAGAGGTTATTTAAATATTGGCATGTGGCCCATTTGCCGTTTGCATTGATTATGTTAATTATAATGTTGGTTCATGTTGCTGTAACTGTTGAGTTAGGTTATCGTTGGATATTTTAATGAATGGAGGAGTATCTGTAGTGGAAATCAGGGATGTTATTTAAGTTTGGATGATAGTTGAATATTGAGGGTATAAAAATTTGAAGTAGTCTGCATTGATCATTGATTTCTATAATTTGAACTGGAGCCGCAACGATTATAAAAGAGTTGAGCTTGGTTAAATTTGGGGCGAAGTTTTAGGCAAACAACTAGAATAAAATTGAAGGAGGAAGATGAACTGTGAGGAGACTGGAATGCGCAACAATGAAATTGTTGCGGTGCGAAGCACGGAACCATGGAAGGCTCCGACCCGACTGAAAGTCGGGACACAGCCAAGAAATTAAAATAGTTTATCTTTGAATAATATTTTGATTGGTAGTGATGAGTATAGAAAGTTTGATTTATGTTTTTGTTGCGGGAATTGTAATTCTTGTGTTGGGATTGTATATGAGAAAAATCCGGCGAGAAGACAGACAAACTAGTATTAAAATTGAGCAGGCTAAAGAGAGTGGTGTTCATGAGCCTGTGTCGCTGCATCCTTTTATTGATTTGGGTACGTGCATAAAAAGTGGTGCATGTCTTAAGGCCTGTCCCGAGGAGGATGTGTTGGGGATTCGTGGAGGCCGTGCCACATTGGTCAATGCTACGCATTGTGTGGGTCATGGAGCTTGTTTTCATGCCTGTCCGATGGAAGCCATATCGCTGCGTATCGGAACCGAAAAGAGAGGTGTCGAGTTGCCGCATGTCAATCAGAATTTTGAAACCAACGTAAAAGGAATTTTTATTGCCGGTGAATTGGGAGGGATGGGTCTTATAAAAAACAGTGTTGAACAAGGCAAGCAGGCTATGGACAGTATGGCGGCAGGATTGCAAACTTCGGCCGATACGGATTTTGATATTGTGATAGTGGGAGCCGGACCTGCTGGGATTTCGGCTTCGTTGCAGGCAAAGAAATTGGGATTGAAAGCGATTACTTTGGATCAAGATTCTATAGGGGGAACAGTGTTTTCTTTTCCGCGAGCGAAGGTGGTGATGACGGCTCCAATGGATCTGCCATTGCATGGTCCGATAAAGTTGTTTAATACCTCCAAAACAGAGTTGCTTGCTATTTGGTTGGAGTTGATTAAAAAACATCAAATTCAACTTAAAGAGCATGAAAAAGTAGAACGCATCGTTCATACAGATTTTGGATATGTGGTGGAGACGGCCACAGGATCTTCTTATTCTTGTCAAAAAGTGTTGCTTGCAATAGGAAGACGCGGGACGCCTAGAAAACTTGGTGTAGTGGGTGAGGAATCTGAGAAGGTAGCTTACAGATTGATTGAAGCAGAGTATATCCAACAGAAACATGTTCTTGTGGTAGGAGGAGGAGACTCGGCTGTAGAATCTGCCATGTTGTTGATGGATAATAATACAGTGAGTTTGTCCTACAGAGGAGAACAATTTTCGAGATTGAAACCACTCAATAAAATTAATATTGAGAAAGCTATTTCGGATGGAAAAATCAAAGCCTTGATGCCCTCTAATGTTAAAGAGATCAAAGAAAGAACAGTGATCCTTGAAGGCAAGAGCAGTGATGAAAGAGTTGAGATAGAGAATGATTTGGTGTATATTTTTGCCGGAGGAGAACTGCCCACAGGATTTTTGCAGCAATGCGGTATAGAAGTGATGAAGCGATTTGCATACACCGTAAAATCGCATCACTCATGAGAAAAAACTTGATTGCATTATTCTTGATTTTAGCTTGTTTTATTGGCTTAAATGCGCAGCTTTCTCCGGGAAAACTGAGTCAGGCCCACAGTCATCTAGAGGGAACCCAACAATGCACCCAATGTCATGAATTGGGACAGAAAGTTCCTAATCAGAAATGTCTGCAATGTCATAAAGCAGTTAATGAAAGAGTAATAGCAAAGAAAGGATTTCACAGCAGCAATGCAGTTGCTCAAAAGCAGTGTGTGGAGTGTCATAGTGATCACCATGGATTGAAGTTTGAAATGGTTCGATTTGATGAAAAGAAATTTGATCATCAGCTTGCAGGATATAAATTGGAAGGGGCACATGCCAAAGTAGAATGTAGATCCTGTCATAAATCAGAATTTGTAGTTGATGCAGAACTCAAAAAAAATCAAAATACCTATCTTGGTCTTCGTCAAGCATGCAACAGTTGTCATCAAGATGTGCATCAAAATACATTGTCTAAAGATTGTGCAAAATGTCATGACAATGAAGTTTTTTCTCCTGCAAAATATTTTCAACATCAGAAGACGCGATTTCCTTTGATAGGTAAGCATCAGTCTGTAGCTTGTTTGGAGTGTCATCCAAAGTCAATCCAATCGGGCAAAGAGTTTCAGAAATTTGCAGGAATTGGATTTCAATCTTGTGCAAACTGTCATCAAGATGTACATCAGGGTAAATTTGGTAAAGACTGTAAAGTTTGTCATCAAGAAGTTTCTTTTCATCAGGTTCAAGCTAAGTCAGGATTTAATCATGCCATGACCGGATTTGAGTTGCAGGGCAAACATAAAAGTATAGATTGTAAATCCTGTCACGATCAGCGGAACCAAGCGAAGAAGATGTTTCAGGAATTTGTAAAGTCAACCGATCATCCTTGTCTGGAGTGTCATCAAGATGAGCATAAGGGTAAGTTTGGAGCGAATTGTCTGGAATGTCACAATCAAAACAGTTTTAGATCTCTGCAAGCATCAGCCCAATTCGATCATGGTTTGACAGAATTTCCTTTGCTCGGGAAACATAAATCAGTAGAGTGTAAACAATGTCATAAAACTAAAATGATAGATCCGGTTGCCCACTCGCAATGTAAAAATTGTCATGAAGATTATCATCAAGCAGAATTTAATGAGATGGAAAAAGGCTCTGACTGTAAGCATTGTCATAGCGAGCAAGGATTCGATCAAAGCAGCTATAGTCTGGAGTCCCATCAGCAATCATCCTTCCCTTTGAAAGGAGCGCATCAGGCAATAAGTTGCGAGTTGTGTCATCACAAAGCAACGAGGTGGAAATTCAGATCCATTGGTCAGCAATGTAAAGACTGTCACGAAGATATTCATAAGAATTTCATTTCGGAAAGATTTTATCCGGAGCAAAATTGTGCTTTATGTCATCAGGAGGAAGCTTGGGCGAGTGTTCAATTTGATCATTCTAAAACCAATTTTGTATTGCGGGGAAAACACATAGAGCAAAGTTGTAAATCTTGTCATTTTAAAAATGAAAAAGGGCAGACAAAAGCGGGGCAGGTTTTTGCAAATTTGAGTCATGAATGCAGCTCTTGTCACTCTGATGTTCATGAGCGGCAATTTGAAAAAGAAGCTAAAACCGAATGTAAAGCATGTCATCAGGAAGCAGGATGGTTGCCCAGTATTTTTGATCATAATTTAAGTAGGTTTATCTTGGAAGGCAAACATAAGGATCTCTCCTGTTCTGCCTGTCATACAGCCATTGAGCCCTCGACGGTAGTGGTCTTTAGAAACGGGAGATTGGACTGCAAGGATTGTCATCGATAGGAGCGTGGTGTTGGGTTGTTTTAATGGGCAGTGGTCTTGATTATATAAAGTGGCACTAGTGTTGTTGTTTATGGAAGGAGACTTCTCTGCATGGATTGGTGTCGAAAGTAGTTCTGAATGGAAGAATAATCGGAATTTACTGTCCGCCAATCTAGTTTTCTGTCAAAACGATGCAGTATATAATTTCTTACCAGGTTATCACTCAATTTCCTATATGGAAAAACTCTTTCGTAGTATTTTAAAAAATATTGAGCGATCTGATAATATGTTTTAATTGTTCTTGCGCTGAAATTTTTTTTAAAACCATAAACGAACGGTATTCATGCAATGAATCTCAATTTTCTTTTTTCATAGGGAATCTTTTTTTTTGAGATGTGAGAACCAAAAATACGTCCAAGTTGAAAAACCTGTTTGTGCGGAGATGTTTATTTTTATTAGTGTTTTGATAGGGATTGAGGAACGTTATGATTTTACACAGTGGCGTTACTCTATAGGTATTAAGACATTGTTGATAGCAATCTTTAATACGTTATAATTTGAGTTTTACTAAGTATAACCACATCAGCGTGTGCTTCATATTGCGAAACTATATGTTTCAGATACAAGTCTATGATGTGCAACATATCATTATTGTCGATGTTATCTACCTTAAGTAACAAAATTTTTGGAGGTGTGCCTTTAAGTAAGTAATTATCCAAAAAGTCACTATCTTTTGTTATAATTATTCTGTTCTCAGCTATAGCTAATTTTACAATTTCGTTATCTTGCAACAAATGACCATTTGGAAAATCTGTTGTATGGATTGCATCAAATTGTTATTCTGTTATAAATTTTGCCAATAGTGGCGGCAATTGTGTATCAACAAAGAATTTTATCATTTTAGGCGGAAATTGCAGTGATGCTTTTGGTATATGCAATTTTAGATGCGTATAGTAGGCATGCTTCTATGTCCTCTTTTTCTAAATACGGATAATCACTAAGGATTTCGGTCAAACCCATACCACTTGCCAATAATTCCAATAATTGTACTACGGTAAAACGCATATTCCGGATGCAAGGCTTACCATTACACACATTTGGATTGATAGTTATTCTTGATAAAACTGATTGCATACTTTTCTATTCAAATTTGTGATGATTAGTTAACCCTTAAACAAGGGAACTTGTTCATTTAAATTAGAAATTATTCCGGCTTTAAATATTCAAAAATCGGTGTTGTATTTACTGCTGATTATATCTCAATGGCCCTTGATATAATATCCGCTTTTGGCCTCCTGTGTCGCTGAAGACCGTATAGTGGAAAGTTCATTTTGTTTTATTATTATATGGTTTCTTCTCAGGGCTTTGCTCTTTGTTGGGGTTTTCGCTATACGGCTAAATGTTTTATCGGTTCGGGCTTCTTGTTCTACGTTTATTATTAGTCTATTTGTCTGCAAGTTTGTAATGAAGTTGAGTTAGTCCTTTGTCAAACTGTTTTGCTGAAACCAATTCTAATTTTTGTTCAGGTCGACCGTCTTTGAAAAGCTTAATGCCGTCACCAAGTAGAATCGGAATAACTGAAATTATATATTCATCTACTAAATCATTTATTATTAGTTCATTTACAATTTCAGCTCCTCCGTCACAATAAATATACTTTCCTGATTGATTTTTTAAGCTATTAACTAGTTGGGTTAGTTCGCCTGTGTAAAACTTAAAATTCCCGATTGAAGGTTTGGTAGTTCTTGTTACAATATAAACATCTTTGTCTTTGTGTGGGTATTCATAACCCATTTCGATTACTTTTTCATAAGTCTTTCTACCTATAATTACAGTGTCAACGGATTTAACAAAGTCAATGTATCCATAGTCTTCACCTTCTTGTTCAACAATTGATAAAAAGTCAAGTGAGTTGTCTTTAGTGGCAATGTAGCCGTCTAAACTCATTGAAATGTATAAAATTACTTTTCTGTCCATTGCCATTTTTGATTTTAATTATCTGTCATTATTGTCTCGTCATAGCCTGGCTGCTAATGTTAAGCACTGACGACCTGTCGCCTCTTGTACGGAAGCCAAAAGTAAGATATTTTATTTTTATTTTCAGCCAAGAGTGATAACAGTGATTTTTTTTTTTGCGGCATGATCGCAAGTGCTATGTTAATGGTCGCTTTATTTTTCTTCAAGGAATTGTTCAGGAGTAATATTTGCTTGTTTTAATATTGCTCTTAGAGTTCCTTCCGGCATATCCCCTGAATGGTTTGGTATAGTGGTGTACTGATTTGATTTTGAACAATACCATATTTCATGACTTCATGCTGCTTGTCTATGGAATTCAAAACCAATATTTTTCAGCCTCTTAACTATATCCCTATACTTAAAACCAGAAAGCCTTCCCATTTATAATCCAATCACCAAGGGGTAGTCAAATGCGTCACCCAATTTTTTAACTTGGCTTTGATCTTGTGTTTGAGATTCAAGTAATTTTTTAACCACATCCCTTGCGATTTCCAGCGTTTCAGTTATGGTTCTACCTTGAGCAACTAACCCTTGAATATCATTGGAAGTAGCCAAATAATAGCCCTCAGGTAACTTTTCTATGTGAATTTGTATTGTGCCTTCCATTTTAATTACTTAGTTATACAAATATAGCTATTTTCTAACAGTCATGTTATTTTTAATTAGTGACCGCTAATAGGAATATTGATGCCATAAGGACAAAAATCTATACTGAGTAACAATTCTTAATAATGGCATCAATATTTTGTTGAACGAAGCCTGCCGAGGAGGTGGAAACATTGCCTTATTGGGAATCGTGTTTAATGCCATGGACTGTAATTTATACAAAAATAGTTGTTTCTATGAAATTTTTATTGTTCTTAGAAGTTTTTGGTTCCTCTTGGCTATTTTTTGGTCAATAATGCTGGTTTAAGCTCATTTTTGACTTTGTAATTTTTTATTTTGATTCCGTACAGCCATAAGATTATTATTTATTGAAACAAGTAAAGGCAAATTCTTTTTGAGTTATAATTCATTCATCTGTTTTAGCTTATTCATGTTTCATTCGCAAGTGACCGAAAGCTCATTTTATTTGATTTTAATGTGTTGAATTTATTCACCTGGCTTTGCTCTTAATTGGGCTTTCCTCTATACGGCTATATGTTAGCGGTTGGCATATTTTAGTTTTGCATTTCTACTTTGTTAAGTGGGTGGTTAAAAAATAGTTCCATATTGTCAATAATATTAGCGTCAATATTATCGTCAAATTTTCGTGCAAATAAATTATCCCCTTCTAAAAGAAAGTTAACATCATCTTCTGTAATTGTTTTTGGTCTTAATTTTATATTTCCATCAGGTATCCAAATAATGGCTCTTTTGTCGTCATTGATAAGAACTCCGTCAAATGAAGTATTCATAAGCACTGTCTGAAAAAATGATTCGTCAGCAATTAGCGTATTTTTGTAGTAATCTTCAAACTTTTTAGCTTCTCCACTATTACAAATAAATTCACAACATTGTCTTGTCAAAATCATCCATTGTCCACCGATATAAGGAACTACATCTTTTAAATAAGCTCTTTTATAAGTTATGTCACTAAAACCATCTGCTGTTTCTGTAAAATGGTTTTCAATCCTGTTCATTGTTTCTGGTCTTACGGCCAACTGGTCAGCAATTTGTAGGAAGTTCTTTCCTTTGTTTTTTGTAAGATATTCTCTAATTATTTTTTGAGATCTTAATGGATAATCTTGTCCACTTAAATTGATAAAGAAATCCCATTCAAGATTTAATTTTAATAGATAATTCATTCCATTAAGTTCTGCTTGAACCATACTATATCCACCCCAAACAACATTTTCACTTTCCAAAATGTATGTACTTGGAAAATCGGTTAAAAAATCTTTTATGTCGTCATAAATTTCAATACTTGCTTTTTTGTCTAAATGAATTAAGTAATGATTTTCAGGGTGATAAAGTGCTTTGAAAAGTCGCTTGAATTGTTCTGGAAACCTATGAACCAAAATAAAATAGGCAATTGTTACTTGATTTGAACTTGCATTTTCTGCTTTACTGTCGCTGTCTGTCATATTATTTTTTGTTTATATTAATTGTGATATTAATTAGTTTCGGTTGTTTCGTTACGCTTCTGACTAACGTCACCAGCCAAGCCTGAAAATCAAATAGTTGCATAGCCAAGGTCGTCAGGTTTCAGATCAAATTTAGCAGCAGTTTTTTGAATTCTCTTTACAATTCCGAGTTTTCTTTTTTCATCTAAGCATAAGTATGTTGTAGGAGGAGAGTACGCTTGTCCCTTTGTAATCATATTCCACATGATTACAGCTAGTTTTCTAGCCAGAGCATTTATGGCTACGGCTCTCCCTTTCTTATAACTTATCCTTTTAAAGAAATCTGCCAAAATTCCTTCTTTTAGTTGACCTATTGCATTAGCAGCATGACGCAAAGTTAATTTTAATCTACTACTTCCTTTTGGCAAATGATGGGATAGTATTCTTCCGCCACTTATTTTATGGTTTGGAGCCAATCGCAACCAAGAAGCAAACTGTTTAGCTGATTCTGCATAATCCAGTCAAAGTAGACCAACAATTCAGACCAAACTGACCCACCCAAAGAAAGTGGAAAAATTGATGTCACAAAAGTAATAATAAATAATCTAAGTATATGACATTTTTGGAAATATAAAAAAATTGCCATATTTATGGTTGATATTCAATCTTTTACGATTAATCCACAAGATATGGCAACTGAATACAAAGGTACAGCCATCTTGGAAATTTTAAAAGGTGAACTCGAATATTTGAATCTTAGCAGATTAAAAATTATGGCTTTAATGATTGAGGCTATAATAAAGACCCAAACTATTTGTTTATGGAAATTGTGCGAGGTAATCCCCTCTAGGGCAAAGGCATTGAGTATAAACAGACGTCTTCAACGGTTTGTGTCAGAAGTTGCCTTTAATCCATTGGGTCTTGCCAAACTAATTGTCCGCCTGTGTGACGTTAAAGATAAAGTATATCTTATTATGGATAGAACAAATTGGAAATTAGGTGATTCCAATATAAACATTCTAATGTTGTCATTGAGCTATGAAGGAAAAGGAATCCCTTTATTCTGGAAGTTCTTAAATAAACGAGGCAATTCGAATGAAGATGAAAGGATAGAATTATTGAAACAATTTAAGGAGGCATTTCCTCAATTAGAAATCGCCGGATTCCTTGCAGACAGGGAGTTTATAGGTGAGCAGTGGATCATACAATTCTATAGTATCCTGCTCAATAATTTTTTTTCAACTTTAGGAGTATATACCTGAATTGTATCTAAGTTTAACATTATTACTGTCGAAGAATCGAAATAATTAATCCTTATAATGTCGTCAAGTGCTGTATAAAAGAGTTCAAACTTATCTGAACTATGACAAGAGTTAATTGCTAGTAATATAGGTAAAAGTAATAAATTGATACATTTCATGTCTTAATTAGTTAATCTCTACTAACGTTTTGCGGCTTTGCGAAGGTGGCGGATTTAGAAGCACTTACTTTCATTTTAGCACTAATGTTCATTTGAAAACCAAATGTTCAATTTAGCACTGAACCCGCTTTTTTGCAAAACCGATGTTACCTGCTGGGCTTCTGTTCATCGTGTCGTTGTATGCCTTGTCAATATTGAGTTTCCGTATCATTGTCTGCTGTGTTTGTCGGGCTGTGTGTCGGTGTATTTTTATTTTTTTGAAGCGTTGGGAAATTTTTTATAAACAATTTTGTCTGCGCTGGCAAAGCAAGCTCTTTTGCAATTTTTGGTCTGTGCATTGGCTTGTGCGAATTGCAAATGTGCTTGCTTTAGGGTTGGCTTTCCTTTGGTTTCATAAATATTGATATTAAAAGTCCTATTCCTACAACTACGTCAACTATGTTCCACATTTGTCTGCCAAGTGCAATTTTGAAAAACGGTTGAAATAGTAAAGCAAGCCCAGCGTAAATAATCATTTCTGTTTGTCTGCCTTGCTTGTGAGCTTGATAAGCTAATATTGCAAATCCAACAAGTCCAACGAACCTAACAAATTGGTAATATACGTAAGGCATATCTGCCAAACAGAGAAAGAACAAAACCGCTAAAACAATTTTGATTACGTTATTCATCTTTATTCAAGTCGTCAAGAGAAAGGTTGTCAATTGTAATTAACTCAAATTGTGGTAACTCAGCAGATTCTAAATATTGGCTTGTAATTTTGTCAAGGAATGATTCTGTTACAATATCTTCTTCTAAAAACTGTTCAATGTCTGGAAACATGGCCAAAATATTTTCATCACTTATTTTTAGTCTATGTCTGATGTTCTTAAAGAATTTGATTTCAGAATACTCAATTTGCTCGTCTGCTTTAATCGTTTGAATTGCAAAGTCAATTAAAGTTAATTCTTCTTTTTCAGTTAATGTTGATTTTCCTAACAAGTCAAAATAGTAGGAAATAAATTCCTTACCTCTTGTGTTAATCTTGTTTACAAGTGAATTAATTTCCTCTTCAAAATTGAAGTCTTTAAACAATTGAGAATTTTCACACATTGTTTTAATTAGGGCAATTTCTCTGTTGTCTATATGCCCGTCAGATGCCATACAGCAGAAGGCTGTTTTAAGCAATAATTTGTCAAAGCTAATTGTATCCATATTTTTTAAAATTATAGTTTAAAGCCAATTCTTGGTCGGTCGTTTTTTT
The DNA here is from genome assembly GCA_002360455.1 of Saprospiraceae bacterium UBA3362. GTDB lineage: Bacteria > Bacteroidota > Bacteroidia > Chitinophagales > Saprospiraceae > Vicinibacter. The sequence goes on from DEQQ01000020.1 coordinate 50,716, forward strand.
CTTCGATAATTTCTCCATTCATTTTTGCTTTAATTTGTTGGTGTTTTTGTAATTCTTGAAGAGTAACAGATGGTTTTGTTCTATTTATAACATCTTCTAATATCTTCATTGTAATTCTTGATTTTGCTTTTAATGCTTCTCTAGAAGCTATATCAACAATTGAGTCTTTAATATCAGATGAAACGTAATTTTCTGTAAGATGAGCAAGCTTATCGTAATCAATTCCAAAATCAATAGGTCGAGGTTTTAAATACATTTCGAACATCGCCTTTCTGGCTTCAAAGTCAGGTGGAGGTAAGTATATTTTTTTGTCTAAGCGACCTGCCCTCAATAAAGCTGCATCAATTTTATCTGGATAATTTGTTGCACACAAAACAAAAATTCCTTTTTCTCCCGTTCTGTCCATTTCTGCCAACATTGCTTCAACTGCATTTTTTGACATTTCGTGAGCATCACTATCTCTGCTTGGAAACAATCCACTGATTTCTTCAATGAAAATTATTGTCGGAGCATTTTTTTCAGCCTCCTGAAACATTTTTGAGATATTTTCTTCAGTAGCATTGATATATCTACTTTTTAAGGTTCCTGGATTAACGTGCATAAAGTTTGAACCAACTTCTTCTGCAAAGTGCTTGGCGAAAAATGTTTTTCCGCAACCAGGTGGGCCATATAAAAGCATTCCATTTGGTATGGTTAATCCAAACTTTGCGTATTCTTCAGGATTGTTTAATGCATCTATGACGTCTAACTGCATTTGCTCTTTCAATTCTTTCATACCTGCAATAGCATCAAAACCTTTACCTTTTGCTCTTTGGGTTTTTATTTTCTTCTGGTTCTTGTCATCTGACTTAACTTTCTGAACGGTGTCAACATCTTCAATTTCTATTTCACCATTTAAAGCCTGTATAAATTCTTTTGCAGATTGAAAACGGTTTTCGGGGTCGTTCTGCAAAGCCTTTTTCAAAACCTTTAACACTGATTCATCAAAATCAACAATGTCTTCTGAAATTTTTGGAAACGAAATCGGCTTTTTGCGTTCTTCTATTATTACATCTTCGGCTTTTGTTCTGTCTGCTTCAAATTTGGAAATATCTTTGAACCAAGGTGGCATTCCAAATAGTAAATGATACATTACAGCACCAACTGAAAACAAATCAGATTGAGGAGAATAAAAACTATTAAAGCATTCCGATGCAACATAGTTCAAGTTCAAACCCTCTTTGTTATATGCCTTTGACGACTGATGAAATGAACGGGCAAAACCAAAATCAATAATTTTAGCTTGTGGAATGTCACCCGACAAATCAAGCATTATGTTTTGAGGTGTGATTTCATTATGAATAATTGGTTCGGGCAAACTGTGTGAATAATTTAGACCGTTTAAAACTGCCGAAATAATTTGCTTTAAATCGTAAACAGAATCAATTTTCTCACGGCTTATTTTTTCAGCCAAAGTTTCACCTGCTATGAAATTAAGCACCAAAAAGCCAAATTTCTTGCCTTCAAAAATCAACTCACCACTGTCTTTGTATGAAACAATGTTTGGATGCTTGATTGATTTTAGAAATTCAATTTCAAGCAAGTTATTTTCACTGTCAAAAGCAGAACGGTGAAGTTTTGCATAATTGAACAGTTTAAGAAAATACAGCTTACCGTCCTTTCCTTTTACTCTATATGTTTCCGCATTACTTCCTTGCTTAATAAAAAGCATAACAGAATACTTTTCATCAACTGAAAAGTTTTTGGGTAGTATGCCTTTGTAATTTATGTCCATTTTAAAATTTCTTTTTTTACTGAATCTACAACTTTCAACTTCTCGATATCTGAAATACCATTTTTTTCAATCCTAATCAGTTCTCCTAAAAGAAATCTAAATCTTTCCTTTCCCATAGCTGGATTGTCTGAATAAAATAGCACCAATTCCCCTTTTAAATCATCAATTGTTCTCAGCGTTACTGGTTCTGTTTGTCTTATTTCAATTTCTACTTCTTCTGTATGATTCAAATAGGGTATATATGCTGAAATAGTTAGCAATTGAGAAGTGTCAACTTTAATAGTTATATCAATATCGCTTCCAGCAGGTAACAAAGCAGGTAGCGTTTCTCCTGAAATCAAAATATCACAAACGTGATTGTTTAATAAAGGATTTGTCCCCGCTGCATTATAATCTCCTTGATAAATTGGGAAACGAATTACATCACTTGAAACTCCTGGTCTTAGGTCAAATTGTGTTTTAAACCCATTAATAACACCAGTCGCAGGAAGTTGTTTATTTTTCTCTAACCCTTTTATAGTTTGAAAAAGCTCTTTCCCTTCTGATTCAAAATATCTGGCTATTCCAATATGATATGGAAGAACAATTGGGTATCCTTCATATGAATGAATGATATTAAATTGATTCGGTTCACATTCTAATTTATTTCCTTTATCATCTGAAGTATTAACAATATAGGTGTTTAAAGTGTCTTCTACCAAAAGCACATCAATAATGATAGCTTTTACGCCAATTAGTTTTTTACCACTTGCCCAATTCCCATCTTTACGAACAATTTCAGCATAAATCTTTCCTGATAATTCTCCTTGTTTATTGTCATTTACAACTTTGATACAAACTAATTCGTCCAATTCAACTGTTCTAGCTTCGTATTTAATATCAAGCTGAACTTTAGTTTTATCTATTGTGGTTTCTCTTACTTCGTTTGAAACTAGGATTGTGGAAGCGAATAATGCAGCACCTTTGACAACTGCTGTCATTGGATCAACCGAAGTATCAACCTTATCAGTGATTTGTTCTTTGAGCATTCTTCGTAAGATTGGCGAATAAGTTCCTTCTCCGACTAAACAAATACTATGTAAATTCTTTCCTTTTAGGTTATTTCTTTTGAGCAAATCAATAGTTATGTCAATTGCTTTCTGAAAAATAGGTCTTGATACCCAAGCCAAATCTTGTTGAGTTATTTCAATATCAATTTCGGGTTCTTCACCGTTTTCATCTTCAAAAGGTAAATCACCTATTTGAGATAATATTGAATGCTTATCTTTTGAAGACATTTGAATTTTAGTATCCTCCGCATAATGTTTTATAGCATTAACTAATATAATTTTACTTATTGGGTCATTTAGGATAGAATCTAGTGCATAGTTATCTCTCAAATAAGGTATAATAATTTCATCCACTATAGCTTCTGTGATATTATTATCTCCTAACCAATTATCACCTTCTGTATCTATAATTGAAATTATACCTTCTTTAAACTTGCACAACGATACATTAAACTCACTTTGAAAATCAAACAACAAATAAAAACCATTGCTAATAGTTCCCAGTCCATACCCAGTTAAAGCTGCAATTGGCTTTTGTATCAATTCTATTTGCTCAAAACCAGCTAACTTTCCTGCATTACTAACTGCTTCATTTTGTGGATTCAAAAATTTTGCAGGAACTGTAATCACAACAGTTCTAACATCTTCGTCTTGAACGAAGGATTTTAACTTTTTGAAACATTCAGCTAATAATTCTTCACCTGTATAACTTTTTCCTGTATTAGATGATTCATAAGTATGATTTGTTCCAAGAGTTCTTGTGAACTGATTGAAAGTGTTTGTTTTACCCTTATCAAACAACTTTAATCCTTTCGTTTGGTCATTCTTAAGAACAATGAACGCTGTGTCGCCAATTAGAATATCTCCTCGTTTATTAAAATGAACACATAAAGGCATTGATTCTTTCATTGTATCAGAACGCTTGATTACGGGCATACCATTTTCCATTCGTGCTATTTGGCAAAAATCATTATTGAAGTATATTCCGTAATCAATGCGTGTTCTCATTACCCTAAAGATGTTCCATCATCATCACTTGGGTCAATTCTCAAATCCCAAATTTGATGTAGTAATGGTCTTAATTGACTTGTTTTACCTTCTTGAATTAACTTCAAACCTTGATTTACCAGAAGGCGTGCTTTATTTTTATCTTTCCATTCCAAATTATTAAATTCTCTGTCATGGTATTCTAAACGTCCTTTATCAATTAAACCACCGGAAATAGAATTTCGTAATTCTCTGTCAAGTCCTTCAATTTCCTCCGTCAACTCTTTAGCTGCTTTTAAATCTTTATGCTGAATGATATGCTCAATAGTTTTCTTATATTCTTGAATATGTGCTTCAACTTTATCCATATTCAAATCTTCATCATCACTATTGGCTTTTATTTTTTCTATCAAGTCTTTCAACTCATAGAAAGCATCTTTAAGTTCTTGTTCAACTACTGGCCATTCTGCAACTTTTTCAGCACTATCCAATTTCAAAAGTTCTTTACGCAAACCGTCTTGTATCTTTAATTTCCCATCGGCAGTTACGCCTTCATTTTGTAATTGAGTTTCTAACTCCTCCAGCCTTACAGATATCTCATTAGCATTAACTCTTTGTGCTGTTCGTCTAGCTTTAGATATTTCATTAGATAAATACTCTTCTGTTGGTGGTTCAGTTT
>DEQQ01000077.1 GCA_002360455.1 Saprospiraceae bacterium UBA3362
AAGGAACTCGATGCTCTCTGAATTAATATTATAAAAGAATCGTGCCAAAAATGAACCATTGAAAAATATATTATAAAAAATTAGTATATAATATTTTGGAAAAATAATAAAGACACAGGAACATTATCGTGCGTCGGAGAATGAATGATCTATAAATGAAAATGAAAAATTTCAAAACGAAAATGAGAACTCTATCCTGAATTAGTTCAAGCAATTGTAAATCTTGATTTGCAATAAACCTCAGGTTGCATCTCAAGGAATTCTTTTATACAGAAGATTTATTCTATGTCTAATATTTAATCTTCTTGCATTCCAATTCTTGCTCTCAGTTTATTCTATAAAAGAATCATGCCAATTTTATATATTATTAAAAAAAATAATATGAAAGTCGCCAATTCAAGGTTTTGGCAAGCTATTGAACAGCAACTATAACTGACTATTTCCCTTGATCCCGAAAATAAAATAAGCTTAAATTTCCGCCTACATATCATTTACTTGGAGTAGAAATGTTAGTAATGAGAAAGGGAAGAATCCTTTTTGAGCGTAGACTTCTATAGTAAAATGGCCTTGAAAGTAATATCTAAAAGGTGGCCTTGGAGTGTAACAGTTTATCCAAAATTAGCTTGTAAAAAAAACGGCGTTGAATATAAATATCCAACGCCGGAGAATGAATGAGAATGAAACCTAAATCTTTATAGAAATAATCTATCTTTCAATATGCTTTACAGCTCAAAGATGTAAATTCTATGCCAATTTTAAAACCGATCTATTGTAATTTTTTATATATTTAAAAAATATATTCATATATGCCATATAATCAGTTTGGTATAAAATTAAAGGCTATTGTAAATTTCAATAATTTTTTGAACAGGATTTTGATCTTTCTTTATCATTTCCCATTGTTTTGCCTTGGAGTTTAAACTCTGTACAAGACTTGTATCTTGGAGTATAGTCATGATTGAATTTCGAAGCGCTTCCGGATTTTTGCAATCACAGTAAAGACCTGCGTCTCCTCCAGCTTCTCTAACACTCTCCATTTGATTTGCAATAAAGGGTGTTCCACATCGTACAGCTTCCAGGACGGGTAGACCAAAGCCTTCTTTGAGGCTGGGATAAAGCAGGGCGTAAGCATCTTTTACCATTTGAGCTAATACGGCTTGATCTATATAATTTATTATTTTGATTTGTTTTGTCAAGCCAAATGCGGCTATTTGCCTTTGGAATAAGGCAGCATGTCTTCCTAATCCAATACAATAAAGAGGAATTCGAAATTCCTCCGGAAGTAGTTTGTACACATCCAGCAGGACAGATAAGTTTTTTCGACTGTGCATGGAGCCTACACAAACAAAAAATTCTTTGGGTGGACAATCGATCCAAGCGCTTATATCAATCCTTTTTGAACTTTGTTTTTGAGAGCTTACTATAGGATTCACCACACTACACTTTCTCTTATCTACATCATAATAGCGGATTAAATCTTGTAGAGTTTCATTAGAAATGCATAGGATGTGATCTGCATTCTTGACTGCGTATTGAGTTTTGAAATGAAAAATCTGCCGATCCCAAAGTCCGAAATCTTGAGGGAATTCTCTAAATATTACATCATGAATGGTTACAATATGTTTATTTTGGTTGGATGTTGAACGATAACTCATTTCGTTACTCAGACCGTGGACAATACTTCCTTTCTCAACAAAAGATTCTAATCTGAAAGTCCTGTTTATTCCTAGTAGATTATTATATCTATGGGTTTGGAGATTGTTTGTTTGTGGAGGATCTTGAATATATTTTTTATCAGACTTTGGAATCAATAAATGAAAATCTCGCTCCGGATAACTTTTAACCAAGTGATGGACCAATTCTCTGGAGTAATTTCCAAGCCCGGAAGGGTTGTATGCATATCGTTTTGCATCAAAATAAATGGCTCGCATTATCTTCCCAGATTGAATTTGTTTGAAGGAATTCTGATAAATTCTAATGAGCCGGGCTTAACTCCTATAAAAAATTGGTATGATCTAAATTCCGGTCTCCATAAAAACCTCATTGTCCAGCAATGCAAATCTCTTTCAAATCCAAACTCAGGATACGTAATAGATTTATTGAGAAAATCGTAACCTATGTGTCCCAGCAAAATTCTCCACTTCGAAGTCAAATTCAAATTTCCAACAACAGACAGTGTATGTGCAGATAAATAAACGCTGTCTTTTCCTGTGGAAAGTCTGTTATGGTTAAAACTAAAAAAATGATTGACCACAAATTCATTAAACAAATTACTAAACTCCGGTAACTCATTTTGAGCCTGGTCTGTTCTTGTTTTTTTATTGAAAAATTCTCTGATCTGCCTTATGCTTGAAGAGCTCGAGATACTGACTCTCGCATTTTCTAAATAGGCTAAACGCTTTGTAGCTTTCCATGCATATTCTTTTGACAATTGCTCTTTGCCGTTGATCAAATTTCTATGGTATGGACTTAAGGTAAGACTGTAGTTGATGGTAGTAATTCCTTTGAAAAATCGATTAGCTCCCGACCCATTGATGTTAGACAGTCCCATTGAATCTCTGAATACATCGTAGCTCGAAGAAAAACTCAGACCTTCTATAAGAGCTATTTTTTTGAAGACGGAATCTCTCTTGCTCCAATACTTTAGTTCAACTCTATTATTAAAACCTCCATTGATCACAAAGTTTTCTGTACCTGCACCGGAAGTTCCAAACGGACTATCAGCAAAAACAAAATATTCTCTTTTTTGATTGTACTTCCTTCGTGAATCAGTATCTACAGAGTCATAATAATTGAAAAGCCCTCCATGATAGTCCGGTGCAAAATTAAGTGAAACCGTTGGAGATATTTCGTGGCGGATTCCTCTGAACCATCCTTTTTGTTTTTGAATCAAACCATACAGCCTGGTATTGGCATTCAATGAGGCATTCATCGTTCTCAGTGCAAAAATTCCTTTTTTGTAGCTTGTATCTATCTTGCCATATTTTGGAATACCATTGATAGTATCAGGCTTAGAAGTAAAACTTAGAGATTGAGATTTAAAAATCCATTCTTCTTTGTAATTAATGGATGGAGTAAGACCAATATATTTAAAAATCGAAAAACTTGCACTTGCTCCGGTATTGTGTTGTGCACCATATTTAAATTGATCAAACACTTGGTCGGTGAATAAAATAGAATCTTGAGTATGCAAAGAATTTCTAAAAATAGAATTGTAATTTACAGTAATTTTTTCATACCATAATTCTTTGGATGAACTTAATTTTCTTTTGAAAGGGGTGATCTGTCTCATGTTCACATTCAATGTAGGAAATGAAATATCTACAGTGCCGTATCTTGTGTTTTGACTATGTTCAAATCCGGAGCTTATACTAAAGGGACTATTGGGAAACTGATATCCAAAATTAAAATTAGATCGCAATGTATTATTCAAAACATCTCCTGCGTTTCTGCTCACAGTTCTATTGTATCCATTGGTTTGAATCTGGATGCTACCTCCCAAAGTTCTATAGGGATGTGCACCTGCTCCTTGATTGTGTCGCCACAAAATATTGATTGGTCGGGTTTTGATTTTTCCAATAGTGTCTGTTCGCTCTCTGATAAGATTTTGAAAATCGATTTCGAAATTTCCGTTATACTTATATTTTTTATTGTAGTTACTGCTTGCCTTGATTCCCCAACTCCCTTTGAAATAAATTGAACTAATAAGTTTGAGATCCATCCGATCCGATATAGGGATGTAGTATCCAAAATCTCTAAAACCAAACCCATAAAACTCAGAATATTCAGGCTCTTTAGGGAAGATAATTCCTGCTCTGCGCTTTTTTGAAATCGGGAAAAAACCAAACGGCAGTGCTAATGGTGGGGCAGGAACACCGGCAATTGTGACGATGGATGGACCAACAATAACAAGCTTATTGGGAATCAACTTTTGTTTTTTACTAAATATCCCAAAGTGGGGATGCGGGTCATTGCAAGTAGTGAAAATAGCAGATTGGTTATAAATGATGTCATCTCCTTCTGCTTCCGGATTGTTTTTAGAAATAAATTTGGTGACTTCCCCATGGATAAAAATATCTCCTTCATTGGATACCACCTCCGTAATTACTCCCTTTCTTGTTTTAAAATTATACTGTATTTCCTGGGCATTAAACGATTGATCACCATCCTTAAAGACAGGAACCCCTATAACTTGATTTAAACTGTCTTTTAGCGGTACGGCCGTCGCGATATTTTTTTGCATATCAATCAAGATATAAGCGGCCTTGATGTCCATGGTCTTGTACTTAATATAAGCATTGCCATAGAGGTGGATCAACTTTAGCGTGTAATCCATTCTCACACTATCCTCTGCTCCATAATCTACCGGAGTATCTATGGAGTCTTCTGACATGACATAAAGTTGAGTTCCGCGAAGAACCAGGCTGTCATGAATCGGACTGAAACTCGTATCCGGCCTAAGACTGTCGCCAAGATGGACCAATACAGAATCCTGAGTTTGAGCTTGGGAGGCCACTCCTAAACAACTAAAAAAGTATATGATAAAAAAGTAAAATGTTTTATTCACTAAAAAATAATCAATTTTATATATAAAATTAATTAATATGTTGTATGTTTGTGCTGACTAAAAACTTCACATGAATAACTACGACGTTTTTCAAACGCAGTTCTTGCGTTTGACATTATTTATAATTACTGCATTTTGCTACAATTCAGCACTTTCTGCACAATCTTCCGCAAAGTTAACCAATAATCGCGGCCCAATCATTATTCTGGATGCTGGTCATGGTGGAAAAGATCCGGGCGCAAGAGGAAAACAAGCTACAGAAAAGGAAATCTGTCTCAATATCGCCCTCAGAACCAAAGAACTTATTTTGTCCAAACTGCCTGAAGCTCAGATTGTTTTAACTCGTGAAGAGGATCGTTTTGTTCCTTTGTACCTGAGAAGCAAGCTGTCCAATGACAATAAAGCCGACCTCTATGTTTCTATTCATTGCAATTCTACTCCGGACCGAAACGAAGCCATTTGTGGGCCTGAAATCTATATTATGGGCTTACATAAATTGGATGAGCATCTGGAAGTTTCCCGAAGAGAGAATGCAACCATTTTTTTGGAAGAGGACAATGACCTCAATTACGCCGAATTTGACTACAATAGCCCTGAATCCTATATTATTTCGAGCCAGCTCCAGTCTCAGCGAAATGAAATGAGTTTTGAAGCGGCAAAAGCTATAGAGGAACAATTTATTCTTTTCCATCCTCAAAAAAATAGAGGAATCAAACAGGCGGGCTTTGTGGTATTGCATCAGGTAAACTGCCCATCCATCCTTCTTGAGCTTGGATATTTGTCCAATCCTAAGGAAGAACAATTTCTTTCAGGAATCGACGGTCAGGAAAAACTTTCTTTGATGATTGCGGAAGGTGTAAACAGCTATTTTAGGTCTATATCAAATTCAGTATTAAATCTTGTTAATGTCAATACAGAACTTTCTAAGTCGGCAGAATGGACCAATAAATCACCGGAATCATTAGATCAAAAAGAGATCAAAGTACAAACACTAGAAACCTCAGATTCTCCTCAAACAATGGATGGACTGTTAATGGATAAGATAGAAAAACAATCCGTTTATAGAGTGCAAATTGCAGCATCCAAAAATAAAAGAATTGATACTCAAGCTTCTATTTGGAGAACGGTGGAGAATCAATATGAGGTGATCCAAGAAAATGAACTGTATAAATATCTTGTCGGAAATTTTAAAACTAAAGAAGATGCCGAAAAACAAAAACAAAAGCTCAGGCATCTAGGGTTTACAGACGCATTTGTAATAAGGATGAGCATGTAATTTTGATTTTAGCCCATTTTTTAGCGGGGCTATGTCATCATTTTGCTATACAATAATCTAAGTTTTAGCTCGTTTTTGAATCATTGTAAGGGTTTGCAACAGCCTCAGCTAAGAATTTGTTTGAAGATCAGATGAGGATGTGAAAATTAAATTCTCCAAAACTTGCTCCTTTGGAGATTAGTTTGGAATTGCCGTGATTTTCATTAAATATGGTGAATGGATAGTTAATAAAGTTTTATTTTAAGCTGTCTGACCCTACAATAATTAAAAGAGAATTAGCTTTGTTAATCGAAATTTACTGTATTGAATTGTTTAGGATTTAGGGGATATAGTAATTTGTGTTCTTAGTAGATTTTATAAACCCAAAATCTTGAAGAAATCAATAATTAAATCAATAGATTCTGATGAAAAATGAGATTAAAATAGGCTTGCTGGGTTTGGTAACTTTAGCCTTACTTGTTTTTGGCTTTAAGTTTCTCAAGGGTAATAATATTTTGGATCATTCTAAAACCTATTACGTAACTTATAGCGATGTACAGATGTTAGAAGCGTCTGCACCGGTAATTATCCATGGGATCAAAGTTGGTTCTGTGATCAAAATTAATTTAGATAAACAAAGACCGGACTTAGTCATAGTTACATTGGATGTAAAGCAGGATTATCAACTTCCTACAGACACAAGAGCGGTGCTCAAATCAAATGGACTTATAGGAGGGAAATTAATAGAACTGGAATTTGATCAGCATTGTACTTCGGATTGCCTCGAAAACAAAGCAACCATTCCGGGAACATACGAGTCTGTGCTGTCACAGATGTTGCCCAAAGACGAGTTGACCAATTATATTCAGACCGCCGGAAAAGAATTGAAATATGCTTTTGATTCCATTTCTAATCCACATTCAAATTCTCAGATGAGTTTGATGGTGCGCAATTTGTATAAAACATTAGACAATCTTGCTCAAACCACTCAACAACTGGACAGATTAATGGCAATCAATTCTCAGTCCATTTCAGGTACGATCAAAAATCTTGAGACCATAAGTAAAACTTTATCCTCTAACTCCGGAGCAATAAACAATACGTTGTCTCATTTAGAAAGTATTTCAAAAGACATTAAAAATTCTGAACCGGGTAAATTGGTGAATAATTTAAACCAAACATTAACTGACACTAAAAAAACAATTGGCAATTTGGATCAAACCATACAACAGTCCGAAAAAACAATTTCGCAATTGAACAGTATTGTAAGCAAGGTTAATCAAGGTCAAGGAACTTTGGGTAAATTATTTTCAGATAAAGAATTGTATGACAATCTCAATAAGACCAGTAAAAATTTGGAATTGTTACTACAAGATCTGCGCCTTAATCCTCAGCGTTATATTCATGTTTCGGTTTTCCGTGGTAAGGGGGACAAATATACGCTACCGGAAAATGATCCCGCCGTCCCAAAGAATTAACTCTTTGTCATTGCTCTTTAGAAAATTAATTTGATCAATTTGGATTGTTGACCAACTTTCATTTCCAATATATATACTCCCGTGCCTAAGTTGATTATATTATTTTCTAAGTCATCCCATTGATCAGTTACATAGATTGACTGGCCTAGAGAATTAAATAATTGAAACCGGATTCTCGCTTCGCAATGTGGAATTTCAATTCTCTGCGATCCCAACCATTTTGAACAAGTTTGATCAGTATCTTTAGTAGAATTAGGCTCTATATTGATCTTGACCTTTTTTAGCTCACTTTCACAAGGATAATTCGGATCACTGACTACCCAATCATAGAAGAAATAATAGTAACGTTCTCCAACACTTGATCCTGTGATTTTTGCCAAATCCTCTATGAAAATAGGATAACTAAAATTCTTGTCTGTTCGCATCAATTTTGGGTTTTGTGTTCCCAGTTCTTGCAGGTTGATGTCTGGATTTGTTGATAGAATAAAGCTTTTATTTTTTTCAATAATAAATCCAAGATAAACTTGATTTTTACCCTGAACTAAATTTACGTCTGCAGAATCTATTTTGACCTGATTGCCGTCAAACAATTCAATTCTTCGTTTTCCCGGAAAATCGGTAAATAAACTCATAGAATCCAAGATAAAATCTTCATAAGAGTTAAAGAGTAGGGTGGGAGATAAAAAGTCTGCGGCATAAGCACTATTCTCAAATTCGGGTTGAGATAAGCTTGTGTGCACTCTCACACTTTTTGTGTTTTGCACATAATCATACCAATAGCATTTGTCAGAGTATAAAATCGTTGTCTCGAAGGTTTTTCCGACAAAGATTGGAGCCAATGAGTTGCTGTCTAAATACCATCTCGTATTGTCTTGGTTCGATTCCAACTTGACAGATTTTGCATAAGGAATGGTGACATCCGGAATTGAATTCAAAGGTTCTATATCGGCAATATTAATGTTGACTTTATTTGTAATAAGCGAATTGCACAAACCTTTCACTGTTGCAAAATACACTCCGGATTGACTTACTACGAGGCTGTCGGATCTAGATCCGTCGTTCCATTGTAAAATGGGATGATATAATGATTTTAAAACCAAGACTTCACCTGAACATAAGTTTTGGCTGTGAGAATAATTGAGCTCTGCAATCTCTTTTGGATTTTGTTCTAAGAGAATAGAATTAGATACCACGGGACAATTCTTCTCGTTCAATGCTTTATAAAAATACACTGCTTCTTCACTTACCATTGTATTTTGATCTGTAGCCGCATTGCTCCATTCTACAGAATGAACATTGGGACTGGCAGAAAGCATAAATTCTTGCTGACTGTTTTCGCAGGCTAAAATGTCCTCCGTTGGCAGAAGTTCTACCTTGTTGCTTATACAAGAACCTTCTCTGATCAAATAAAGTCGGTCTGCAACAACCTGTTCAAAGCGATCTGTATGTCCGCTTGGCCAATCGATCACAATGCTGTCTGCCAGCTGATGTTTGCCAAGACCAAAATTCAAATTCAAACTTCCCTGAACACCAAAGGATTCCCCACAGTGCACGAATTGTTGCAGTACTTTTTGTTGAAGATACACCCTCACTTTGGCGCCTATTCCATGCACATTACTCTGCACACCTGTGAGCTGTAAATTAATGTAATGATTGTTATTTTTTGTATTGAGAAACAATCTATCTTTTTGATTGCTTGAGGTGTTTAGAAGATAACCATAGACAGCGTAAATATCTGCGGCTCCATCTGAATTAAAATCACCCACACAGGCAGAAGAAAAATTCCTGCCCTCAAAAAATGAGTTCGATTTAAAAAAAATTCCATTGCCCGAATTGAGCCACATTTCTGATGTCGTACCGGTGATAAGCAGATCTATATCGGAATCCAAATCAACATCAACAGCAAAAGCTTGAATAGGAATGCCTGCGTATTTGATGTTTGCATCCAAGCTAAAATCCACAAATTTTCCTTCCTTGGTTTGGATCATCATCTGGTTTGGAGTATAGTGATTCAAGATAAATAAATCTTGCAATCCGTCTCCATTGTAGTCTGCCTCTATCGTAGTCCAGGATTGCTCTTTGCTGCCCAATCCATAAGCATCTCCCTGTTCTGAAAAAATTCCGTTTTCGTTGATGTAGAGTAGATTTCTTCTTCGCATATCCTCACGATCATCCACACCTGCTCTACATCTGGACAGATAGAGATCAGGATCTTGATCGTTATCAATGTCTGTCCACAACACTCCATAATTGCCGGCCTCGTTAGCTGCCGGAATCAAACTTAAATTCATGAACTGGTTGTTCAAATTCAAAGTGCCGGATTTATTTTCAAAAAGTTTAGTCTTCGCATTATCATCACACACCGTCAGATCCAACCAACCGTCGTTATTAAAATCATAAACACAGGATCCCTGTGAAAAAAAATCTGAATCACCGATCTCTTTGAGATCAAATTGATTTTGATATTGATAGAGTATTTTGATATTTCCACTTCCTCCCATTAAGAGGATATCATTCTTACCATTGCGATCCAAATCGGCAATATTGATAGACCATACCGCCTCTTTTCCGGAATGATAGGACATTTTTTTCCATAAAAATTTGGCCCTGCCGTTGTTAATTCCTAACCAAAGCTGTCGGCCTTCATCAAGCACTACAAGATCATCGATGAGATCTCCATTGACATCGGCCGCAGAACAGGCCATAGCACTGTAGATTGGACTGCCTACCGTTTGTTCCTTAAAAAATACCGGACTTTGAGCTTCTATAACTCTATAGCTCATAATCGACCACCAAAAAATCCAAAAAGCTTTTCTACCTTGCATGAAAATTTGTGTAAGAAATTACAAATATAAATAAATTTAATATATAAAAGTTTAATTTGTATACAGACAAATGGTATGAATCCGTATTTATCCTTTTACCTGGCAGCAAAAACGTCTTATCATTTTCATTCACCGTCTTTATTTAGACTCATCCGGTACGGTTTGAGTACAGAAGATCAGTATTATTCTTTTGGCGATATTGATACGTATTATAAAGCATTGTGCTGCCTGAGCGATCGAATTCCTTTTACGGATTTTTCTGGTTCCAAGAATCAAAGTGGAAGGACCTTGGCAGAATTTGCAAAGAAAGCTGTGGCTCCTCCCCGACACGCCAAACGCTTATTCAAACTCATCAATTTTTTCCAGCCTCGACATATCTTGGAGCTTGGATCCTGTCTCGGTATGTCTGCTGCTGCAATGGCTTGGGCCAAGCCCACGGCTTGTTTGCTTGGGGTCGAAGGCAATCCTTTTTTGGCAGATCATGCAAACAAACTTTTGGCACAACACCAAATTTCTAATGCTTGGATTAAGTCTTCTTTGTTCACAGATTTTTTTCAAGAACAAGATTGTTCACAATTTGATCTTGTGTATTTGGATGGTGATCATCATTACGACTCTACGATGCAATACATCAAGATTCTATTGACTCAACTTCCTTCTCATGCAGTGATTTTGATGGATGACATTCACTGGTCTCACGAAATGTATTCGGCTTGGAATGAAATCAAAAAATTACCTCGCGTAAATGCAAGTTTAGAAACCATCCGACTCGGAATTTTATTTTTGGACGGGCATCAAATTAAAGGGCATCACAGCTGGATTCCATATTATTTAAAACCCTGGCAGATTGGATTATTTTCTTCTTTGTAAACAGTGTATTTAGGGCATGACCACTCATTTTATGAGTGGTCGGAGTATTCCATGGTTCGCTGTCGCTCCGTGCTTCGCACCGCTCATTTCATGAGCGCATTCCATCCTCCTCATGCAAGAAAAATAGTTTTGCAGAAGACCATTTGATATTGAGCTCACGATTAAGCTGAAAGCATCAGATCATTAATTCAATAATTTATTTTTATTGATGGCTTCTCAATGCCTTTTCTTATTATTCTAATTTTATTTTGAATCCACTCACTCATCGCTAGAATACAGGATCAAAATTGTGCTGATTACCTAGAATAGTTAAACCAACTTTTTTTCTTGCCGGAGGACAATGAGAATATCGAATGATTCTCTCTTTCATGGTTGCAATTTTTTTTCTTACTCAAGAGCTATAATTTGCAATTGCCTTTAGCCGGACTTTCGCATAGAATAATATCTTGAATTTGAGATTTAATTTTAGTTCAAATAATTTATTTGTACCTTTGAAAAAGAATTTTAATTCCTTAGACAAATCATGATTTTCAAAACATCAATTTCCTTGCTTCTTATCGTTTTGTTTGCCTCTTGTACAAATAAAATGAAAAACGATAGCATAGATAAGCCGATAATCGATGAACTAAAAAAGGGCATGATATTTTCAAAAAAATTTCCATGCGAATCCTCAACGGATCCAAGCTCCATCCAATGGGTGAGTCAATGCATTACTCATTACGATGCAAGTATTTTATTGCAGTATGAAGGACCCTCCGGACAGTTTGCTTACGGATTTGCCAATTGGGAAGGGCAATTTTTTATTCACGACTGCAAGTCCGGTTTTTTAGGCTCAAAGCAATACAAAGAAGCCAATCCGCAACCTCCTGTCTGGGGTGAATTTTCTAAACCAAAAGTTATTTTAGCGATCAACTCAGTCCAATAATTAGATGAAGAATCCTATACTCGATGCCAATAATGAAAATTGGTCTGCAGAAGAAAAAACAATAGAAAAAGCATTAAGACCCAAAGAACTTAGTGAGTTTTCAGGACAACAGAAAATAGTGGACAATCTTCAAGTTTTTATTTCTGCTGCCAAACTTAGAGATGAAGCCTTGGATCATGTATTATTGCATGGCCCTCCCGGATTGGGCAAAACAACATTGTCTCATATTGTCGCAAACGAATTGGGCGCAAATCTGATAATGACTTCGGGACCAGTGCTTGAGAAACCCGGAGATCTTGCCGGTTTGCTCACCAATCTTCACAAGGGAGATGTCCTTTTTATAGATGAGATTCACAGGCTCAATACGGTTGTAGAAGAGTACCTGTATTCTGCAATGGAAGATTATCGCATTGACATCATGATTGATTCCGGACCCAATGCTCGAAGCATCCAACTCAGTATAGAACCCTTTACTTTGGTTGGTGCAACCACACGAGTAGGTTTGCTCACAGCTCCATTGCGTTCCAGGTTCAGTATTACATGTCATTTGGATTATTATGATCATCCAACATTGGCTAAAATTATCAACAGATCTGCTCAGATTCTTCAGGTAAGAACAACAGAAGAAGGTATTTTTGAGATCGCAAAAAGAAGCAGAGGAACACCAAGAATTGCCAATGCTCTTTTGAGGAGACTGAGAGATTTTGCTCAGATCAAAGGCGATGGTGAGATCAATATTGAGATTGCCAAGTATGGCCTAAATGCCCTCAATGTGGACAGTCATGGATTGGATGAGATGGACAATAGAATTCTCAATGCCATTATTCATAAATTTACCGGAGGGCCTGTGGGACTAACTACCATTGCTACAGCAGTAGGTGAGGAGGCCGGTACCATAGAAGAGGTCCATGAACCTTTTCTGATCATGGAAGGCTTTTTACAACGTACACCTCGAGGAAGAGTGGCTACTCAAAAGGCCTTTCAGCATCTTGGCTTGCAGGCTCATTACAATCCCAAAAGTTTATTTTAATTAGGCCTGTGCTGTCGGCGTATTGAATGCCATAGGCGGAAAACCCGGAGGCTCCGGATCTGTAATTGTGCCAAACTGATTTTCGTATTTATGGAGATTTTCTCCTAAGGCTTTAAAAAGTCTTTTGGCATGAGCAGGAGTAAGAATGATTCTTGATTTCACTTTTGCCTTTGGTATATTAGGCACTAAGCGTACAAAATCAACAACAAATTCTGCATGACTGTGAGATATTATGGCAAGATTTGAATAAATTCCCTCTGCAATCTCTTCTGAAAGTTCGATGTTGATTTGATTATTATTGTCTTGATTTTGAGCCATAACCGACTAAATTAAGTGAGTATTTTTATGAATAAACAAACTAAACGAAAAAAGTTTTAGCTTGCAAATTGAGGCAATATAAATTTAAGACCGAATTAAGAATTGGATTACAGTCTTAATAATATCTTTGTTTGCATAAAATTATTTTAATATGAATCAATTGATGTTCAGATCATACTATTTGTACTTGGTTTTAGCCCTTGGAGTAATGAGCTCATGCAACAGTACTTTTTTTAAATCGGCCAATGAAATGAGAGGAATACAGGGACAAATCGTCTTGCGCAATGGCAAAGAATTGGAAGGAAAGATCAGAACCAAAGTGTATTTCTCCAAATTGGAGAAGAATTATGTAGAGATTACTTCTGAAAAAGAAAAAACCACTCGATGCAATATGGAAGATATCGCCAGCATGACGGTAAGAAATAATACCTACGTTCCAAAAATTCTTCAGGCCAGCTCATGGGGAATGGATCAGGCAAGATTTGTCAAAGTTATTTCTCCGGCAGGAGCCAAGATAAAACTCTACGAGTATTTGACCATTTCTTCTAATACTGCAACCGTAGGTGGAGTATTTTCAAGTTATGATCAAACCAATTTTATTTATTATGTTTCAATGCCGGGAGATGGCGATCTGGAATGTACCAATATTGAAAATAGACGGTTCGTTCCGGACTTCGATGAAAAGGTGGCTGATCTTGTAAAGAAATGCAAACCATTGAGCAAAAAAATAAAAAGCAAGGATAAGGATTATTATTATCCACTCATAGTAAGTAATGATCGTCGGATCAATGTATGGCTCAATATTATCAATGAATTTGATCATTGCAATGAGTAAAAATACTTTTTGCTAAGAACCAAAGCTTCACAAACAATTTGCAAGTGTCTTGGGGTGATCTAAGATCCACTGTGGCTGTCCGGCATTTTATTTTCGTTGCATTTTTTTCTCCTTAGGATTGGAAAAATGGTGACAAATTTTAATTTCTTGTTGATTCTCCATTTGAATTGAATGAGAGAAGGAAAAAAGATCAACTAAATCATCGCTTTCTTGCAGCTTCTTCACTATTGAGTTTTAAGACTTAATTTGCTATCTACAACCTAGTCGCAAAGTTTAATAAGGACAATATAAAAAAGCCTCAGGAAATTTTCCTAAGGCTTTTAAATCCTTTGCAAATGTTTTATACAAGCTTATGCTTATTTTAAAACATCAATATTGTGTGGTAAATCTGCTATCGGATTTTTATTTAATCAACAATAATCTATTTCTTAATATGGCTTCGGAATTCAAATTATATTTTTTGAATTTTGGCTTTAGATACGATGGCATTATTGTAATACACATAGACATAGTAGAACCCGGATTGCAATTGATCCAGTTTTAGTGGAACTAGATTCGAACCTGCTGCAAGCTGCATTGGGAGAGTAATTACTGCATTTCCTCTAAGGTCAGATACTACCAAATTAATTTCATAAATTCCATCGCTTTTGATTTCTACTTCAGTTTGATCTTGAGCAGGATTTGGACTTATGTTGGTAATTTCTATAGTAGCATTGGCTTTTCGAATCTTTACCTGAACAACAAATTTTACAGTACAAACTCTCCCTCCGGAAAATACTGTTAGACTGCCTTGATAAGTTCCTTCCTTAGCATATTGGTGTACAGGATTAAGTTCATTTGAGCTTGTTCTGTCTCCAAATTCCCACACCACACTGTCTGGTTTGGTATTGTAATTTGCAGTAAAATAATAAGTAAAGGAATCATTTTTGAAACTAACATTCAAATTGCAAGGGTTGCCGGTGAATTTGCCTACCGTGATCTCTTTTGTAATGTCACAAACCTTGCCGTTTAGGCTGGCGGATAGGGTTACTTTATAAATTCCCGGTCTATCGTACGTATGTGTAGCGACGCTGTCTTTAGAAAATTTTCCATCTCCAAAGGACCACATGATATTTTCATATCCTGATGATCTGAAACTTGGATAAAATGTTCCTGTCAAACTGTCTAGAGTATATTTGAACTCAAGATTGCAAGGTGTAGGATTTACTCTTTGATCTACAACTTGAATCCAAGTGGATACGGTAACCTTACAGAATTCGGATTCCATATAAGCAGATACAAGATATCTACCAACAGAATCATATTTGTGTTGAACATTAATACCTTCTTCTTCTTTACTTCCGTCACCGAAATTCCACACTACCTTATTCGCTTTAAAGTCTGAAGAGGCGGAAAAATTGTATAAATATGGAGTCATCGTAGTTGATCCATAAAGAGTGTTAATTCTAATTTTGCCACAACAACCTGCTTCCCAAGATTTAGGTGCAGTAGGATTAGGCACAGTAGGATTTGCAACTATGGATCCTGTGAATTGTGATTTGCAACTGTCTGCTACAAGGGTGAGAGTGATGTTGTATCGGCCGGGTTTCGCATAAGTGTTTTTAACCTGTTTTCCTTCTGCGGTCTGCCCATCTCCAAATGTCCAATAATATTTTGCATTCGGATAGTCGGGCTCTGCAGTGAACTCAAATTCGGATGGATTTAATTGTTTGCTTGTGAATTTTACAGGGCAATTTGAGCCTGTTCCTCCACCACCTCCACCGCGAATAGAATCACAGATTACAAAGTCTTGAACAAATTTTGTTTCGGAAGCCACAATCTTGGCTGTTGCCGGGGCATTTGCACAGGGATCGATAACCGATAAAGTATAAATAGCACCGGAGTTTTTGGTCTCTTTGCCTTGATAAGTATAGGCTCCATTACGGTCTGTGCGGACAATCTCAATTTTCTTATTGATTGAGTTGGTTATACTTACCTCATATTGTGGAACAGTCGCACGGCTCACTGTATAAACAGTTCCCGTAATTGCAAACTCGTAAGCCTGTCCAAACAAGGCATTGATTGCTAAAAGCTGAATAAATAAGCTAAATCTGAAAAGTTTCATTGTAAAAATTGTTTGTAGATATATTATAGAATGCAGGTTTAGGGGAAACGCTGCACGTTAAATCAAAAATCATGCTACATTTTTTCCTAAGAAATAAATTATTGTTAATAATAATCTAAAAGACAAATATAATCTTTTTCTATGTATTGTAACAAAAATAAAGAAAAGAATAGGCTCTACGGGTTTGTAAATAATGGGATTGGGATTCATAAAGATAGGCTTCCCGTTCAAAACAAATATTAAGATAAGCCGAATGTTTAGAAAGGCCGTTAAACCTTAATAGAAGGTAGTGAACAAGATAAATGAAATAAAAAGGAAGCACAAAGAGTTCTAGCTGTTGTCTGAGATGAATACGCTCGTGGTTTAAGGTGACTTTATCCCATTTTTGATCTTGCGTCTTGAGGATAATAAAAGGCCAAAGACTAATCGCAGAGGCAAATCCTCCGGTGAATAAGCGTAAAAAGATTGGACTCACAATTAGCATGATGTAAAGGTAAATAAAATTGAAATTATTTTAATTTTGTCCAATCAATTTGTTCAATGTCAAAATCACAGGTATTATTAACGACTTCTGATATTCGCTATGATAGACGATTATTGAGGATTATAAAGACATTGAGTGAGCAGGATGTTAGGATAAAAATTTATTCAAGAAAGAGATTCGCCGATCCCGTTTCAAATCAATTCTCAATGGACATTCATTGGGTTGAGCCCATTTTTAGCTCGTCCATTTTGTTTTATGCAGAGTATAATTTTAGACTTTTATTCAAATTAATTTTTACAAAGTATCAGTATGTTTATTGTTCTGATTTGGATACCCTTTTGGTCGGAAAAATTTTGAAATTATTCAAAAACTTCAAGCTAATTTTTGATGCACATGAAATTATGGAAGCAAGTCCCGAGATTATTGACAAACCCACGCACCAGAATGCATGGAAGTGGATTTGTAAAATAGGACTTCCGGCAACAGATTTAAGAGTTACGGTATCTCAAAGTTTGGTCCATTATTTTAAAAGACAATATCAGTCGGATTTTATTTTGATAAGAAATCTGCCCGAGTTTAGAACTATTGTTTTGGCTGAGAGGAAACAAAAGATATGGTATCAAGGAATGTTGAATAAGGGGAGGGGACTTGAGTCTATGATCATAGCCATGACGCAGCTTAAGGATTACAGTCTTTATCTCGCAGGCACAGGAGACATCGTGAAAGAGTTGAAGCAACTGGCTTTGGAAAAGCGGGTAGAAGATCGTGTTGTTTTTTTGGGAATGTTGACAGAAGAGGAACTGATAATTCGGAGTGCTGATGCTTATATTGCTATTAATCTTTTGGATAAGGAAAGTGAAAATTATTATTTTTCTTTAGCCAATAAAACTTTCGATTACATCCAAGCAGAATTGCCCGCTATCCATATGAATTTTCCTGAGTACAAATCACTTCTTGAACTTTATAAAGTAGGAGAGCTTTGCGATGATCTAACTCCGGATTCTATTATTCGTGCTGTTCACAAGATTGAACAGAATTATTCAAATTATTGCGATCAATGCAAATTGGCCAAAAAGGAACTGAATTGGGAAGCAGAATCTGCTCATTTAAAAAGATGTTTTATTAACTTGTAAATCAAAATAAAACAGTAAATTTGCTTCAAACTTTATCAAATGTCAATCAAACGACCATTCAACATCTATAAATGGATAGAAGATCATCGCCAAGAGCTTAAACCGCCCGTAGGAAACAGAAATTTGTATCATGAGGCGGATGATTTTATTGTCATGATTGTAGCCGGGCCTAATGCCAGAAAAGACTACCATTATAATGAGACCGAAGAATGGTTTTTTCAGTTGGAGGGCGATATAACGGTAAGAATTCAAGAAAATGGTCAGGCTGTAGATGTTCCGATCAAGCAAGGCGAAATATTTTTATTGCCGGCTAAAACACCTCATTCTCCTATCCGTCCGGAAGGAACATTGGGCTTGGTGATCGAAGCTAAAAGAAAATCCGGAGAACAGGATGGCTTGCTTTGGTTTTGTGAAAACTGCAATGAAAAACTCCATGAGAGTTATTTTCCATTGACAAATATTGAAAAGGATTTTATTCCAAGATTTAAAGAATATTATACAAACGAGTCCATGAGGACATGCAAATCTTGCGGAAAAGTAATGGAAGCAGATCCAAGATTTGTCGGTTAAATTTTATCTATTGAAAAAAATTTATTTTGCTTCTGATCTTCATTTGGGAATAGACACCAAACTGGACAGCAAAACAAGAGAAATTCTATTTTGTCAATGGTTGGACGAAATCAAAGTTGATGCGTCAGAGTTATTTTTGATGGGCGATGTGTTTGATTTTTGGTTTGAATATCACAGAGTGGTTCCAAAACATTTTGTTCGAATATTAGGGAAATTGGCAGAGCTGTCGGATCATGGAATTCAGCTGCATTATTTTAGTGGGAATCACGACCTTTGGTTGTTGGATTATTTTCATAAAGAGCTCAACGCAACAATTTACCATGATAGAGTTGTAATTCAACGCGGACAACATACTTTTTTTCTGGCTCATGGAGATGGATTAGGCCCTGAAGATATAGGATACAAGAGGATGAAAAAACTGTTTAGATTGCCTTTGGCTCAAACTTTATATCGCTGGCTTCATCCTGATTTAGGTATTTTGCTGGCCTCTTATTTTTCGAGGAAAAGCAGATCCTCACAATCCCATCAAGCAATTTATTATGGAGACCATAGAGAATGGCTTGTTCAATATGTTGAAAAAAAATCAAAGGAACTCCAAGCGGATTTCTATGTTTTTGGTCATAGGCATTTGCCCATTGATTATAAACTAAAAAATGCTCAATCTCGTTATATTAATTTGGGAGATTGGATGCAGCATTTTTCTTATGCAGTTTATGATGGTTCTGATCTGTATTTGAAATTTTATCACAACCCTTCGGGCAGAATTTATCCCTAACACAATTGAATTATGAACTTATTGACTAAGCTTATTTTGAGCTTATTATTATTTGCAATCAATATTTGCCCAAGTGTTGGGCAACAAGCTTTGAAAGACAGTATAGCTGTCATAGGAGACCAAGTTGCGCTGGATGCATTAAATCGTGTTTATATTCATGACAAATCATCCAATACTGTATATCGATTGAATTCATCTTTGCAAAGGGAAGTCGACCAAAGAAGGAGAGACTTTTCCTGGAAAGTTTATCTCAATACTATGGATCCTCAGAAGATAGTGCTGATATGTCCGGAGGCTTCAAAATTGTATATTTTGGACGATCAGTTCAATGTTCTGACTCAGCAGTATGTTACAGACTTATTGCCGGGGCAGGTTATGAATAGAGATCGAAATGGGAATCAGGTATTTTTTAAAAATGCCAGACTGATGATCAATGATGAAAATGGGACAAAAGCAATTTCGGATGAGATAAGAGTAGACCAAATCGATATGTTTCGAAACGATAAACAAATTGTACATGATGGAAATTTGTATTATTTGTTTTTTAAAGAATACGGAATCAAAGTATATAATGCTTTTCTAAATTTTGAGTATGAATTGTATGATCCGGAGATCATTGCTTTGGCTGAAATTGACAGAAGCATTTTTATAGTGAAGAATGATATCCTTTATGAATGGAAGCCAGGCCGCGGTCCAATGAGAGAGATATTAAGATTAACAGAAAAGATCAAGGCATTCGATATTAATCAAGATTATATCGTTTATCTCACGGAGGATTATTTGTACAGGATAAAACGATAGGATCTTGTCGGTAAAACAAATGAATTCATCTAAAGAATACACAGCAAAATATAACTATTGTACATTTGGACAAAAATCACAAAATGATCAATACACTTAAGCGTTTTTTGGGAATAGAATCTGTAAAAATGGAAGTCCTGCAAATAGACAATCAAGCTCCAAATCAAATCAAGGGATTGATTCAACTAAGCTCTTTGCAAGAAGCTCAAATTCTAAGTGTCCAATGGGAATTGGTCGAAATCTATACTAAAGGTACAGGAAAAGGGAAAACCGTTCAAGAATTTGTACTGGGGAGCAGTATTAGAGATGAGATATTTACTCTCAATGCCGAGGAGAAAAAACAAATCCCTTTTCAATTGGATTATGAGCAGGTGAAGTCGAAAATAGATTTGGCTCAAGAAAAAAACAAATTCCTTTTTCCATTAATTCGACTTGCTAAAGTGTTAAAATCTGTGAACTCAGTATATGTTCTTCGAGTAAAGACAAAAGTCAAAGGATCTGCTGTTCCTGCATTTTTGGAATATGAATTGGGAAATGGGTTGAAATAAAATATGTTTTTTATTTCGATTATTTTCTTCATAATGCTGTTGTAGAAGATAGAGTTAGATAAGCGGAAGGATCTCATATTAAAGTCTTATTAACTTTTTTAAATTTCAATTCAAGAACATATTGCATTTGGAATTGTCTTTTTTTAATGCTTTCTCGCACAATCAATCTATATAAAAAATCTTTTGCAGGCTTGTCCAAAGAGATATGGCTGTTGGCTTTATTGCAATTGATCAATAGATCCGGGACAATGGTGGTTCCATTCATGAGCATGTA
This sequence comes from Saprospiraceae bacterium UBA3362, assembly GCA_002360455.1. GTDB lineage: Bacteria > Bacteroidota > Bacteroidia > Chitinophagales > Saprospiraceae > Vicinibacter. The sequence continues at coordinate 20,793 of DEQQ01000077.1, forward strand.
TATGACACAACAGTTGGGCGTGAGTAAGACTGCTGCCGGATTTGTTATGAGCTGCTTTGGAGTTGGTGCAATATTAGGATCTCTTTTGGGTGGGAAACTTACAGATCGTTTTGGATATCATAAGGTTTTGAAGTTTTCATTGATATTGGGTGGAGTATTTTTTATTTGCCTGGGCTATATACATCAATACATGATGATTTGTATTTGTTCATTTGTTTTGGCAGTGGTAAATGAAGCCTTCCGTCCGGCTAATATTGCAGCAATAGGTGTGTTTTCTAATGATGAAAACAGGACAAGATCTTCTTCACTGGTTCGTCTTACCATTAATCTTGGTTGGGCAGTAGGAGGAAGTCTTGCAGGTTGGTTGGCAGCAAAGAATTATTTGTATTTATTTTGGGTAGATGGGATGACCAATTTGATGGCTGCCTTTTTTGTTATTATGTTATTGCCCAATATTACGCATCATATTAGATCAAAACAAGAAATATACACCAGCAATAATTCTGTTTGGAGAGACTATTATTATTTGGGTTTTATAGCTTTGAAGTTTTTGTATGCGATGTGTTTCTTTCAACTGTTCACAACCTTACCGGTTTTTATGAAGGAAGATTTGAAACTCACCGAACTGCAAATTGGGTGGACAATGTCTATCAATGGAATTATGATAGCCTTGTTCGAAATGATTATTGTCTATTATTTATCGCAAAAGAATGCTATAAGAACTTATATTACTATCGGTACAATATTAATGGGAGTTTCATTTGCTATTTTCAATATTTTGCCTTTTGGCGCCATGCAAGTAGCCCTAATCTCCACGATTGTGATTACGATAGCAGAAATATTAACCATGCCATTTATGATGACCTATATGCTCAATCGAAGTACTGATGCGAATAGAGGACAGTACGGATCTTTGTATGCAGTGGCTTTTGGAGCAGGGCAAATCGCAGGGCCATTTTTAGGGTCAATGGTGGCAGATTATTTTGGATTCAAACCTTTGTGGTGGATGGTGCTGTTATTTTGTGTTTTGGTAGGCTTAGGCTATTCTTTACTTTTTGCAAAAGAAAGTTCTACAGTTAAGGAAAGCGAAGTGTAGTAGATTTGAATATTTCGGTTTTTAACCTCTTTGAAAATAGTCCAGTTTATAGGGGGCAGTGCAATATGTATCACACAATAATAATCCTTTTACTTATTCATGTTTTTAAATATATTGGATTTTCTAATTGGTATGTATCAGGAATATTATCTTTATTTATTACAGTTGCGGTTAGTATAATCTCACATCATTTGTTTGAAAAACAATTTTTAAAGTTGAAAAGATATTTTTACTGAAAGAAGAATTAAATTCTATGGCTAACACGCGGTTATAAAACATAGCGGTTTTAGTGCAATTTGCATGCTCGGGTCCCGCTGGCAAGGTCAGTAACGGTGGATAGATTCGCAGCCATGCATCCCGCTACGTTTCATACCCCCGAGCCGTTAGCTGCAATCCCTCCGTATTGAAAAAATACTGAATTAAATTGCTAACGAATTCGTAAATTGCATCTTCAAGTTCAATGTTAAGTCCGTTTTATGCAATGGTGTTTTTAAAACCCGATGGCAATCAAGCTTAGATTGACAAAGAATTATCACCAAAAGCAAGGTAAAATATTAAAGAGGTCAATGAATCAACCATTATGGTATTGATGAGTGAGGTGGGACTTGATGGGATCAAAAAATTTGAATCAGCTAAACAATTTGCTTCTTGGTTGCGATTGGCTCCAAACAATAAAATAAGTGGCGGAAGAATACTATCCCATCATTTGCCAAAAGGAAGTAGTAGATTAAAGCTAGCCTTGCGTCATGCTGCTAATGCAATAGGTCAACTAAAAGAAGGAATTTTGGTAGATTTCTTTAAAAGGATAAGTTATAAGAAAGGGAGAGCCGTAGCCATAAGTGCTCTGGCTAGAAAACTTGCTGTAATCATGTGGAATATGATTACAAAAGGACAAGCGTGCTCTCCTCCCACGACATACTTATGCTTAGATGAAAAAAGAAAACTCGGAATTGTAAAGAGAATTCAAAAAACTGTTGCTAAATT